>DASXTQ010000081.1:0-42223 GCA_036505295.1 Candidatus Eiseniibacteriota bacterium
GCCGGTCACCATGACGCCGCCGTCCGCGTGCAGGTGGAGGATCGCGAAATACAGCGCCGGCGTGGGAACCTGGCCCACGTCGATGACCCGGGCCCCCTGGTCGCGGAGCCCCTCGACCAGCGCCGCGCGGATTCGCGGCGAGGAAAGCCGAACGTCGCGTCCCACGGCGATGATCTTCTTGCCCCTGTCCCTCATCCGCCGGGCGAACGCGCCACCGATGGACCGGACAACTTCGTCGGTCAAGTCGCGATCGGCGACCCCGCGGATGTCGTACTCGCGGAAAATCTGCGGATTCGCTGGGCTCACTTGCGCTCCTTCAGTCTCAGGTAGGCATCGATGAAGGGGTCTAAGTCCCCGTCCATGACGCGCTGCACGTCTCGAACTTCGAGATCGGTTCGGTGATCCTTGACCAGCGTGTAGGGATGAAAGACATAGGAGCGGATCTGGCTTCCCCAGGCGATGTCCTTCTTGCCTCCCGTCAACACCTCTCGCTTCTTGAGGTCTTCTTCGATCTTGAGCGAGTACAGACGCGCCTTGAGGATCTTCATCGCCGCGTCGCGATTCCTGTGCTGCGAGCGCTCGTTTTGACATTGGACGACGATTCCGCTAGGGACGTGCGTGATCCGCACCGCCGACTCGGTCTTGTTGACGTGCTGCCCCCCGGCGCCGCTGGCGCGGAATGTATCAATGCGAAGCTCGCTCTCGGGTACTTGCAGGTCGCCGTTCCCCTCGGCGAGCGGGTAGACGAAGACCGAAGCGAAGGAGGTATGCCGGCGGTGATTCGCGTCGTAGGGGGAGATCCGCACCAGCCGATGGACCCCGCGCTCGGCTTTGAGGTAGCCGTAGCTGAACGGCGCGTCCACCTCCACGGTGGCGTCCTTGATCCCCGCCTCTTCCCCCGGCTGGAGGTCAAGCACCTGGGATGGAAGCCCCTTCCGCTCCAGATAGCGGGTGTACATGCGGAAGAGCATTTGGGCCCAATCCTGCGACTCGGTTCCGCCGGCGCCGGGGTGGATGGTCACGATCGCGCCGTGGGTGTCGCTCTCCTCCGAAAGGAGGCTTTGCAGCTCGAGTGCCTGGATTTTCGGTAGAAGCTGCTTCGACTGGCGCTCGAGCTCGTCGGCCAGGGATTCGTCCGGCTCCTGCTCGACGAGCGCGATCAGGCCCTCGGCGTCCTGGACCTCGCGCTCCAGCTCACGGTAGGGCTCATAGATCCGACGCAACATTTTGAGCTCGGAGACCACCTTCTGGGCGGACTCGGCGTCGTTCCAAAAGTCGGGTGCCGCCATCTTGGCCTCGAGCTCCCCGGCGCGACGCTCGCATTGTTCGACGTCAAAGATAGCTCCTGAGTTCCGCCAGAATCCGGCGTCCGTCTTCGAGTCTCTTTCGCGTAGCCAGCAAGTCCATGGGACCGTTTTCCCTCCCGGTTGTGATTCTATCTGCTCCTGGGCTCGGATCGAAGCCGCTCGATTTCGGCCCAGATTTCGTCGGCGCGCTTCAAGAGCTCCACCCGAGCGCCGGTGTTTTCGATGCGCCAGAGCCTTCTCGCACCGAGGATAGGAGGAAGCTTCTGCCCCTCGATCCGTTCTCGGGCTTCTTCCCTGGAAAACCCCTTCGAGGCGGCGAGGCGCGCCACGCGGACCTCGGCCGGAGCGAGCACGAGGACGACGCCATCGAGCTCCGGCTCGAGCCTCCATGCTCCGAGGAGCGCGGCGTCCAGCACGAGCACGCCCTCCCCCGCCGCGGACTCCAACGCCTCGCGGACCCGGGCTTCGAGCGCGGGCTGCACAATCCCATTGAGACGGCCCAGGGCGACTTCATCGCGAAACACGATCCGCCCCAGCGCGCGCCGGTCCACGCTTCCATCCGGCGCCAGGACGGACGCGCCGAATTGCGCTGCGATGCGCTCGCGCACATCGGGATTGCGGAGCACCTCCCAGCCCAGCGCGTCCCCATCGACCACCCTCGCGCCATGCTCCCGGAATCGCGCCGCGACGTCGGTCTTGCCCGAGGCCATGAGACCCGTCACGCCGATGCGGAGCATCCCCTCAACCTATCGACGTGGATGAACCCCGGTCAAGCGATTTAGGCGTCCGCGCGGATGGCCGGGCGAGTCGTCACGCATGCGCGTCGGCCCAGGTCTTTCCGTGACCGACGTGGACTTCCAGCGGAACGCGGAGCGGGATCGCGTGCTCCATGACGTCGGTGACGAGAGTCTTCAGCGTCTCGAATTCCTCTCCGCTCGTCTCGAACAGGAGTTCGTCATGCACTTGAAGTATGAGCCGCGATTTCATCTCGGGGCGGTCCCGCAGCAACGCGTCGATCCGGACCATCGCCACCTTGATGAGGTCTGCGGCGGAACCCTGGATCGGCATGTTGACGGCCACACGCTCGGCCTCGGCCCTGCGAGCGCCATCCTCGTGAAGCGCCGGGAGCGGCCATCGGCGCTTCAAGATCGTCTCGGCGTAGCCGCGCTGCCGCGCAAGGACGAGCATCTGATCGAGGTAGGATGCCACTCCGGACAATGTCCGGCGGTATTCCTCGATGAACGCCGAAGCCAGGGCCCGCGAGAGGTTCAATTCACGCGCGAGCCTCGCGGGGCCCATGCCGTAGAGCACGCCGAAGTTGACGACCTTGGCCTGCGCCCGCTGGGCCTGGGTCACGTCCTCCAGCGGGACGCCGAACAGCCGCGCCGCCGTCGTGCGATGCACGTCCCCCCCGGAACGGAACGCTTCCGCGAGCACGGAATCGCCGGAGAGATGAGCCATGAGGCGAAGCTCGATCTGCGAGTAGTCGAACGAGACGAGGAGCCCGTCCTCCCCTTCGGCGATGAACGTCTTCCGGATCGCGCGGCCCTCCTCCGACCGGATCGGAATGTTCTGGAGGCTGGGGTCGCTCGCGCTTAACCGGCCGGTCGAGGCTACCGTCTGGTGAAAGGTCGCGTGGACGCGCCCGGTCTCGCAGTGGACAAATCGAGGGAGCGCGTCGACATAGGTGCCCTTGAGTTTTTGGTACTGGCGGTGCTGCAGCAGAAGCTTCGGGAGGGGATGGTGCGGCGCCAGGCTCTCGAGCACCTCGACGTCGGTGGAATACCCATCCTTGGTGCGGCGCCCTCTCGGAAGCTTCAGACGATCGAACAGGATCTCGGCCACTTGGCGAGGTGAGTTCACGTTGAACGGAACCCCCGCGGCCTCCTGGATTTCTGCCTCGAGTCTGACGCACTGCTCCCCGAGCGTGCGCGACATGGCGTGGAGCGCCGGCACGTCGACCTTCACCCCGGCGCGCTCCATGCGGACCAGCACGCCCAGGAGCGGCATCTCCACGTCCCGGAAGAGCGGGGTGAGCCCCGAGCGCTCCAATTCTTGGAGAAGGATCGGCGCCAGCCTCAAGCACACGTCGGAATCCTCGCAGCAATACTCCGCGATCCGATCGATCGGGACGCCGGCCATCGTCTGGCCTCGACCTGACCCGATCAGCGACTGGGTCGGGATCTTCTCGACGCCGAGCCGGGTGCGCGCGAGGTGATCGATGTTCTTCGGCTGGTCGGGATCGACAAGAGAGGCGGCCAGCATGGTGTCCAGCGAGACGTCGTGCACGGGAATGCCGAAGCGGTGGAGCACATGCCAGTCGAACTTCGCGTTCTGGGCGACCCGTTTCTTCGCAGGGTCCGAGAAGAACGGCCCGAGTGCCTCTCGGACCCGGGCCGGGTCGAGATTTGCGCCCCGGTCGTGCCCGATCGGAAGGTAAGACGCCCGGCCAGGCTCGAGCGCGACGGAAATCCCGACGAGCTCGGCCTGGAGCGGGTCCAGCCTCGTGGTCTCGGTATCGAACGCGACGTAGTCGCGCGCTTCGGCGAGCGCGCCGGCAAGCGCCTCGAGCTCCTCGGACGTCCGCACAATCCGGTAGTCCCCCAGCGGCGGGTGGTCGGGCGCCTTCACCGAAAGGACGGGCGGTGGCGATTCGACGGCGGTTGCGTACTCCGGGAACAGCTCAGTCGGCTGGGTCGCCTCCAGCTCCTCCAGGAATCGCTTCTTGAGCGCGCGAAACCCCAGCTCGTCGAGCACGCGCACCAGCTCCGCGAGGTCCGAGGGGGCTCGCTCGAGCTCGTTCCAGTGGAGATCGAGCGGCAGATCCGTCCGGATGGTGACGAGCTTCTGCGAAAGACGCGCCTTGCCTTCATTGGCGCGGATCTTGTCGCGGAGGCCCGGGCGTGCGACGACGTCGACCGAACGGTACAGCTCGTCCAGGGAACCATGTGTGGCGATGAGCTGCGCCGCAGTCTTCTCACCGACGCCCGGCACGCCCGGCACGTTGTCCGACGCGTCCCCCATGAGCGCGAGCAGATCGATCATCTGCTCGGGATCCACACCGAAGCGCGCGCGTACGCCCGCCCGGTCGATCGTCTCGACCGCGCCGCGGGCGCCCGGGCTCAAAAGCCGGATCCGGTCCGATACGATCTGGTAGAAATCCTTGTCTCCGGTGAGGATCCACACGGTGGCATCCGCCTTCGCCGCCTCGACCGCAAGCGTTCCGAGCAGGTCGTCCGCCTCCACCCCCTCCTGCTCGACGATCGGCACACCCAGCAGTCGCACGAGCTCCCGGATCTTCGGAATCTGGCGTGCCAGATCTTCCGGCATCGGGGGCCGATGGGCCTTGTACTCGGCGTATTCGCGATGGCGGAACGTGGGAGCCTTCGTATCGAAGACCACCGCGACATGGTCCGGGCGGCGCTCGTCCAGAAGCGGGATCAGCGTGTTGAGAAACGCGAAGGCCGCGCTCGTGACCTCGCCTCTCGAGTCACGGAGTGGGTTCCTGGCGAAGGCGAAGTGGGATCGGTACAGGAGCGCCGACCCGTCGATGAGAAGGAGTTGCTTACCGGCGTCGATTCCCGGTGCCGTAGAGACCATGACGGGCCATGTAGTGAAGAACGGGGTCCGGCGTCCAGTAGCGAACCGGAAGTCCGCGTTTCAACCGGCGTCGAATCTCGGTCGAACAGATACCGATGCGTGGAGGTTTCACGTAGACGATCCGCCTCCGAATCGAAGGCGGAAGCGACGGCATGTCGTGATCCCCCCGCGGCACGACCACGAGGCGCGCGAGTTCGAGGATGCGCTCGGGCTCGCGCCACTGGGGAAACTCTTCGAGGCTGTCCTGTCCCATCAGGAAGAAGAGATCCCCGCGCGTGGAGCGTGTGAGCGCCTCGAGCGTGCGTACCGTGTACGAGAGCCCGCCGCGGTCCGCCTCGATGCGGGACACCTCGAAGCGGCGATTTCCGCGGACCGCGAGACGGAGCATCGCGATCCGATGCTCGACGTCCGCCAGGCCCGGCGCTCGCTTGTGCGACGGCCGGTTCGCCGCCACGAAGAGGAGCCGATCGAGCTTCAATCGAGCGACCGTTTCCTGCGCCATGATGAGGTGCCCCGTGTGGACCGGGTCGAAGGTCCCACCGAAGACGCCGATGCGGCTCATCGCGGCGCCTCGGAGGCCTGGAGCCCGCGGAGTCGCTCATCGGCTTTGCGCTTCATCTCGCCGTCGGGCGCGGAAGGAATGAACTTCTTGAGGGTCTCGACCGCCTCTTGCTTCCGCCCTTGCCGCTCCAGCGACCCCGCCAACAAGAGCGCCGCCTCCGGCGCCCATTTCGAGTCGGGATAGCGATCAAGCAGACGGCGAAACGAGATCGTCGCTGCCTTCTCCTGTCGTAGTTTGACGTAGAGCCGGGCGGTCCGGAGGAGCTTCTCCGCGAGACGATCGCGGAGCGCCTGGATCCGCACGCGAGCCTCTCCCACGCGGGGATGGCCGGGGTACTGGTCGACGAACTGGTTGTAGCGGGTCAGGGCGCGCTCCGTGTCGGTCTGATCGAGCGGGGCGGGATGGCTCTGCAGATCATCGCATCGCGCGAGCTCGAAGAGAGCGTCGGCCTGGAGCGGTGAGCTCGGGAAATCGCGAAGAAGCCGGTCGAACTGCGCCGACGCCAGCGCGTAATCCCGTTCACGGATGTAGCTCTCCCCCAGATAGTAGAGCGCGTCGTCGGTCCGATCGGTTCCAGGGTATTGCTCGATATATGCCTTGAAGTCCGGTATCGCGTCGAGGTAGTTGCCGCGGTCGTAGCTTGCTTTGGCCGCTTCAAAACTGGCGACGCCTTCCCGCCGCTGCTCTTTCAGGGAGCCGCCGCAGCCCGACGACGCGGCGGAGGCGACGAGGAACAGCACCATCCATCGCCTCATCGGGCGCGAGATTCCTCAGAGGAGGTTTCCCGCTCGAGCATGTCCAGGTAAGCCCGTGCCCGTATGTTGTCGGGATCGAGCACGAGGCATTTCTCCCACTCCTCACGGGCTCGGGTTTTTCGCCCGGATCGCAGGAGCACGACGCCCAGGGTCACGCGGGCGGCGACGTAGCGAGGGTTCTGCGCCAGGGCCTCCTCAAGCTCCGCTTCTGCGTCCTGGAGGAGTCCCATTTCGCAATAGGTGGCGCCGAGCTTGTTCTTGATGTCCAGATACTGGGGCGAGAGCTTGAGCGCCTTTCGGTATTCCTGGGACGCGTCCACGAGCACCCCGACATTTCGATAGGTGTCGCCGAGCATCATGTGCGACTCGGCCAAATAGGAGCGAACCTCCGGCGAAAGGTTCTCCTGCTCGTGGTCACGCAAACATTCCACGTTGAACTCGCGCAGCGCATCGTCATACTGCCCCATCTCGTTGAAAACAATCGCAAGATTCAGCCGCGCTTCCACATAATTCGGATTCAACTCGAGCGCCCTGCGGAACTCCTCGGCGGCCTCCCTCCGATCCCCGTTCATGCTGAGCGCGAGCCCGAGCTGATTGTGGAGATCGGGAAAGTCCGGATTGAGCTTGACCGCCTCGAGAAGCTCGCGGATCGCGTCCTGATAGAAGCCGCGTTCGAAATAATCCCGTCCGAGCAGCATGTGCCGTTTGGCCGCGATGCTCATTCCGCTCCCCCCTGGAACGAACTCATTGCCTTCCCTGCCGTCTCAACGTCCGACTAGTTTCGATTCGAGTAGAAGAGAACGACGAGCCCGGTCACGACCCCCACGACGATGAGGGGCTCGAGGAGGCGTGTCCCCCCCCCTGCGCGAGGAAGCATCGGATTGAGCCCTCCCGAGCCGCTTTGCGCGAAGGCCAGGTCGCTCTTCCGCACTTCGTCCACCACCTGCGCGGAGGCCGACTTCGCCCACAGCACCTCCCGCGTCGAGAGATCCACGAGATTCGCGCCCACCTGCATGGAGGTGACCCTCTGGTACGCGCGGACGCCGAACGGGAACTTGCGGATCGCGCGCACATACGAGACACCCGCGCTCCCGACCTGGAGGTTCAGCTGGAGATCGGTCGAGTCGCCGTGCCCTCGGGACGGCGGATCATCGAGCGTCATTCCTAGGTCCGCCGTGGCGCGCGAGGACACGAGCCGCACCTCCGTGCCTCCCTCGCGGAGCCGCTCCAGGACGCGCTGGGCGAGGAACCCGAGCGTATCCCCGGGGAGCGGCGTCGCGATACGCACGGCGCGCGCCTGTGGGATCGCGGCGCCGCGGAGCAGGTCGGCCGCCACCATGCGCGCCACCGAATCGAGCACCGCTGCGTGTGCCTTGGGCATGGAGATCTCCGCGCCTGCCGGGGCGACGAATCCTGCATGGACAATAAGGGTAAATGCGAACGCACGGAGCCAAGGCCGACCTGTCACGCGACTACCTCCCCGTCCAAATCGTAGTGGCGTGCCCGTCCGATGCGGGCCTCGACCACCTCGCCCGCCCGGAGTTCTCTCCCGCCCGCCGGCGCGCGGACGTAGGTGACACCGTCCACCTCATATCCCTGTTGCTCCACCCGGCCGACCCAGACGCCCGCGCGTCCCGGAACCGTTCCATCAACGCGCACTCGCACCTCGCGTCCGACCCACCTGCCCCACACGGATTCCGCGACCTTCCGCTGCGCCGCCATCAACGCCCGGCGGCGCGAGAGCTTTACGCGTTCCGGGATCTGGCTGGCCATCCGCCCGGCGGGCGTCCCATCCTCGCGCGAGTAGGCGAAGCATCCCACGTGGTCGAGCTCCGCCCGGCGGACATACCCGAGCAGCTGATCGAAGTCCTCCTCGGTTTCGCCCGGGAATCCCACGATGAAGTGGGTCCGGATCGCAACCCCCGGAAGACGGCTACGCAGGGTCTCGATCAGCCGTTCCATATCCGCTCGGCGCACCTCCCGGCGCATCCGACGGAGCATCGGATCCGTAACGTGCTGGAGAGGAATGTCGACGTACCGGCACACCTTCGCTTCCTCTTCAAACACCTGGATCAGCGCTTCGCTCCATGTCTTGGGGTGGGTGTAATGCACCCGGATCCACTCCACACCGTCGATCGAGGCGAGCGCGCGAAGGAGCTGCGGGAGTCGCGACTCGCCGTAGAGATCCTCACCATAGGAAGTGGAATCCTGCGCGATCAGAAGAAGCTCCCTGACGCCCGCCTCCGCCAGCCTGCGGGCCTCGAGAACCACCGACTCCAGAGGACGGCTCCTCAGGTCTCCCCGGAGCTTCGGGATGATGCAGAAGGTGCAGCGGAAATCGCACCCGTCCGCGATGCGAAGATAGGCGACATGGCGCGGCGTCGAAACCGCGCGGTGCGCGGCGAGATCGACCGCGGTCCCGGGCGGCCCCACCTCGAGGATCCGCGATTCCGGGGAACGAAGCACACGGTTCATGACGCGGACCATCGCGTCCACCTGCCCGGTGCCGACCACCGCGTCCACCTCCGGGATTTCCTGAAGCAGCTCCGCCTGAAAGCGCTGCGCGAGACAGCCGGCGACCACGAGGCCTTTGAGCTTTCCTTCTCTCTTCAGGGCGGCCATTTCCAAAATCCGGTCGATGGATTCCCGCTGCGAGGGTCCGATGAAGGCGCAGGTGTTGACGATCGCGAGATCGGCGTCTTCCACGTCCGCGGCCATCGCGAACCCGCCGCGCGCCATGAGGCCCGCCATGATCTCCGAGTCGACGAGGTTCTTGGCGCATCCGAGCGTCACGAGCGCGACGCGCGTCAGAGCTTGGCCGTCGGGCCCGGGCTCCCTCATCTTGAGCGCGACCGGTGCGATCATGCGTTCGTTCCGACCCCGGGAGGCGCTTCGTGCGCACGGTCCGCGAGCTCCTGCTCCGTGACCAGCACTTCACGCCCCTTCGCCCCCTCCGAGGGCCCTACCACGCCGCGCTCCTCGAGCAGATCCAGGAGACGCGCCGCACGCGAGTATCCCACCTTGAGCCGGCGTTGGAGCATGGATGTCGAAGCCTGCTGGTGGAGCACGACGAGGCGCATCGCCTCCTCGTAGAGCTCGTCGTCCGCGTCCGACTCCGGAACGCGGACCTGCTCGAGGGCCGAGTCATCCGCCACGACCGGCCGTCCCTGGCTCTTCAGGAATTCCACCACACGCTCGATCTCCTCCCCGGAGACGAAGGCACCGTGGATCCGATACGGCTCCGGCTTTCCGGCAGGGAGATAGAGGCAATCGCCGTTTCCCAGGAGACTTTCGGCACCGTTCATGTCCAGGATCACGCGCGAGTCCGTCCGGCTCGCCACCTGAAACGCGATCCGGGACGGGAAATTCGCCTTGATCATCCCGGTGATCACGTCCACCGAGGGACGCTGGGTCGCCAGAATCAGGTGAATCCCGACCGCACGCGCCATTTGCGCGAGACGGCCGATCGGCTCCTCGATTTCCGTCGGCAGGAGGGCCATCAGGTCGGCCAGCTCGTCCACCACCACGACGATGTACGGAAGCTTCGGCTCTTCGACCTGTAAAGGGTCGAGGTTGAGACGGTTGTAGGCCTCGACGTTTCGGGCCCCATGCCGCGCGAGCATCTGGTAACGGCGCTCCATTTCCTTGACGCAAAAACGGAGCGCCTGCGCTGCTTTCTTGGGATCCGTCACGACCGGCATCCTCAGATGCGGGATCCCATTGAAGGGGGTGAGCTCGAGCATCTTGGGATCGATCAGGATGAATCGAAGCTCCGCGGGGGTCCGCGTGTACAGCAGGCTCATGATGAGGGTGTTGATGCACACGCTCTTTCCTGACCCTGTCGCGCCGGCGATGAGCAGATGCGGCATCCGCTCGAGCGAGGTGGCGAAGGGGGCGCCCGCCACATCCTTGCCGAGCGCCAGGGGAAGCGCGTCCGCCGTGTCCTGAAACGGCGCCGAGGAAATGATCTCGCGCAGAGACACGGTCGCCTTGACTCGATTCGGAATCTCGATCCCGACCGCGGCCTTCCCTGGAATCGGCGCGACGATCCGGATCCTCTGCGCCTTGAGCGCGAGCGCGAGATCGTCCTGGCGGTTCAGGATCTGGTTCACCTTCATCCCGGGCGCGGGCTCGTATTCGAAGAGGGTGATCACCGGGCCGGGATGCACCTCGGATACCTTTCCCTCGACGTCGAAATCGGCCAGGGTGCGCTCGAGCACGCGGGACAGCTCGAGCAGCTCTTCCTCGTGGACCGCCTGCCGGGTCGTCTCGTGCCGGTCGAGCAGCTCGATGGACGGCAGCTCCGCCTCCGGTACGGCGATGGGACCAAGCTTGAGTCCGGCTTCGACCCCCGCCCCGGCGCCTTGCCCTCCTCCGGCGCCTGAGCCCCTCTGCGGCAGGGCGCTGGGTGGAGCGCCTTTCGGCGCCTGTGGCGGAAACGGAATGCTCAGAGGCTCCGCGCGCCCCTCGGCGTCACGACGCGAGACAATGCGCGGACCGGACGGCGGGCGCGGTCTTTCCCGGCTGGACCCCCAGGCGCTCGCGGTCTCCTCTTCCTCGATCGCGGGAGGCTTTCTCCCTCGGGCGGTCGAGAAGGGGGCTGACAGAGGGTTCGATTCGTCCGGGTCCCTCGACTCGACTCGGGCCTTCCCTTGACCCTTTCCCCGCCGGAATGGGGCGACGAGAGCCCCGAGCGCCCCCTGAATGGCTTGGCGCACTGCCTGCGAGGAACCGATCTCGAAACCGATCACCCCGACCACGACGAGCCCGGTCCCCAGCGCCAACTCCCCGCCAATCTTGCCCAGGATGCGAGCGGCCGTGAGCCCCACGAATTCGCCCAAGGCGCCGGAAATGGGACGGTTCCCCGACGTGACAAGATGGAGAAAACCGAGGAGGAAGAAGATACCGATGACGCCCAACGCGGTCCGGATGCCGGTCTCGAGGGCGGGCTTGAGCCGGAGGCGATTCCACCCCCACGCGACGAGGGCGAGCGGGAACGCCCAGGCACCCACGATCCCGAGCCACGACACGAGGGTGCCGGAGAGGAGCGCCCCAAGCACGCCCCCCTGGTTTCGGACTGCGCCGGTACCCAGAAGCTCACTCGTCTGATCCCGCGCGTCCCGCGTGACGAGCGCGAGCGCGAGGAACGCCCCGATCGAAAGAAGGCAGAGTCCCAAGATTTGGAACTTCCGCCGGACCGAGAGCCGGCCCAGGAGCCACATGGCGCTGCTTAGGTCCCCTGTTGCCAGGAAGCGAGGTAGGCGCTCTGCTCAGGAGTGAGCGTGTCGATGTGAACCCCGAGCGCTTCCAGCTTGAGGCGGGCGATCTCCTGGTCGAGCGCGACCGGAATCGGATAGACGTTCGGTTTGAGCTCGCGCGCGCGGGTGAGCAAATACTCGATTCCCAGGGCTTGATTGGCGAAGCTCATATCCATCACCGCGGCGGGGTGCCCCTCGGCCGCAGCGAGGTTGATCAGCCGGCCCTCGCCGAGAACGAAAATCCGCTTCCCGTCCGGAAGGGTGAACTCTTCCACGAAGGGACGCACGGTGCGGACGGCTTTTGCTTCCTTCTTCAGCGAATCCAAATCCAGCTCCACGTTGAAGTGCCCGGAGTTCGCCACGATCGCGCCGTCTTTCATGGCGCGGAAGTGATCGAGGCCGAGCACGTGGACGTTGCCTGTGACCGTGACGAAGACATCTCCGAGCCGGGCCGCCGCGGGCGCGGGCATCACCTGGAAGCCGTCCATGACCGCCTCGAGCGCCGGCAACGGATCCACCTCCGTCACGAGGACGTGCGCCCCCATACCTCGCGCGCGCGACGCCACACCGCGGCCGCACCAACCGTAGCCTAGGACGACGAACGTGGATCCCGCGAGGAGCCGGTTCGTCGCGCGCAGGACGCCGTCGATCGTGCTCTGGCCGGTCCCGTAACGGTTGTCGAAGAGATGCTTCGTTTTCGCGTCGTTCACCGCGAGGATCGGATACCGGAGCGCTCCCTCGCGGGCCATGCTGCGGAGCCGGATGACGCCGGTCGTCGTTTCCTCGGTTCCGCCGATCACGTTCCCGATCTGATCCCCCCGCTTCGTGTGCAGCACCGTGACGAGATCCGCCCCGTCGTCCATGGTGAATTCGGGCTTCCAATCGATCACGGCGCCGATGTGGTTGTAGTAGGTCTCGGAATCCTCGCCCTTGATCGCGAACGTGGCGATGCCGTACCGATGGACCAAGGCCGCCGCGACCTCATCCTGAGTGGAGAGCGGATTGGACGCGCAGAGCGCGACCCCCGCCCCGCCCGCCTTCAGCGTGAGCATGAGATTCGCGGTCTCCGTCGTGACGTGGAGACAGGCTGCAATCCGCTTCCCTTGGAGCGGGCGCTCCCGCTCGAATCGGGCTCGGATCTGCCGGAGCACCGGCATCTCACGCTCCGCCCACTCGATCCGGTTTACGCCCTGCTCCGCGAGCTTGGGGTCGCGAACGTGCCCTACCCCGCTCATCGTTGCTGTCTCGCTAGGCGTCACGCTTCAATTCCTCCACGCGGTCGAGCAGCTCCCAGCGGAAGCCTTCGTTCTCGCGTCCAAAGTGTCCGTAGGCGGCCGTCTTTCGATAAATCGGTTTCCTGAGATCGAGGTGCTGAATGATCGCACCCGGCCTCAAATCGAAGTGCCGGCGCACCAATTCCTCGAGCCTCGAATCGGGCACCTTTCCGGTTCCGTGGGAGTCCACCATGACCGAGACCGGCTGCTCCACCCCGATGGCGTAGGCCACCTGGACGGTGCAACGGTCGGCGAGTCCCGCGCCCACGATGTTCTTCGCGACGTATCGGGCGGCATAGGAGCCGGAGCGATCCACCTTCGACGGATCCTTGCCGCTGAAGCATCCGCCGCCGTGGCCTCCGAAGCCGCCATAGGTGTCGACGATGATCTTGCGCCCCGTGAGCCCGGTATCGGCGCGCGGTCCCCCCAGCACGAAGCGCCCGGTCGGATTCACGAGGTAGATCGGCTCGCTTTCAATCATCTCGCGCGGCAGCACCGGACGGATCACGTCGCTGATGAGCCGGTCGGTGAAGCGCTTGTACTCGGCCTCGGGCATCTCCACGTGCTGCGTCGAAAGAACGACGGTGCTGACGCGGCGGGGCTTGCCGTCCTCGTATTCCACGGTCACCTGGGATTTCCCGTCTGGGCGAAGCTCCGGGAACCCACCGGACCGGCGCGCGACGGCCAGCGCCCGAGTCAGCGAATGGGCGAGACGGATCGGGAGCGGCATGAGCTCGGGCGTTTCGCGGACGGCGTAGCCGAACATGAGGCCCTGATCTCCCGCGCCGGCGCGATCGACCCCCAGCGCGATGTCCTTCGACTGCTCATCGATGCAAGTCAGCACCGAGCAGGTCTCGTAATCGAACCCATACGTCGGGTTGTCGTAGCCGATGTCCCGGATCGTGTCCCGCACGACCCGCGGGATGTCCACGTAGCACTTGGTTGTGATCTCACCCGCCACAAGGGCGAGCCCGGTCGTCACCAGCGTCTCGCAGGCGACGCGGCCAGCCGGATCCTGGGCGAGGATCGCGTCCAGGATCGCGTCGGAGATCTGATCCGCGACCTTGTCGGGATGTCCCTCGGTCACCGATTCGGATGTAAAGGCCATCCTTTTCTGCGTCGTCGGCTGCTTCTTCGCTTCTGGTTTGGCTTGCATCACCGGAACGGTCATGAAGATTCCACCTCGGATGAGTCGACCACGTTCAAGCGCTGGTGCGCGCCGCGCACCACCGCGTTCTCCCCTACCACCGAACCGTCCAGCACCGTATCTTCCACGATCGCGCCTTCGTTCACGATCGAGTTGCGCACCACCGCGCGGCGCACCTGCGCCCGGGGACCGATTGAAACATGCGGACCGATGACGGCCGCTGTCACATCCGCGGTGGGATCCACAGCCACGGGGGGCAGCACAACAACCCCCTCGCGGCTCACGGGTGTCGCGAGCTGCTCCAGCAAAACCCGATTGGTTTCAAGAAGGGTTTCCGCTTTGCCGCAATCATACCAGCCCGCCACCGGAAAGGGGCGGAGTTCCTCTCCGCGCTGTAGAAGAAGTTGGAGCGCGTCGGTGAGCTGCACCTCTCCGCGTGTCAGACGCCCCTCGCGGACGAGAGTCTCCAGGCAATCAAAGAGGAGCGGCCCGTTGGCGATGTAGTAAAGCCCCACAAGCGCCAGCCTCGAAACCGGGCGCTCCGGTTTCTCCACCAGCTCCACGATCTTCTCATCTCGGACCGTTGCGACCCCGAATCGGCGTGGATCGCTCACCTCGCACACCCCGACCCGAGAACCGTTCGAGACGAGATCGCCGATCGCGGCCTGCACGATCGTGTCGCCCAATATGATGAGAAGCGGGGCCAGCCCCGCCGCCTGCCTCGCCTGCGCCACCGCATGCCCCAGGCCGAGAGGTGCGCTTTGCACCACACACTCGACACGGAAATCCTTCCGGGAGGCCCCGTACTCGCGGATGCGGTCACCCAGGGCGTCCGGACCGATCACCAGAATTACCAGCTCCGGCCCCGCCGGCTTCAGCTGGTCCAGAATGTGGGCCAGGATGGGCTTCCCAGCCACCATCAGGAGTGCCTTCGGGGTGCGATCGGTGAGGGGCTTTAAGCGCGAGCCGGTGCCCGCAACCGGGACGATGACGACCGGCTTCACTTCCCGAGCGCTCGCTTGAGCGCGGTGACGCCGGGGAGCGTGCTCGGATCCACCCCGTTCAGGAGCGCGAGGTAGTAACTCACGAAATCCCCATAGGTTACGCCCCAGAGAAGCCGCACCATCGGATCGTCCCCTTCAAGCATCACGGTCTCCACGTGAATCTTCCGTTTACGCAAATAGGCCGAGAGCCATTCGAAGCGCCTCACGATCCTCGGATGGTCGCCAGGGTCGCGGAGCAGAACCGCGGCGAGCCGACCGACGATCCCGCCCGGGTTCACAAACCCATCCACTTCGTTGTGATTCATCTCGGGAAGTACGGAAACCCATGCGAGATGCTTCGAGTTCTCGTTGAATTGCCCCTTCCAGCGCAGCGCGACAGGCTCGGCCGTGCGTTTGTCTGCGACCAGCACGATCGGGTGCCCCTTCAACTGTATCGCCAGTCGTTTGGCCGGGTTACGAGATTCTATCACGTCCGGGGAGAAGGCGATAGAGGCCTTATCCAATGCTTTGGCCGTCCGCTCGAGGCGTTCTTCCGCGTCCGGCAGCACCCCGATGTGGTGGGCCACGTGCGCGAGCGCCGAAAAGGAATACCCCAGCGCCGCGCGCGGCGGAAACCCCGCCGGCAGAAGGGCGACCGGGACGCGATCCGCTTGCGCCCGCTGGGCGAGGGTGCCCCCCGACGCGAGCACAAGGGTCCGCGCGCCGAGCGGCGCCAGCGCGCGATAGGCGGTCAGCGTTTCCTCCGTCTCCCCGGAGTAGGACGAAAACACCAGGAAGTCCTCCGGCGTAATCCAGGACGGAGGCTCGTAGTGACGCACGACGTGGACGGGCACCGCCCCCTCGCGATCGGCGAGCACGCGGAGGAGGTCGCCTGCGATCGCTGACCCTCCCATGCCGAGCACGATGAGCGCGCGCGGCCGATGGGGTTCGAGGCGCCGCACGGCCTCGGCCGAGATGGTCCCTCCGGCCCGAAGCTGGGCCGGAAACCCTTCGATCTTGCCGGCCATCCCGTCCGCGTCGAGCCGCCCCATCCGGGATTTCGAATCGAGCGGGCGCTCTCGGCGCGTCCGGCTCGCGCGGGCCGGGGTCATGCCGGTACGAAGATCCCCGGGTACTGTCGACTCATGAACTCGTGGACCACGGTGCGCACGTCGCTCGGGGTGTGGAGGCTCATGCACCGATCCGCGAGCTCACGCGCCCCGCCGTACGTGGAAGCTCGGATGATCGTCTTGATCTCCGGAACGAGATAGGGGCTCACGCTGAACTCCTCGAGACCCAGGCCCACCAGGACCACCGCGTAGAGCGGTTCGCCGGCCATCTCGCCGCAGATCCCAACCGGAATGCCGGCGCGGTGACCCGCCTCCACAACCATCTTGATCGCATGGAGCACCGCGGGATGGAGCGGCTCATAGATCTCTGAAATCGCCTCATTGCCTCGATCCACGGCCAGCGTGTACTGAATCAGATCGTTCGTTCCGATGCTCACGAAATCCGCCTCCTGCGAGAGGCGGTCGATACTGAAAACCGACGCCGGCGTTTCGACCATGACCCCGAGGGGAACGTTCTGGGCCATGGCCACGCCTTCCTTGCGAAGCTGGAGCTTCACGCGCTCGACGATTTCCCGCGCCCGCCTCAGGTCCTCGAGACCAATCACCATCGGGAACATGATCCGCAAGTTTCCGTACGCGCTGGCGCGGAAGATCGCCCGGAGCTGGGTACGGAAAATCTCCTCGCGGCGGAGGCTGAACCTCAGCCCGCGCATGCCGAGGAATGGGTTCTTCTCGATCGGAGTGCCCAGATAGGAAGCGAACTTGTCACCCCCCACGTCGAGCGTGCGGATGATGACCGGCTTCGGGCTCATCGCCTCGACGATCGAGCGGTAGGCGTTGAATTGGGCTTCCTCGGTCGGGAGCTGCTTGCGCGCGAGATAGAAGAACTCCGTCCGGTAGAGCCCGATGCCGTCGGCCCCGTTCTCGAGGATTCCCGGCAGCTCCTCCGGAACTTCCAGATTCGCGCCGAGCCAGATGGGCCGCCCATCGGCGGTCGTGCAGCGTTGATCCTTGAGCTCCGTCAGCTTCGCGGCCAGCTCACGATACCGATCACGCTTGCGCTCATGCTCGGCGAGCGTCTCAGGATCCGGGTTGAATATCGCCACGCCGCGGGTGCCGTCCACGATGGCGACCACCCCCTGTTGCGCCGATTCGGTCGCGGTCTTGAGCCCGACCACCGCGGGAATCCCGCGAGCGCGCGCCATGATCGCGGTGTGCGATGTGCGCCCGCCGAGGTCGGTCGCAATGCCGAGCGCCATGCTCCGCTGGAGGAGCGCCATCTCGCTCGGGGGAAGGTCGTTCGCCACGATCAGCGAGGGCTCGGTAAGATCGCTCAGCGAATGCGCGCGGATCCCGCCCAGGTGGGCGAGAACGCGACGACGAACGTCACGGACATCGATCGCGCGGCCCCGATAATACTCGCCGTCCGCCTCGTCCAGCCGCGCGGCTACCGCGGTCAGAATCCTCCGATACGCAAACGCCGCGGGCTTCCGTTCCCGCTCGATCACCGCGAGGGTCTGGGAGGTCGCCTCGGGATCCTCCAGAATCTCGCTCTGGGCGTCCATGATTCGCGCCTGCTCTTCACCGGTCTCGAGCGCGATCTTCTCCCGCAGCTCACGGACTTCGACCAGGCTCTCGCGGATCGCTTTGCGAAAACGCTCCTGCTCGGTAGCCGTATCCTGGACCCGGAGATCGCCGTCCTGGACCTCGGTCTCCTCGGGATCCACGATGTGGACCGGGCCGATCCCGATCCCCGGCGATGCAGCGATGCCTTGAAGGGTCGTCATTCCTCACCGAACTTGTTGTTGACCACGCGAACCAGCGCCTCCAGGGCTTCCCGCTCGTCCTTCCCGTCGGCGCGGAGCGTGAGCTGCGCACCCATCTCGGCGGCGAGCATCATCACCCCCAGGATGCTCTTGCCGTTCACCTCAAGCCCGTCGCGGATCAAGAAGATGTGCGAGGCGAATTTCGCGGCTTCCTTCACGAACACGGAGCACGCCCGCGCGTGAAGCCCGAGGCGGTTTTGAATCGTGACCATCTGCTCCACCATCTCGTGCCTCGGTCCTCTAGACGCGGGTCGAAAGAGCCAGGGCCACGAGGGCCGCCGCGAGCGCGATCTCGACGCCCCGCCCGGGCCATCGCTTGAGCCCGAAAGCCGCTGCCAGAAAACCCAGGACGAAGGGCGCCAGAACGAATGCGATGTGCGCGAGCCCTTGGCTGGCCGCATCCGCGCTCCTGGCGAGGACCGAGAGCGTGAGAACCACCAGCACTCCGAACCCAAACGCACTCGCTCGCTCGAGAACATGCGTGAGCTTCACCAGCTTGAGCGAGTCGAGAAGCTTCCCCGGTTCATCGGCGAGCGCATAACCGCGCGGCACGCCCGCGATGCGGAATCTCAGCGCGACGGCATTGTACGTCAAAAGCGCGAGGAGGGGGCAGACCAGGACCCTGAGGTCCGGCCCCCACGGATTGGCGAGCGGCAGGATCCCCATTCCCAGGATGCCTGCCAGCCCCGCAAGCGGTCTCAACGTCACCCAGAACAGCGGATCGCCGAGCGCGGCCAGTGGGCTCGCGAGCGCGCGTTTCACGTCCTCGATCTGCGTCTCCTCGATGGGGGCCCCCCGCGCCCGGCGCTCTTCGAGACGCGCCACCACGCCCAGGACGTAGCCGGCCAGGACCGGGTGCGTGCCGAAGAAGCCGAGATGGCGGGCGAGGGCTTTGCCTTGCTCCTCCGCCCCCGAGTAGAGGCGGCGAATGACCGGAATGAACGCGAACGCGAAGCCCAGGCCCTGCTGGCGCTGCGCCGAGAAAAGCGCCTGTAGATAGAACGATCGGGAGGTGACCCTCGCCAGGTCGGAGCCGCGGAGCGCGGGCCCGGACGCGGACGGGGGGATCCCTGCGGGCTGCGTCCCGGTCACGGCGCAGTACCCCCCATATGGAGGAGTACCAGGATCACGGCAAGCGCGCCCATCGCAGCCCAACGCGGTCCATGCCGCGGCGCGCGCACATGGGTGTGGAAACCGGACGCGAACGCCGTTCCGAGGAGCACGGCGAAGACGAGCCCCGTCCTGGGACCGGTGATGATGCTCGCGACCTTGGGCAAGATGAGGGATGCCGCTGCGATGCCCGCCACCGTCCCCGCCGCGGTCCAGGTCGCTCCGCGCAAGAAAACCCGGAACACCCCTCCCCAGTAGAGCGCCTCGAAGGCGCGAAGCCTTCCCTCCCGAGCCAGCTCGTCCGCGCGCGCTGCGGCAACCTGGTTCCTCGCGCGGAGGGGCGTCTCCATCCATCCTCCGGCCACAGAGGCGATGAGACCCGCGATCGTACCGACCAGAACCCACAGCATCCCCCCGGTCGAGACCGAGACCACCGGAGTGAGTCGCTGCATGCAAACGAGCGCGACCGAAGCACCGATCACCCCCGCCGTGGCGACATCGCGCGGTCGCTGCGCGGCGGGCAGAGAGGGGTCGGTGAGAAGCAGCTGAAGAAGGACGCCGACGCCGAGCGGAATCCGAAGGGCCCAAAGCTCCCATTGCGGACCCGGATTCAGCAAGGCTCCCGCGAGGCACGCGCCGACGAGCGGCTGGCCGAGCATGAGATTCCAGCCCGCCGAGCGGTCGGTGGCGAGAATCCCTCCGAGAAGGGCGATACGCCAAAGCTCAGCGACCAGCGCCCACCTACCCGACCCGGGCGGCGATTCGAATCGGCACGGGCCCCCGCTCGGCCCCGGACCGGAATCCGATCAGAAACGCCGTTCCCTGGTACACGCGCTCCGCGCCCGCCTCGGACAGCGAAACCGTTTCGACGGGGGACCACTCGACGCGCGCCGCCGGCTCGAACTCGAGCGTCAGCGCCACCTGGAGGTACTCCGAATCCTCGAGCCTCATCGACGTGACCGAATCCGCCTCTCCGGTCGAACCCGGAGCGCATGCCACCTGCGCCTTTCCCTCGAGCAGCAGGCGGCGCCCAGGCGCGTCTGCGGTCAGAAGGCTCAGGTTCCATTCGCTCACCAGCCACGTTTCCGCGGGGAGCCCGACGAACCGAACCTCGAACTCGCCTTCATCGCGACCGGGCGCAATCTCTTTCTCGATCGTGCCGCGCGGATCGCCTGTGGACGCGAGCGCGATGAGCGGAGCCGTCTCCGTGCCGCGCTCGCGCGCGGGAGCGAACCTGAGCCCCACCGGACCGCGGCCGATCGAATCGCGGATGCCGCCTGCCGCGGCGACCTCGCCCGCGGAGATCATCCACTCCTGCGACGCGTACCTCGGGCGTTCGTCGTACTCCAGAAGCCGCTCCAGCCCGGGCTCCTTGACCCCAATCGATCCGTGGATCGTCTCGGGTTTATCGGCCGCCTCACCGACCGCGTTCCCTTCCCCTCGGGCGGCGGCGCGCCGCGCGGCTTCCTCGATGCGGCCGTGATAGGCCTCACGCCGCCGGGCGATGACGCACGCGAAATCGTACGGGCGACGCCGCTCCGCAAGCTCCACGATCGCGCCCCAACCATCCAGCGCCACCCCCACCGATACCCGGGACGACTTGAGTCTCCATTCCTCCCCGCCTCGTTCGACCGTCCAGCCGGCCGCCGGTCCTTGAAGCCCATCGGTGAGCGCGTCGGCCCGGAGCATGTGTCCCCGCACTGCTTCCCGCAAGTGCGGTAGGTAGAATCCGCCGAAGACGCCGTGCCAATAGGAGCAGTTGCATTGGGCGCGATGCACCTCGCGCCTTGCGTCTTCGTATTGGGTCCGCGCGAGGCAGGACCGGCCCGCGTGCTCGACCTTCGCGCTCAGCTCCGTCACGCGCCGGTGCATGCGACGCGATTCGGGATACCGCGCGAAGAATTCGCGCCAGGTGCCCGTCGCGATCCGCCTCGCGAGATCCGGCTTTCCCTGCGCTTCGAGCCAATGTTGCTCCTGCTCGATCCGCACCTGCTCGGCGGCCGGGAGCGCCCAGAGCATCATTTCTGGGTAGCTCGCGGCCGGCAACGCGATGCTCCGCCCCACCTGCCCCGCATCCCAAACGTCGCCGAGCGGGATCGCCTCGATTGCCCGACGCTCTTCCAAGGCCCTGAGCCAGGACTCGAGCCAGCCGTCGCGGTACACCCAGTCGTGCGTGCGCGGCCAGATGCCGAACTTTTCTCCGTCGTCGCCGAAGACGCGGATTTCGCCGGACGCGCGGGCCGAGCCGCGCAGGAAATCGAGAAGCTCGGGGACAGGCTGAAACGGGATTCGGTAGCGCAGCTCACGCTCGATCGGGAACACGCCGACGCGGCCCATCGTCGACTCGACCCAGTACGGCTCCCGGAGAGCCCCGGCGTCGGCTCCAGCGAGAAGGAAGTGATGGTCGTCGACGAGCGTGTACTCGATGCCGGCGCGCGCCAGGACGCCGGGAAGATCCGGCTCCCACACCCGCTCCGCGAGCCAGGCTCCCCGCGCGATCACCCCGAACCGCGTCTTCAAGTAGCCGTTCATCCTCTCGATCTGCCCCTGTTGATCCCACGGAGGGATCACGGCGAGGATCGGCTCGTAAAACGCCCCCGACAGGAGCTCCACCTGGCCGCGGCCGCAGAGCATCCCCAGGGCGTCCAGGATCGACGGGTCGTGCTGCTCGAGCCACTCGAAGAGGGGCCCCGACCAATGCATGGACAGGCGTACGCCCGGATGGCGCGCGAGGGCGTCCAGGAACGGCCGATACGCCCGCTCGACCGCTTCCGCGAAGACCGAATCGAAATTTCCGACCGGTTGATGGTTGTGGATCGCGACGGCCAGCCGGACCGGCATCCCGTCGATGGGCATCACGCCGCCCCGCCGAGCAGGGGGGCGAGCCTTCGCGCGGGGTTCGTCGGAAGATCCTGGGCCGTGAGCCGGACGCCGAGCCGCTCGAGAGCAAGGAGCGCCTCCCGCTCCGCGGGGCTCACGTGGACGTAGGGGAGCACCTCGACCTTCCCTTCTGCGTGGTGGAGCCCGCCCACATTCACCTCGACGAGCGGAAACCCGCCTTGTTTGAGTCGAAGCGGCTCCTCGGGCCCCGGAAACAGGAGGAAGGACCGCTCGGCCTCGATGGTCGCGAGCGTCGAAGGAAGAAGCGCCTCGGAAACGGAGAGCGCGGCGGCGCGCGACCCCTCCGGCGCGGCAAAGAGATACAGATCCGCGCGGCGGGGGTCCGCACGTAGCGAATCGGAGACGATACCGATCCACGTCGGACGAAGCGGTCCGCCCCAGCCGTGGACGACCTGCCCATGGATGAGCCGGTCGTCGATGCGCGCGAGCAGAAGCGGCACGCTAGAGTACGGTGATGCCGGCTTTCCCCTTGGCTTCCAGGCGCGGCAGAAGCTCGTCCAAGGGAAGCGTGTCGCGATAGTGGAAGAACTCGAGAAGCATGGGAAGGTTGACCCCGGTGACCTTTCTCACGTGCCGATCGCCGTGGTCGGCGCGACGCGAGGCAATACCGCAACTGCCGGCGGCGAGGTCGGTGAAAACCACGACCGGGCGCTCCCCGGGAACGCCGCGGACGCGCTCTTCGATCGCGTGGCTCAGGGCGTCGCTCGAGAGACCGTCATTGCTCAGGACCTGGGCGTCGGACTGATCGCCGAGAATCGCCTCGACCGTGCGGAGAAGTTCCGAGCCTAGAGCGGCGTGGGTGACGAGGAGCGCAAAGGGCCGTTGCGGCACCTGGGCCGGGTTCATCGTCGATCACTCGGTGTCATCTCGGACCAGCGGGCTGGCCAGGAGCTTGGCGCGCATGCTCTCGATCAGGCGCTCGTTCAGCGCGCGGGCCGGATGGTATCCGTAGACTTTGACAAGATGATTGAGCGCAATCACCTCGGCGATGACCGTGATGTTCTTACCGGGAAGAATCGGCACCGTCACGAGAGGTATCTCCGTGTCCATGTACTTGGCGTGCATGTCGTCCAGGCCAAGGCGCTCATAGTCCGCCTTGCTGTCCCACTCCGTCAGATGCACTTCGACCTCGACTCGTTTCTGCCCGCGGATCGCGCGGATGCCGAAGATCGCCTGAACATCGATCACCCCGAGCCCCCGGATCTCCATCGTGTGCTTCAAGACCTCGTTGCACGCGCCGATCAGGATATCGCCGTGACGCCGCGTAATCCGGACCACGTCGTCGGCGACGAGCCGGTGTCCGCGCTCCACCAGATCCAGCGCGGTCTCGCTCTTGCCGATGCCACTTCTCCCCGTGAACAGGAGGCCGACGCCGTAGACGTCGACCAAGGACGCGTGCACGGTGACGGAGGGCGCGAAGACCCAGTCCAAGTACGCGGTGAGCTGGTGGATGAACGGCGTGGTGTCCTGCGGCGTACGAAGCAGGGGCACCTGGTGTCGATTCGCGCGCTCGAGGAGGCCCTCCGGAAGCTGGAGCCCCTTCGTCACGATGAGGCCCGGCATCGCAAACTGAAAGAGGCGATCCAGCGCCTCCGCGCGTCCCTGCGGGCTCAGCGTTCCGAGGTAGGCGATCTCGGTCCTGCCCATGATCTGGATTCGTTCGAAGAGAAAATTCTCGGGGTAGCCCATGAGCGCCATGCCCGGGCGATTGATGTCGCTGATGGTGATCGGAACGCGGGCCTCGAGCCCCTGGGTGAGGACCTCGAGCGAGAGGGTTTCGCGCTGCTGCTCGTACAGCTGCGCGATCGTGATTTGCACGGTGCTAATCGAGTTCAAGCAATCCTACTTGCCCGTCCTCCAGGCGATAGGCGATCCGAATGCCTCCCCCGTCCGGCTCGGAGAACGCGAGCACGGCCAGGCGGCTCTTGAGGAGCATCCGCACGGCCTGGTCCACCGTCAGGGTCCGCTGTTTGGGCCTCGATCGGACGATCTCGACCCCGCCCCGATCCTGTCGCGCCGCCTGAGGAGGCAGCTCGGGAATCCCCTGCTTCCGAAGGCTCTCTCCCCGCTTCTTCCTGTCCTTCAACCGTTCTTTGCGACGCTTCAGCGCCTGCTCCTGTTTTTCGAGCACGGCGTCGAGCGCCACCCGAGGATCCGGATTCTGGGCCCGTCCGGTCAGGTCCACACCGTTCCCGAAAATGCGGAGCTCCGCCAGGTGGCGGTAGCCCTCCTCGGTCACGGTCAGCTGCGCGCTGATCAGGTGCGAGAAGTACCGCTGCAACTTCTCGATTCTCCGCTCCGCGTACGCGCGGTAGTCGGGAGTCACCTTCCAGTGCCGCCCCTTGATCGTGATCTGCATCGGTACCCCCTGAATGGGTCATGTTCGATTTTCGATTCGTGACGCGTAGCGGCGGCGCGCCCGGGCCGGCAGAATGCGCAATGCCTCCCGGTACTTGGCCACGGTCCTCCGCGCGATCCTCAGACCCTGCTCGTGCAAGAGCTCCGCAATGCGCTGATCGCTGAGCGGCTCGCGCTTGTCCTCGCCCTGGATCAGCTGCGAGATCTTCCCCTTCGCCACCTTGGCCGAAACATCGTCCCCATCCTCCGTCTGGAGCCCGCTCGAGAAGAAGTACTTCAGCTCGAAGACGCCGCGTGGAGTCTGGACGTACTTGTTCGTCGTAACGCGGCTCACGGTCGATTCATGCATGCCGATCTGGTTCGCGATCTGCTGGAGCGTGAGCGGCCTTAAACCCTCGACGCCCTTCTCGAAGAACTCCCGCTGCTCTTCCACGATTCGGCGCATCACCTTGATCATCGTCTTCCGGCGTTGTTCGATCGTTTGGATGAGCCATTTGGCCGAGTTGAGCTTCTCGGTGATGTACTTGCGGGTCGTGTCTTCCACGGAATTCTTGTTCCGGAGCATTTGCTGATAGGCGTGGCTGATCCTGAGCCTCGGCACGTTCCGGTCGTTGAGCGCGACCACAAAGTCCTCGCCGACCCGCTCCACGATGAGGTCGGGGACGACGTAGCGGGTTTCCTCGGCCGCGATCTCCTGGGCGGGCCTGGGATCCAGGGTCCCGATCGTGTCGCTGGCCGCCTGGACGTCCTCGACCGTGCATTTGAGATTTCGCGCGATCTCGGAGAAGCGCTTGGCGAGGAGGTTGTCGAATTGCTCCTGAATGATCCGACCCGCGAGCGTCGTCTCCATTTTCTTCTGGACGATCTGAATCCAGAGGCATTCTTGGAGATTCCGCGCGCCGATCCCGGCGGGCTCGAAGGTCTGGATCACCGCGAGCACTTCTTCCACGCGCTCCGGGCTGACCTGGAACGTCTCGCCCACCTCTTCGACCGTGGTCTGCAGGTATCCGTTTTCGTCGATGGAGCCAACGAGGAATTCCCCGATCGCCATCGCCTGCTCATCCAGATTGCTCAGGCGCAGCTGCTCCAGGAGATGATCGCCGAGACTCTTCACGGTAACCGGGACGCGCTCGTAGAACTCGGCGTCCCCATCGTCCGTGCGCGGAGCCGATACCGTCTCGAACTGGTCGGGCCACATCTCCCCCCAGTCGATTTCCTGCTCCTTCTTTGCTTCGGTCTCCGCCGGCTGCTCGACCTCCTCCTGGCCGACCTCCTTCTTGACCTCTTCGATTTCCTCGACCTCCTCCACCTCGTCGACCTCTTCGAGGAGGGGATTGCGCTCCAATTCCATCTTGAGCGCCTGCTGGAGCTCGAGGGTCGGCATCTGGAGCAGCTTGAGCGCATGCTGCAGACGCTGCGTCATGATCAGCGTCGGCTTCTGCTGCATGCTCAGGCTGTGTTTCATTTCCACGGTTCTATGCCCTCAATCCAGCCGGAACCGCTCGCCCAGATAGATCTGCCGGGCGATCGGATCTTCCGCCAGCTCCTGGCTGGTACCCTCCAGGAGGATCTTGCCTTCGTACATGATGTAGGCGCGGTCGGTGGTGCTCAGGGTTTCGCGAACGTTGTGGTCCGTGATCAGAATCCCAAGACCCCGTTGCCTCAGCCTCCCTACGATGTCCTGAATCTCGGCGACTGCGATCGGATCGATCCCGACGAAGGGCTCGTCCAGCAACAGGAACTGGGGATGGGTCACGAGCGCCCGCGTGATTTCGACCCGGCGCCGCTCGCCGCCCGAAAGGTTGTAACCTCTTCGATCCGCCAGGTGCGCGATGTTCAGTTCCTCCAGGAGCTGCCCGAGCCGCTCCGCACGTTCCCGTTTGCTCATGGGCAGGGTTTCCAGGATGGCCAGGATGTTCTCCCGAACGGTCAGCTTTCGAAAAATCGAAGGCTCCTGGGCCAGGTAACCAATTCCGATGCGGGCCCGCTGGTGCATCGGCATCCGGGTGATGTCCTTGCCATCAACGAGAATCTGCCCCCCATCCACCCGCAAGAGACCCACGATGAGGTAGAACGTCGTCGTTTTCCCGGCTCCGTTCGGTCCCAGGAGCCCGACAACCTCACCGCGATTCACCTCAACCGAGACCTGGTTGACGACTTTCCAGTGCCCGTAGAACCGCTCCAGATTCCGCCCCTCCAGGCCGGTCATCGCGAGATCGGTTCTCCGCCATCCCCCTCGTCGCGAACCTCCGCCCGGACCTCTCGCTTGAGGTGGAAATGGTCCAGGTTCGCGTCGCTTTCAAAACCATATCCCGTCACGACGTCCTGCTTGCGCGTCACGCGAACGAAAGCATCCGAAACGATCTTCTGCGCATTGTTGATCCAGCGCAGCGAGTCGGTCTCCATCCTCACGCCGGTTTCCGTGACGAGTCGCACCTTACCCACGGCTTCCAGGTTGTTCGTGCGCTGGTCCACGAGCCCCTGATCGGCGACCAGCGTCGAATATCGCATCCCCTTCGAGTCGAAGAACTCGATCCGAATGCTGCGTGCATCCACGAGATTTCGATCGTTGTACATGGCCGCGTACGACGCCCAGAGGGTCCAGTTCTTCTTACCCTCCGAGGTTTCCGTGAGCGTGAAGTCGCGCGCCTCTTGGTCCGGGAACCGGAGGTCCGCTCCGCTTTGCTTGGGGGCGGTCCGCGACTCGCAGCCCGCGATCGCGGCCACCGCGACTACGGCCAGGATGTGCAGGGCGATGCATCGTATCATGCCCTCCCGGAGCCCGGCAAACTGGGGCCGCATCGCTTCACCGGACCCGCGCGCCCGCACCGAGGCAGTCGTGCAGGTGAATGACGCCCTGCGGCTCTCCGCGTCCGTCGACGATCACGAGGGAAGTGATGGCGCCACCCTCGTTCTCCTCCATGCGGCGCACCGCTTGTGCGATGAGCGCGTCCTCCTCGATCGTCCGCGGTGTCGTCGACATGACCCGGGAGACAGGCTGCCCCAGGTCCGCGGATCCCTTTAAGAGGATCCGCTTGAGATCCCCGTCCGTGAGAACTCCGCGCAAGATACCGCCGTCGTCCACGACCGTCGTCAGTCCAAGGCGCTTGTTCAAGATCTCGACGAGCGCCTCGTGCAGCGTCGCTTCGCTCCGAACCATCGGAAGAGCGCTCCCGCGATGCATGAGATCCGAGACGCGAAGCAGGGCGGTCTGGCCGAGCACGCCTCCGGGATGGAGGAATACGAAGTCCTCCCGGGAAAAGCCCTTCATGCGAAGGAGCACGATTGCGAGCGCATCCCCCAATGCGAGCGAGGCCGTGGTCGTCGTCGTGGGGACGAGATCCTCGGGACAGGCCTCCCGCATCCTCCCGAGATCCAAGACGCAGTCCGAGCCGCGCGCGAGCGCGGAGCCGGGATTGCATGTGATCGTCACGATCGGAACCCCGCGGCGCCGAAAGGCCGGGAGGAGCCCCAGTAGCTCCGGCGTCTCGCCGCTCTTGGAAAGGAGGATGGCCGCGTCCCGCGTGGAGACAATGCCCAGGTCCCCATGGATCGCGTCGACCGGATGAACGAAATTCGCGGGGGTGCCGGTGCTGGTGAGCGTGGCCGCAATCTTTTTCGCGACGAGCCCGGACTTGCCGACGCCGGAGGTGACGACGTGACCCTGGACTTCGAGCAGGATCTGAACCGCTCGTTCGAAGTCCGGGCCGATGCGATCCTTGAGACCGAGGATCGCTTCCCCTTCCGCCTCAAGAATCTCGCGTGCCCAGGCAGAGATACGCGTCGCATTCTCCTGCTTCATCGGCAGGAAATCGGTCGAGGTCTTCGGATTCACGCCGGTCGTGCCCCCACAAGTCTATCATCGGCAAGTGATTGGCGAATCTTGACCCACGACTGAAGCAGCCCGCGAAGATCCCCGAGCGGCCACTGGCTCTCCCGGTCCGACTTGGCGCGCGGAGGATCCGGATGGGTCTCGATGAAGATGCCGTCCACACCTGCCGCCACGGCCGCCCGCCCGAGGAGCGGGATGAATTCGCGTTGCCCTCCGGTCTCGGCTCCCCCCGGCCTCTGGACCGAATGCGTAGCGTCAAAGAAGACAGGACATGCGCACCGCTTCATGATTTCGATCCCACGAAAGTCCACGACCAGATCCCCGTACCCGAACGTCGTCCCGCGCTCCGTCAGGATGACCCCTTGCGCGCCGGCCGCGCGGGCCTTGTCCACCGCCCGAGCCATCGATCCCGGATCAAGGAACTGGCCCTTCTTGAGATGCACCGGCTTGCCGCTTCGGGCCGCGGCCTCGATCAGCGCGGTCTGACGGCAGAGAAATGCCGGAATTTGGATCAGGTCCAGCACCGCCGCCGCGTCGGCGACCTCCGAGATGTCGTGAACGTCGCTCGTCACCGGAACGCCGGCTGCCTCGCGGACCCGAGCCAGCTCTCGAAGGCCCTCCGCGGCACCGGGGCCGCGGTAGCTTGCCCCCGTGGAACGGTTCGCCTTCGCATAGGAGGCCTTGAACACAAACGGAAGCCCCAGCTCCGAGGCGATTCGCTTGACCTCGCGAGCCACCTCCTCGGCCATTCCGGGATCTTCCAGAGCGCACGGCCCCGCGATCAGCGAGAACCGACCGGGCTCGAATCGAACGCTTCCGACGGCGAACGGCTTCCACGTTTCCGGCACGATTGCCTCTCCTACTGGATGGGCGCGCCTGTCGAGCTGGGGTTCGGGGCTCCTGCACCCTCCCGCCGCCGCCGCTCCTCGATCGCCGCGCGCACGAATCCCTTGAAGAGCGGGTGCGGGTTGGCGGGACGGGAGCGGAGCTCCGGATGGAACTGAACTCCAACGAACCAGGGATGATCCGGCAGCTCGACGATCTCGACGAGATCCATATCCGAGTACACGCCCGTGACTTTGAGCCCCCGCTCCTCGAGCTGCGCGCGGTAGCGGTTGTTGAACTCGTAACGATGCCGGTGCCGCTCGGCCACGTGCGGGCTCGCGTATTCCTCCGCGGCATGGCTTCCGGGGGCGACCTCACAATCGTAGGCACCGAGGCGCATGGTGCCCCCCTTCTTCGAGACGCCCTGCTGCGACTCCAGGAGATCGATTACCGGGTGGGGAGTGTCGGCGCGAAACTCCGAGGAGTCGGCACCGTCCAGTCCCGCGACGTCGCGCGCGAACTCAATGACCGCGCACTGCATTCCGAGGCATATTCCGAGGAACGGCGTCTTCCGCTCGCGCGCATACCGGGCCGCCTGGATCATTCCCTCGGTGCCGCGGTCTCCAAAACCGCCTGGGATCAGGATTCCGTGCGCCTGCCCCAGCAACGCCACCGGGCCGTCCATCTCGACGCGCTCGGAGTCGACCCACTCGATCCGGACCGAGACGCCGTTGGCGGCTGCCCCGTGCGCAATCGCCTCGTTGATGCTCTTGTACGCGTCGCGGAGATGCGTGTACTTCCCGACCACCGCGATCGTGACCTGTTCCTTCGCCGACCGCACTCGCTCCGAGTAGCTCTGCCAGGCCTGGAGGTCGGGTGGACGTCCCTCCAGGTGCATGTACTCGACGATCAGATCGTCCAGCCCCCCGCGGTGGAACATGAGCGGAATATCGTAGATCGACGCCACATCCATCGCCTCAATGACCGCTTCCTTGGGGACGTTGCAGAAGAGCGCGATCTTCTCCTTCACGTCGTTCGGGAGCGGGACTTCGCAGCGGCAGAGAAGGATGTCGGGCTGGATACCGATCGCGCGCAGCTCTTTCACCGAGTGCTGGGTGGGCTTCGTTTTGATTTCGCGCGCGGCGCCAAGGTGCGGGACGAGCGTGACATGGACGAAGAGGGTGTTCTCCCGCTTGAGCTCGAGCCGCAATTGCCTGATTGCCTCGAGGAACGGAAGGCTCTCGATATCCCCCACGGTGCCGCCGATCTCGACGATCGCGACGTCCACCTGCCCCTGCCGGGTAATGCCCAGCATCCGGGACTTGATCTCGTCGGTGACGTGCGGGATGACCTGTACCGTGCGGCCCAAATAGTCGCCGCGGCGCTCCTTCTGGATGATCGAGTCGTAGATCTGCCCCGCGGTCACGTTGTTCTCACGGTGCATCGAGACGCCGAGGAAACGCTCGTAGTGCCCGACATCGAGGTCGGTCTCGGCGCCGTCGTCGGTGACGAAGACCTCGCCGTGCTGATACGGGCTCATCGTCCCGGGGTCCACGTTCAGGTAGGGATCGAATTTCTGAATCGTCACCTCCAGGCCCCGGCTCTTGAGGAGCGAGCCAATGGAGGAGGCCGCGATCCCCTTGCCGAGCGAGGAAACGACCCCGCCTGTCACGAAGACGAACTTGGTCATGCCGATTCCCTCCCAACCCCGTAATGACGGCGCGCGCGCTCCAGATCCTCCGGCGTGTCGATCCCCAGAGATCCATACTCACCGACGGCCACGTGTATTTGGATGCCGTTCCACAAGGCGCGGAGCTGCTCGAGCCGCTCCGCGCGCTCCAGCGGGCAGGGACCAAGACGCGCCAATTCCAGCAGCGTGTCCCGCCTATATCCATATACCCCGACGTGAAGCAGGGGCGCAGCATCTTTGCCATGGGGTATCGGGGATCGCGAGAAATAGAGTGCGCGTCCCTGGTGGTCCACCACAACTTTGACCCGATTGGGATCCGCAAGTTCCTCGTCGCGGGGAAAAGGCGCCGCGAGCGTGCCCATGCGAACGTGCGGATTCCGGAATAATTCGACCAGGTGATCGAGCCCCGCGGCGCTCACGAACGGCTCGTCCCCTTGGATGTTCACGATGATGCCGTCTTCGAGATCGCGCGCCGCCTCGGCCACACGATCGAGCCCGGATGAAAGCTCCGTGCGGGTCAGGATGGCCTCACCTCCCGCGGCGCGGACGGCGTCGGCGATTCTCGGGCTGTCCGTTGCTACCAATACGGCGCGAAACGCCGTTGCCTGACGCACCCTCTGGAGAACGCGCACGATGAGCGGGGCGCCGCCAAGGTCCTGTAAGGGCTTCTCAGGGAGACGGGTGGACTGGAGCCGGGCCGGAATGATTCCCACGGCCGAAGGGGGCTTAAGCGCCGGTGCTTCGCGCTCCGCTGAAGGGGAGGACGAACGGTGCACGACCCATGCTAGCAACCACCGCGCCGGAGGTCAAGGGTTCGTGTAAGTACCGCGTAGGCGTTGTGTTACAAGGCCTCGTTTCAGCCGATCGGGGCCGGAGCCCTATGCCCGGATCATGGAGCATGGGCCAGAGTTCCGCTCCAAGCGAACCCTACTTCCAGGGTATTGCCCGCGAGGGCGTTTCGGCCGTCCAGGAGGTGCGAGACGCCGCTCTCGACCAGGAGCCCGGGAAAGATCGGAATTCCCAGCACGCCGTCCAGCGTCAGGTAGCGAGAGCTCGCGCGCTCAGGATCAAAGAGCGACCCCCCGATCGGGGTGCTCCCTCTCTCGGTCGACCGCACCCCCCGAACCACGCTCCTCCACGAGAGCGAGAAGGGCAGCGTTCCGCCAACCTCGGCGGAGTAGACGTATTCATTGGGGTAACCCTTCGTTCGGTGCGTCCACCCCGCGTCGGCGGTCGTATAGAGCCGGCCCCAGGAAGTGCCCACGAGGCCCCGAACCGTGTGGGCAAGATCGCCGGCCCCCAGGGAGGGAGTGGAATCTTTCGAGTAGCCAGTCGGAATCTTGAGCTCCGAAGCCAGGCTGAGCGGCACCCTTCCGCCGAGTACGCGGTAGCGGCCACCGATGATGAGGTCGCCGAAGCCGGAATTCGTGCTCTTCACGACCGGCTCGTCCATCACGACCCTCTTCCATGTGAGCGACCCGTAGGTCGTGAACCGCTCGACCAGCCCGTACTCGACATACGCTCTCGCTTCTCGGCCACGATATTCCGTGGCCCCGTCCGGGGCAGCAAACGTGAACCGCGGCTCGAGACCCACGCGCTCCCCGCCTGCGTCGAAGCGGGTTCGCGAGGTAATGCCGGCGTAGGTCAGCCGCGCGTAGAGACTGCCTGGGGCCTGCGTCCACGCGCCGGCATGGGCACGGGTCGGCACGGCGAGGGTCGCAAGGACAAGAGCGATCGGCGCTGCCGCGAGGCAGCAGGGAGAAATGGCTCGGGGGGCGATCTTCACAGGGATGCGAAACATACGAAAACGGGGGAAGTTCCGGGGTGCGCGACGCGGGTGCGAAGCGCAGGCCCGCGTCAGCGCGCCGCGGGTTCCAGCTCGAGGTCGGCGATCCCTTTCCGCACCTCGTCGGCGGACTTCTTGAGCGCCGCGGACTCCTCGCCCGTCAGCTCGAGCTCGACGATCTTCTCGAGGCCACGCGAGCCCAGGATCGCCGGGACGCCGAGGAAGAGGTCGCGGAAACCGTACTCACCGTTCAGGTGCGCGGCCACCGGAAGGAGCCGCTTCTTATCCTTCAAAATCGACTCCGCCATCTGCACGGCGGACGCAGCCGGCGCGTAGAACGCGCTGCCGGTCTGTAGGAGCTTCACGATCTCGGCGCCGCCGTCGCGCGTGCGCTGGACGATCTGCTCGAGACGCTCCTTCCCGATGAACTTCTCGATCGGGATGCCGCCTACGGTCGAGTAGCGAACGAGAGGAACCATGGTATCGCCGTGGCCGCCCAGCACCATGGCCTGGATGTCCTCGATCGAAACGCCGATTTCGGCCGCCAGGAAGGAACGGAACCGCGTGGAATCGAGCACGCCCGCCATGCCGATGACCCGCTCGCGCGGAAACCCGGTCACGCGAAAGGTCAGGTAGGTCATCACGTCGAGCGGATTCGTGATCATGATCACGAACGCCTTCGAGGCGTGCTCTCGAATCGCCTGGGCGACGCCGCGGATGATATCCGCGTTCGCTTTCAAGAGGTCGAGCCGCGACATCCCCGGTTTCCGGGGCAGCCCCGCGGTCACCACCACGAGATCGCTGCCCGCGATCGCGCGCAGGTCGCCGCTCCCTTCGATCATCGTGTCGTAGCCGCGAACGGGACCCGCCTCGAGCAGGTCGAGCGCCTTGCCCTTGGCGACGCCCTCCACGATATCGACCAGCGTGATATCGCCAAGCTCGGCCTCGGCGAGGTACAACGCGGCAGACGCGCCGACATTGCCCGCGCCGACGACCCCGATCTTAGGCACGGGCCGCCTCGGTCTCCTTCTGCGCCGGATGAGGCTTCGGGTCGATGGAGACCTGCATCCCTCTCTTGCCGCGCCGTGCATACACGACGATACCGTCCTTGAGTGCGAAGAGCGTGTCGTCCTTGCCCCGTCCGACGTGGAGACCCGGCGCGAAGGGGGTGCCCCGCTGGCGCACCAGAATGTTCCCCGCGCGGACCCACTGCCCGCCGAACCGTTTCACCCCGAGCCGCTGCGAAGCAGAATCGCGGCCGTTTTTCGAGCTGGATACGCCTTTCTTATGCGCCATGCTTTCCTCGTTTCTCTCCTTCGGGCATGCTGATGTCCAGGATTTTAACCCGCGTCAGGGAATCCCGGTATCCAATCTTCCGGCGGTATTTCTTGCGACGCTTGTACGTGCCGACCTTGACCTTGTCCCCCTTCTCGTGGCCGATCACCTGGACCACCACGAGAGCACCCTCGACCAGCGGCGTCCCCACGTGGACGTTGTCCCCCTCGGAAATCAGGAGGACGCGTTCGAACTTGAGCTCGGCCCCGGGCTCCTGGTCCAGGTGCGGAAGGATGTGCTCCTCCTGCGGCGCGACCCGGAGCTGAAGCCCCTGCGCCTGGATGACCGCGAAGCGCGGTTCCGCTTTCCGCTCCGCCTTGGGCTCCGCTTTGGGCTTTGCCTTGGACTTGGCTTTGGCCGCGGCCTTGTCGGCTTTGGCTTCGGCTTTGGCTTCGGCCTTGGCCTCGGATTTGGCCTTCGCTTTGGCCCTGGATTCAGCTTTGGATTCGGCTCTCGACTCTTTGGATTGAGCCTTGGGTTTCTCTTTGGCCATGACTTCCCTTTCCGCCCGGAATCTTCCGGGACTCCTCGACTAGCGTTCGAACTGCTTGGTGATTTCCTCGAACGTTCGCCCGCGAAACAGGCGAATCTCGTCCCGCCGGAGCGAAGGATCATCCCGGATCTCGACGCGGAAGCGGTAGGTCCGCTCGAGATCCCCGAGGAGATCCGAATTCTGCTCCACCAAATGCACCGCGAGGTCCGGATGCACGCGCAATAGGATGAGCTTCTCCTTCGCGCGTAGCCCGACCCTCCGGAGCATCCGCTCGATCCGAAGCGTCGCGGACGCGAGCGAGAGCACCCTCCCGGTTCCCCCGCATTCCGGACAATCCTGATTGAAATACGTGACCAGGCTCGGGCGTTGCCGCTGCCGGGTCATCTCTACGAGTCCCAGGTCGCTCACCGCGAACGTCTTCGTGCGCGATCGGTCCCGCTTCAACCGATTGCGAAGCGTGTCCAGTACGGCTTTCTTGTTCGCTTCGATTTCCATGTCGATGAAATCGAGGACGATGATTCCACCCAGGTCGCGAAGCCTCAGCTGGCGGGCGATCTCCTCGGCCGCCTCCAGATTGGTCTTCAAGATCGTGTCTTCCTGATTCTTCTTCCCGGTGAATCGTCCCGTGTTGACGTCGATCGCCACGAGGGCCTCGGTCTGATCGATCGTGATGTAGCCCCCGCGCTTCAACCAGACCTTGCGCTCCATCGCCTTCTCGAGCTCCGCCTCGATGCCGAAATGGTCGAAAATCGGCTCCGCGCCGCGGTAGAGCTTGATGCGCGAGCTAAGCTCCGGGACGTAGTTCTTCAAGTAATCCAGGATCTCGCGATACGACTCCTTCGAGTCGATGACAAGCTGGGCCACGTCCTCCGTAAAAATGTCCCGGATCAATCCGGTGGTCAGCTCCATCTCGCGATGGAGGATCGACGGAGCCTTGGCCCGCTGGGACTGCTTTTCGACTTTGGTCCAGAGCTGCTCCAAGTACTTGATGTCGCTCTGGAATTCCTTCTTTCCGCGCTCCGCACCCACGGTGCGGACGATGAGCCCCGATCCCTTGGGGCGAATTTCCTTGATCAGCGTCTTGAGCCGCGTCCGCTCCTGGCGGTCCTCGATCTTCCGGGACACGCCGATGTGATCGTGTCCGGGCATCAGTACCAGGTACCGTCCCGGAAGCGAGATCTGCGTCGTAACGCGGGGGCCCTTGGTCCCGATCGGCTCCTTCGTGATCTGAACCAGGATCTCCTGGCCCTTCTGAAGCGCTTCCTCGATCCTCGGCACCGGCTCGTCGCGGCGCCATCGGCCGCGGCCCCCGCTCCCGCCGTTTTGCTTTTGCTCTTCCGCTTCCTCGTCCTCGAACAGGTCGTCGAGCTCCGAATCGGACGGGTGCAGATCGGACGCGTGAAGGAAAGCCGTCTTTTCGAGCCCCAGGTCGACGAATGCGGCCTGCATGCCCGGAAGCACTGCGTTGACGCGGCCTTTGTATATGTCGCCCACGCGGCGCCGGGCCTCGGGGCGTTCTACCATCACCTCGACTAGTTCCTTCTCTTCGAGGATCGCGATGCGTGTTTCGTGAAGACCGGCGTTAATTACGATTTCTCGGCGCATTCACCTCCGTAAGCAGGATCCGCCGCGTCCCCGTCGGCCGGATGAACCGGCACCGGCCGCCAGAACGACGATTCCTCGAGTGCATCCAATGGGTTCAAGACCGTGCCGCCGCGCTCTACCCAAAGCGCTTCGCGATGGACGAGCAGCAAGCGGGGGTCGAATTCGAATGATTGAAAGAGGCTCTTCAGCAGAAGATCGGGGCGCAGGTAGCCGGGCGCGTGGAGCCGGCTCGAGACGCGGACGCAGAGCGGGGTCGGCCCCGCATCGAGAGCGATCGCGATCACCGCCGGGCGGGCATTCACCGTCTTGCCCTTCTGCCCGTGCGATTGCTTCATCACCGTCCAGTCGGCTGCTTCCCGGAAGGCTGTGACGCCCTGCTCCAACTCCTGTCGCACGCGATGGACGTTCTCCCCGCGGGAGAGGAGATCCATCAGATAGTCCGTGAGGCGGACCTCGTAATCCGCCTGGGTGATCGCCGCCATGAGCGATTCGGTCTGACGGCTGAACGCCCTGCCTCCGGTGATCCGGAGGCCCTCCGGCAGTACGTCGTTCATGGACTCGATCGTAGGCCACGGGCACGGCTGCGCCAGCTCGAGATCGAAATACTCGGAGCGGCTCGTCGCCCCCAGCGAGAGCGGCGGTCCGTACGCGATCTTCGCGTGGCGGTTGAACCCTTGGGAGAACGCCATCGGAATCTTCGCGACCCGAAGGGCGCGATCGAAGATGCGGACCAGGTCGAGATGCGATGTGAACCGGGCCTGACCCTGCTTCTCGTACGCGACTCGGAATCGCTGGGCTTGGGGTCCCTTGCTCGAGGTCGGCCAGGCTTTCCGGCGACGTCCGTACGCCGGAGACTCCGCGGGCCCCTTTCCCGCGGATCCGCTTCCGTTTGTCGTCGGGGCGCTCGGCACGGGTGCGGGAGGCTCCGGCTTGAGCGGCTCGATCGGCGCCTGGCGCAGTTCCTCGACCCGATGCTCGATCATCTGCGGAGTCACGTCGTCGGGAACGCGGAAATCCAGCGTTTCGGGAAGCTGTCCCTGCCCCGGCGCGAGCTGAAGCGAGACGCGGCGCCCGTCACGCGCCTTCGGCGTGAAGCACGGCGCACCACATCGGTAGCACGCGTGATCGCGGCAATCGGGCGTGAGCGCCGCGGCGTATGCCTTGGCCCTCTCTTGAAGAAGGAACTTCTTCACGACCGGCGTGCGAATATGATCCCAGGGCAGCACTTCGTCCAGGTCCCGCGGCCTCAGGTAGAGGCTCGGGTCGATTCCAACCTGCTCGAACGCCTTCATCCAGAGTCCGAAATTGAAACATTCCGACCAGCCGTCGAAGCGCGCTCCCATCCTCCACGCCGCTTCGAGCGCGTCCGCGGTACGCACGTCCCCGCGGGAGAAGACCCCTTCGAGAAACGCCGTGTCGGGATCCCGCCATTTGAGCCTCACGTTGTTCATGCCGCGGAAGCCTTGGCGCAAACGCTCGACCTTGCGATGGAGCGTCTCCATGGAATCCTGAATTTCCCACTGGAACGGCGTGTGGGGTTTGGGCACGTGGGGGGAGATGCCCACGTTGAAGTGCATCCGCTTGTTGCCCCCCTTCGCCCACTGCTGGCATTTCCCGATGATCTCCGCGATCCCGTCCACGTCGGCCTCGGTCTCGGTCGGGAGCCCGATCATGAAATAGAACTTGATCCCGCCCCATCCCTGGTCGCGCGCGAGCTTGACGGAGTATTCGAGCTCCGCCTCGTCGATCCCCTTGTTGATCACATCCCGCATCCGCTGCGTGCCCGCCTCCGGCGCGAACGTGATGCTGCCCCGCCTTCCCTGCTGGATCTTGTCCGCCACCGAGGGGGCAAGGGTGCCCACGCGCGTCGAGGGCAGCGAAACGTTCACCCCCAGCTCGTTCGTGAACCGATCCAGCTCGTGGAGCACGACCGGGAGCTGCTTGTAGTCGGTGGTGGAGAGCGAGAGGAGCGACACCTCGTCCCATCCGGCGTGCACGATCCCGCACTGGACTTCCTTGACCACCTGGTCGGCACGCTTCTCGCGCAGCGGACGATTCATGTATCCGGCCAGGCAGAAGCGGCACCCCCGCGTGCAGCCGCGCATCACTTCCACCCCGAGACGGTCGTGGGTGATCTCGGTCGGGGAGATGAGCGGCTTCTCCGGGTAGTACTCCGGGTCGAGCGACGGCACGTACCGGTACCGAGGCTTCTGCGTCGGGGATTCGGGCTTCGGCTCGCGTGCCACGAACCCGAACGGGTTCACGACCTCCTCGAAGTGCGCCGGAACGTAGACTCCTTCGAGAGCGCCCAGCCGCCGGAGCACTTCCGCACGCTTGAGTCCTTGCTCGCGCCGCTCGACCATGAGGTCGCACATCTCCTGGATGACTTCCTCGCCGTCCCCGATCACGAAGGCGTCGATGAAGGGGGCGAGCGGTTCCGGATTCACGGTGCAGAGACCGCCTGCCACCACGATTGGATCCTGATCGCGGCGGGCGGCCGAACGGAGCGGAATCTGCGCGAGGTCGATCATCGTGAGCACGTTCGTGTACGAGAGCTCGTATTGGAGGGAGAACCCGATCAGGTCGAACTCCGCCGCTGGCGTACGCGACTCGAGGGAGTAGAGCGGAATCCCCTCCGCCCGCATGAGCTGCTCCATGTCCCCCCACGGTGTGAAGCACAGCTCCGCCATGGCATCCGGGCGCTTGTTCAGGATGTGATAGAGGATCTTGATTCCGAGATAAGACATCCCGATCTCGTAGAGGTCGGGAAAGCAGAGAAGCGCGCGCACCTTGACGGTGGCCGGGTCCTTGCGGGCAGCGTGGAGGAAGCTACCTGTGTACCGGCTCGGCTTGGTCACGATCGGCAGATAGGCCTCGTCCAAAATACGCAATTTATTCATACCGCCCTCCCAAGCAAAGCGCTCAGCGTAAGTCACTGTGACTTATTAAATTATCCTCAACCAGCGGGAGTATGGTCCAAGTCTCACCAAGTTTGAGAATCTATCACAAACCTCCGCGCCGCGGCAACGTCGCACTAATTTCCGGGCTCTGGCTCGCAGGGGTCCCGCCGTGGGAAGCGGCAAGGGAGAGGACCCAGGCGGCGCCGGCCTGCTCCAGCGCCTCCGCGGCCGCCAGAAGCGTGCTTCCCGTCGTCGCGACATCGTCCACAAGGACAACCGGCCGACCCGAGATCGCGGCCGGTTTCGGGACCCGGAACGCGCCCTCCACGTTCCGCCGGCGCAGATCCGGATCCAGTTTCGCTTGGGGCTTGTGGTCGCGCGTGCGCACGAGGGCGTCGACCACGGGGATTCCCCAGCGATCCGACGCTTCCCTGGCCAGGAGCAAAGCTTGATCGAATCCGCGCCATGCGCGGCGGGCGGGATGGAGCGAGACGGGGACCAGGACATATTCATGGCCGATGCCCTCGCGGAGCCCCGGCGGCTCCGGAAGGAGCGACGCGACCCAGCGGGCCAGCGCGGAGGCCCGCTCGTACTTGAGCGCATGGATGATTCGATCGAGCGGGGACTCGAATGCGGGTCCCGCGAGGAGGAGCCTCGCCGCTCCGTGTGCCGGGCAACCTCGCTGCGATACGTTCGCCGCACGATCGCCGTGCAGGCACCGAAGGCAAAGGGCGACGCCCGTCCTGCCGACGCGTCCGTCGCACGCCGCGCACACCTCACGCTCGCGAGGAGGCGAGCCACCGCAGCCTGGGCACCGGCGATCGAGCAGCATGTCGCAAAGGTCGCCCCAGCCGGCGTACACCAAGCGGCGAATCGGAATCACCCCATCCCCTCCCCTTCCCAAGACTCATCCCGACCCGCGCAAGGCCTCCTTCATCACCGCAACCGAGGGCCTCTTGCCCGTCCAGAACTCGAAGGATGCCGCGCCTTGATGGATCAAGAGGGCGCCGCCATCCTCGTACCGAAGCCCTCGCTCACGCGCCCGGGTCCGTACGACGGCGGCCCGAGCCCCGTAGTTCAGGTCGAGCACGACCGCCCCGGGAGCGTGGCGGCCCCACCACGAATCCTCCTCGCTGGTAATCGGCTCCACGGGGATCGCGCGGATCAACACGTCCCACGGGTCGCCGCCCCCCTCGTTCGCGCGATCCCCCAGCGCGGCCGAAGTGATTCGCACTGGCCCATCCGGTCCCGTCGCGCTTCGCGCGGCCGCCCGGGCGCGCTCGGCGTTCCGACTCACCAGGTGGATCGCCTCCGGGTGAAGCGTGGCCAGCTTCGGGACGATCGCGCGGATGGCACCCCCCGCGCCTATCACGATCACGCGGCGGCCCCTCATCTCGATTCCCTCCTCCGCGATCCACGCAAGGAACCCGATCCCGTCGGTGGCGTGCCCGCGCCATCCCTCCCTCTCCCGGCGAAGCGTGTTCACCACCCGGGCTTCGTCGGCCTCCACGGTGCGATCGTGCACGAGGGCGAAGGCCGCTTCCTTGTGGGGCGCGGTCACGCTCAATCCCGACACGCCCGCGGCGTGAAGGCCGCGGAGCGCCTCCTCCAGGCGGGGGGGCGGCACCTCGAGGGCGATGTAGACCGCGTTCATGCCTGCCGCTTGAAACGCCGCGTTCTGGATCAGGGGGGATTGGCTGTGCTGCACCGGCTGACCCAGCACCGCGTAGACCTGGGTCGCCCCGTCCACGCGATTCACGCCGGGGTCCCTCAGGCGGTCGGGTCCTGACGCGCCGGGGATGGCTCCGTGTGCTCGAGACCGGGGTCCACGTGGCTGGTCTCGCGCGGAGCCGACGACGCGCTGGCAAGATCCGCAGACGCTCCGGCGTGTTTGAGCCGTCTCAGCATGAAGAGAGCAGCGATCACGAGCACGGCGCTGAAGACTTGATTCACGTTGAAGGGGAACGGCCCGATCTTCCCCAGATAGCTCGTCGAGTCGTAGTAACGGGTAAAATCGATCACGAAACGCAGCACCGCATCCATCGCGATGTAAGTCCAGAAGAGCCAGCCGTCGAAGTGGGGCTTCCGGTCCAAGCGGAGGAGTAGGACGAAGAGCGCACCACCCGCGGCGGCGAGGTACAGCTGAGATGGTTGGAGCGATTCATTCGGGAAGACGAAGTTGGAATACGATCCCGGGGGAAACTTGATCGCCCACGGGAGATGCGACGGTAGCCCGAAGCAGCAGCCGTTCAGGAAGCAGCCGAGCCGTCCGATGCCGATTCCGAGCGCCATGCTCGGAGCAGCGGCGTCGCCGACCCGCCAGACCGAAAGCCCCGTCCGGCGCACATAAGCGATACCCCCCGCGATCGCGAGGAAGTATCCGCCGTAGAGCATCAGGCCGCCTTCCCAGATCCGGAAGATCCCGCCGAGATCCCGGGCGTAGTCGCTCCAGTGGGTGAGCACGTAGAGCCCCCGCCCTCCCACGATCGCGAGGACGAGCAGGAGCAAGGAGAGGGTACTCAGCTTGTCCTCGGGAAGACCGCGATCGGAGCCGCGTTTCAGGAAAAGCTGGATGCTGACGAGAAAAGCAATCGCAAGAAGAAGGCCGTAGCTGTGCAGTTCGAAGCCGTGAAACCGAAAGATGGTTGGGTGCACGAAATCTCCGCGTCAATAATCTCGCCAGCGCATCGCGACGTTCTGGATGAGACCTACCTGTAAGAAGCTCGCCACGAGCGAGGATCCGCCGTAGCTCAGGAGCGGCAGGGGGAGGCCGGTCACGGGCGCGAGCCCGACGGTCATCCATATGTTGACGAGCACATGGTACAGAAAAATCGAGGTCATTCCAATCGCGAGGAGGCTGCCGAATCGGTTCCGGGCGTGATGGGCCACCCGGATGCCGCGGAGGATGAGAAGCAGGTAGAGCGATGCCACGAGCGCGGCGCCGACGAAACCGGTCTCCTCGCCGACGACCGAATAGATGAAATCGGTATGCTGCTCCGGGAGGAAGGCGAGCCCTTTCTGGGTCCCGTGCAGGTACCCCTTCCCGAACACCTGCCCGGAGCCGATGGCGATCTTCGATTGGATGATCTGGTACCCCGCCCCGTAGGCATCCGCGCCCGGATCCAGGAACGTGGTGATGCGCTGTTTCTGGTAAGGCTGCAGGTGATTCCAGATCTGCGGCGTCGCAATGCCCACGATCAGGTTCACGCCGACCACGAGGAGCAACGGCAGAAGACGAATGCGCGAGCGGTAGAGAATCACCGCGAGAACTCCGAGAAAGACGAACCACGCGGGCGTGTAGAAAGAGAGCGCGACGTTGGCGATCGGCGAGATCAGGAAAAAGAGATACAGAAGCGGCAACCCGGCCCAGTAGAGCATCGTCAGGAGCATCGCCACGAACGCGACCGAAGTCCCCAGGTCGGGTTGCTTCAGCACAAGAAGGAACGGGATCCCGGCGGTCAAGATCGGCCGGACGAGGTTTCGGATCTGGGTCAGGTCCTTCTTGCGATCCCCGAGCTGGCTCGCGAGAAGAATCACGGTCGCGACCTTCGCGAGCTCGGAGGGCTGAATCTTCACCGGTCCCCAGCCGAGCCAGCGCTGCGCCCC
>DASXTQ010000082.1:0-19094 GCA_036505295.1 Candidatus Eiseniibacteriota bacterium
GTAGCTCTCCTCGGTTGACACGCGGACCACGTCGTACCCCAGAAAAGCCTCGTGCCCCGCAAGAGCGTCGATGGCGACAAGGCGGCGCTCTCCCAACGCCGCCATCCCGCTCTTCAAGTGAAGAACTCCCGCCATACCCCGGATGTCGATGAGAGCCGACGTGCACCCGTCCTCTGCCAGGAAATCGCTCAACTGGCGGGCGCCGGATTCGTTTGTGCGATCCGAGAGGCCGATGAAGAAGTGGCGTCCCGCTTCGCAAACGTCTCCTCCGTCGAGCGTCCCCGGGGGATCGATCGCCCGCAGCCGGGGAAAGACTCCCTGCAAGGCTTCCCTGAGGGAGTCCACCTCACCCCGCCGGCTGGGCGCCCCGGGGCGCGTGAGGAGGGCGCCTCCCGGGGCGATCACTGCGGCGTCCTCGACGAACGTGGAATCGGGGTGCCTTGGATCCGGATCGAGACGGATCGGCTTAAGCCCGCACGCTTCGAGGGCGCGGACGTACGCCTCGTGCTGCTCCAGAGCGAGCTCCAGGGCGGGAGGACCGAGGCCGGCCGCCGTGATCCCCATGGCGAACGTCGACCCCGGGGGACGCACGATGGCGGCGCGGAACATGCCTACTTCTTGAACCGCGCTGCCTCGTCCGAACCGCCGGTCACGTTGCCGGCGCTGTAGGAATGCGCCCCCGCGCCCGCAAGCTCTCCGCCGGCAACGATCAGGTATTCCTCGCGGATGGGACGGCCTCCGAGCCAGGACTCCAAGATTTCGCGCACGCCGGCCGCATAGCGTGCCTGGGCGGACAGGCTCGTGCCTGACACGTGCGGCGTCATCCCATGGTGCGGCATGGTCCGCCACGGATGATCCTTCGGCGCCGGCTGCGGAAACCAGACGTCCCCCGCATACCCGGCGAGCTGCCCGCTCTTCAAGGCCCGCGCTACGGCATCGCGGTCGCAAATCTTCCCTCGCGCCGTGTTCACCAGATAGGCGCCGCGCCTCATCTTCGCGATGAGCGCGTCATTGAAGAGATGCTCGGTCTCAGGATGCAAGGGGGTGTTGATCGTGACGACATCGCAAACGCGCACCAGCGCCTCGGCGTTCGGATGGAAGGTCACGTTCAGCTCCTGCTCGACGTCGGCCGGCAGGCGATGCCGGTCGGTATAGTGCAGCCGGACGTCGAAGGGCTTGAGGCGGCGTAGGACCGCCGTGCCGATGCGTCCCGATCCCACCGTTCCCACCGCCATCCCTTCCAGATCGTAGGAGCGGGAGACGCAGTCGGCGATGTTCCATCCGTCGTTCACGACCCACTGGTACGACGGGATGTAATTGCGCACCAGGGCCAGGATCATCATCACGACGTGCTCCGACACGCTGATGCTGTTGCAGTACGTGACCTCGGCGACCGTCATCCCCCGCTCGATGGCTTTTTGCAGATCAACGTGATCCGACCCAATGCCCGCCGTAATGGCCAATTTCAACTTCTGCGCCTTGGCGATGCGCTCTGCCGTGAGGTACGCCGGCCAGAATGGCTGTGAGATGACGATCTCCGCATCCGGCAGCTCCCGCTCGAAGACGGAGTTGGCACCGTCCTTATCGGCGGTGACGACCAGGGTGTGCCCCTGCGATTCGAGAAACGGGCGCAGGCCGAGCTCGCCGGAGACGCTCCCGAGAAGCACGCCGGGCTTGAAGTCGATCTGCTTGGGGCTCGGCACGGTCTGGCCCCCGGGATACCGCTCGATCTTCGGAATGTCGCTGCGGGCGTACGATTTCGGATATCCATCGACCGGGTCGTCATACAGTACGCAGAGCACCTTAGCCATATGGGTCACTCCTTCTCGTTCATCGTGATCTCGGAACGATCGACATGCAGCAGTTTGGTCCTGTGCTTGAGAGTACGCAGGATCATGAAGGCGATTGCGGTCCCACCGAAGAGCGTGGCCCACACGGGGTCCACCCCGAACCGTCGCTCCCGGATCGCATCGCTCAGGACCTCGAGCGCCGTGAGGGAGGAGACGAGGGCGAATAACCCGGGGTGTTCGCGCCTCAGCACGTGACGGATAGAGAAACCGCGCCCCGTTGGGAGCCAACCTCGCAGCGCCGGTACGATCGCCGGCGTACGTTCGGCCCAAGCCGTCCATTGCGGACCATACTCACGACGCAGGAACTCCTCCTCGGCGAACATGATGCGCTCGTAATAAAGCCAGAAGGCAAGGATGCCAATTACCGGACACCACCAAACGCGCGGGAACATGAGCACGCCAAGCCACATGATGCAATTGCCCAGATAGAGAGGATGCCTCACGACCGAGTACAAGCCGGACGTGTTCAGTGTCTTGGCGATGTGCTCGCCTGTATTGCGCCCGGCCGTGCCGGCCGGCACGTAGCCGATGACGGCCACGCGAAGACCCAGCCCGACGAGTGAAATGGCGAGGCAAAGGATCTCCCAGCGCAGGTCCCGCAAGTGGCTTCCACCGGGAAACTCGAACTCGGCGAGGGCGGGCACGAGCAGGGCCACAAGCAGCAGGGGGAGATAGCCCCGTTTGCGGAAGAGCCAGTTCCCGGATCGCTCGAAATGCACTCGTAATGACATCTGCCTCCTCACCGGCTCGGGGCGCAGGAGCCGCCCGTTCGCCGATTACCGTGAAGGGATCGTCAGGGGGAGGGCCGATGGTCGCAGGATATCACGGATGCTCTCCCGTTCGGTCCAGCTCCCGGAAGTAGCCAGGGTCCACGGTGGCACCCAGCCGTTGTGCCTCTACCGCATCGCTGCGGGCTTTGGTGCGATCGTGCAGAGCCCACCATGCGCGGCTTCGATTGAGATAGTAGCCGCCCAGACTCCCGTCCCCCTGCGGCGCTCCCTGAATCGCTCTGTCGTACTCGGCGACTGCTTCACGCGGACGATTCAGCCGAAGGAGGGCCTCGGCGATGGCGCCGACATCCCGATAGTTCGTGGGATTGTTCGGTCGAAGCTCGATCGCGCGGCGTCGATCGGCAATCGACTTTTCGTAATCGCCCATGGCGAAATACGCAATCGCCCGATTGACATAGGAGGAATAGAAATCGGCCCTGATCTCGATCGCGCGCGAAAAATCGTCCACGGCCCCGGCCAGATCGCCCTTCTGCAGTCTGATGCCGCCCCGATTATTCAACGCGTCGGTGCGGTCCGGCTGAAGCTCCAGGGCGCGGTTGAAGCAGATGAGGGCGGAGTCCCTGCGGCCAAGCTCGGCCAGAACCAACCCCTTGTTCATCCACGTGCGCGGAACCCTGGAATTGAGCGCCAGCGCGACATCGTAATCAGCGAGAGCCTCGTTGATTCGGTTGACGGAATGGTAGTAATAGCCGCGATTGTTGTAAGCGTCGACGATCTGGCCGGGGTACTTCTGGATCGTGTCGTTCCAGAACGTCTCGGTGTTCTGCCACACGTCGCATCGGCGCCAGGATTGGATCAGCGAGAACGGGAACAGGAGAAGCAGGACCCCCGCGATGAGAGGCTTCACGGGCAGTCGAGCCCCGATCGCACCCGGCGGTTCATCCAGCCACCACGCGAGTGCGAAGAAGAGACCGATGTAGGGCAGGTAGGTATACCGGTCCGCCATGATCGAGCCGCCGATCGTGAAGAGCTGCAGCACGAGAAAGATGTTGATGAAGAAGAATGCCAGCCCGAAGAGAACGACCCGAACACGGCGGCAAAGATAGACCACCGTCGGGAGAAGGATCGCCACCGCGGCGAGTGCGACATAAAACTTCGGACCCAGCGTCTTCAGCGAGGTGGGTGGATGCGGATAGACCGCGGAGAGATGAACCGGAACGAACAGCTTCACCACGTACATCGCCGTCGCGTAGGAAGCGAACAACACCTTCTTGAACGGGCTGAACAGCTGGGCGGCGGCCGTCGCCCCTGCCAAGCGCTGGGCGTGGAGGGTGAGGATGCCGGCCGCCACCGAGATCGCGAAGAAGGGCGCCTTTTCCAGCACGACCGAGGCGCTCCAGGGGCGCCTGCGAAAATAGTCGATCGCGAGCAGGGTCATCGGGAGTACGACGGCCGCGGGCTTGGACGCCAAGGATAGAACGAATGCGAGCAATGTGAGGATGAGCCAGGGAGCCCGCCGGGTATCGAGGTAGCGCAGGTATACGATCAGCGCAATCAGGTAGAAGAATGCGTAGAGGACGTCCTTGCGCTCGGAAATCCAGGCGACCGACTCCACGTGCGTGGGGTGGATCCCGAAGAAAACGCTCGTGACGACGGTCGTCCAGAACCGGTCGCCGGAGAGCCTTCGGACGAACAGGAACACGAGCGCGGTATTCGCCAGATGGATGAGAAGGTTCAGCCAATGGTAGGAGGCGGGGTCCAATCCGGAGAGACGATAGTTCAACGCCAGCGAAAGCATCGTGAGCGGATGGTAGTTGCCGCCGAGCGGGACGGTCAGCAGATCATGAAGGCTCGGTTGCGTCATGGCCGGGTTTTCCGTCACGTATTGGTTGTCGTCCCAGTTGAGGAAGCCGTTATCCAGACTGGGCAGGTACACGACGAACGTGACGACCAGGATGGCGCCGAGCCACAGAAGCCAGTGGCCGCGGGGGGGGAGTCGTCTCGACTTCGGTCGTTCCTGGTGGTGCTTGTCTCGGCGTTTCTGCACAGCGCCCTTAGCCGCAACTTTCCGCTGTTCCGGCGCGTGGAGCCTGCCGATAACGATAGGGGTTGCATGCCGGACCGGAACCAGCTTCGCGGTTGTTGCGTAGAGCCGCGGGGGGAGGTGGGCGTTGAATCCATTCATTCCCGAGTTCGATGGCCAGCTCGAGCTGCCCCGGATCCCCGACGATTTCATCGCCCGAATCCGGAAGCGGGTCGAGGAAGGGCTGTTCATGCGCGGGAATCGAAACCGCGCGAACTATGCGGTCCGCTCCGCGGGGTTGGACGAGATCACCTTTGGCGCCGAGGACTTCTTGACCGCCTACAACGTAGGACTCAATGACGTCAGCGTTCGCCGGAGCGGCGCCCGTACCGTGCATTACCATGTCACCTTCTGGCGATGGACCTGGACCGCCGTCGTGCACGGCGCGATCCTGGGCCTGGTCTTCCTCATCTGCTTCCTATTCGTCCGGAGACTCCAGCAAGATCTTGCCGCGTACGACAACGGCCCCCTCATGTTCTGGGGGATCGTCGTCTTCTTCTGCCTGCTTTGGCCATGGATCCTGACCGCGATCCATCGCAAGTTCGCAGAGAAGGCGCTGCAACGCATCCTCCGCGAAGTGATGAGCTGATTCTATTTGACGACGAGAATGCCCTGCATGGTGTGCATCATGGCCGTGCAGGAGTAGGAGTAGGTTCCCGGCGTGCTCATCGTGACGATGACGCTCCGGGCTCCGGGCGGGATGCTCCCCGTGTCCCACGTGAACGCACCGGCGCGTTGGGTCGACGTGTGGGCCATGGAGTCGTTGTTCTTCCAGGCTACCTTGGTTCCAACCTCGACCGTATCGGGACTCGGCCAATACGCTCTCGGCCCGAGCTGCGAGCTGTTCCCTTTGATCGAGATGGTCACGTCGGGCTTCGTGCCGGAAACCGGGTTGGATTTGGTATTGCACGAAAGAACGGCCAGGCCGAGCGCCATGATCGAAACGGCCGAAACCCTTCCCCACGCTGCACGCATCGCTGGGACCTCCGCTGAAATAATCACCGCACCCACGCTCAATATAACACGTGAAGGCTCGCGCCAGCCGGCGGTGTCCGGCCGCTCATGAGCCGGGGCGGGTGCGAGTCGCTCCCAGCTCGCGCAGGATCTCCGCGCACTCCGAGTCCGCGGGCGTGATTTCCTGGAGGCGTCGCGCAAAGTGAATGGCCTGAGGGACGAACTGGCTCGCATAGTACATCTCCATGAAGTACCGCAGCGTCTCCGGATCCGAGGGCGACAGCCCGAACGCCGGAAAGGCGCAGGAATCGAGATCCGCCCGCCCCGTCGGCTCCGACATCACCTTGGCCACGCCATACAGCGCCGACTCGCGCGAAATCGGAGGCGCCCGGCTGAGGAGCCGCTCCGCGCCATCACGGTCTCGATTCGCGAGAAGAGCCATCGCGGCGAGCCTCAAGTCATGGGATCGTAGCGATTCCTCGTCGTGCGCCGACAGCCGTTCGAGGATGCGAACTGCGCGGCCCGTTTCACCCGATGCGGCGAGGCCGCGCGCATACGTTCGGATGATCGCGCGGACTTCCTCCGTGTCGGGGTTTTCTCCGCTCGCGCGGTATGTTCCACGGTCGGGATCGATCTCCACTACGTTCAGCGCCGACGTGACTCGAAAGAGGAACTCCGCCGCCGGGTGAGCGCCTCGCCGCTCCGGCCGCAGCGTGCGAAGCGTCGAGTCTCGATACCAGATGCGGAGCGCCTGGCCGTCGTGGATCGTCTGGTGGATACCCAGCGATCCGCTCGACGCGACCGAGACCAGAACCTGAGACCCGTGCGGAAAGGTCGGATGGAGCTTCCGAAAACCGCTCTCGACCTGTCGAATGGCCTGATTCGCCTCGACGAAGCTCCGCTCGGTCAGAGCGTCCGCCCCCGGAACCTCGACCGCGCGGCACCAGGATCCCAGGCCGATGAACGCCGCGGTTGCGGCTGTCGCCGGAGCGAAAGGGACGCACGAAAGCAGCACGCCGAGGAAGAGCGAGCTTCCAATTGCCGGCAGGCAGACGAAGTATGCGGCCCATCGATGAATCAAGAACGACGGGAGGATGATCCCGGGGCCCGCGATGAGGACCGCGAGTACCGCGGCGCGCGGAATCGAGAGGCGGTTTGGATGCGCTTCGGACGCGCGCCTGGCCGCGAGCCATGCACCCGCGACCGCAGCCGCGCTCGCAGCGATCGCCAAAACGATTCGGTCATCCGGCCAGAGCGCAGCGCCCGGCGTGTCCGGCACGTTGAAGAGGGCGAGAAGATAACGGCGCGCGTGGAATTCCGAGACCGCGAGGTTCGCGAAGCCGACGTATCCGCGCGGCTCGCTCCCGAAGCCGCGCGAAGCCAGTTCCCGGATGCCCGGGTGGAGGAGGAGCCATGCGAGCCCTAGCCCGCCGTAGCCGAGAGCACCGGACCAGACTCGCGGCGGATACTTCCCGATAATCCAATCCCAGAGGATGAGGACCGGCACGATGACCGCCGCCGCCTCCTTGGAGAGAAGTGCTGCCGCGGCCGCGATCCCCGCCCCTAGGTTCCGGCCGGAGTTCCGCAGGTGGAGTGCAGCCAAGCTGAAGACAATCGCGAGGAGGTCTTGAGATCCGCTGGCCCATGCTACGAGGCTCGGCACGGGGGCCAGAGCCGCGAAGAGCAGCCCGGCGAACACCCCCGCTTTGGGACCCGCGAGGCTTTTGGTGAGCGAAACGAGAAGGTACACGGCGGCTGCGAGAAGGATCAGATTGAGAAGGTGCGCGATCAACGCTCCCGATGAACCCAGGGATGCAAGTGGCCAGAAGTACAGGGCACGGGCGAGTGGGCGGTAAAAACCTCCGGGCTCGGGGCCCAACGCAGCGATCGGACTGGATTGGACCCGGGTGAGAAAGAAATAATCGTCCCAAAAGTAGCCCAGACCGAGGCACGGCAGGGAAAGAAGGGCGGCGACTAGAATGGGAAAAACGGCGATCCACGCCGTTGAAGCTGTCAGTCTGTTCCGATTGAGTCGCACACACTCCTGCTCGACACTTAACTTGTACAGAGGACGTCTGCCGGAATAATAGCCCCGAGAATACTAGGATGCGGCCCGGTTCTGTGGGTGAAGTAGTGAGGGCCCGATTGATATGTTAGCCTGCTCGCATGCCGCGAAAAGTCGAACCGCCCCCGGTCCCCAATCCCCCGCTCGCCTACCGCGACCCGGAGTTCCTCGAGGGGGAAGAAGCTAGACCGCTCCGAATCCTCGCGGAATACCTCCAGCCGCTCGACGCCTTTCGCCGCCATCGCGTTCATGACACGATCGTGTTCTTCGGGTCCGCCAGGCTCAGCGCCGACGGGCCGATGGCCCGCTACTACGACGCCGCCCGGGAGCTGGCGGGGCTCGTGACCCGGTGGTCGCTGGCGCTGAAGAGTCCGGCGGGGCGGTTCCTGGTCTGCACGGGCGGCGGCGGCGGGATCATGGAGGCGGCAAACCGCGGCGCGTCGGACGCGGGCGGGCGCACAATCGGCCTCAACATCGGGCTGCCGCACGAGCAACGACCCAACGCTTACATCACCCCGGGGCTCTGCTTCCAATTCCACTACTTCTTCATGCGCAAGTTGTGGTTCACCCATCTTGCCCGTGCGCTCGTGGTGTTTCCGGGGGGGTTCGGAACGCTGGACGAGCTCTTCGAGATCCTCACTCTTTCGCAGACGCGAAAGCTTGATCGCAGGGTACCCGTGCTCCTGTACGGGGCCGAATACTGGAACGATCTCATCAATTTCAAGGCCCTCGTCCGCGACGGAATGATCGAGCAAGAGGATCTGGACCTATTGCATTTCGTGGAGACGCCTGCCGGAGCGCTCGAGCTCCTTCAAGCCATGCTGGGTTCGGAAGATGAGAAAACGATCCCGGCGATCGCCAAATCGAGGACCCCCGAGGATCCGGTCCGATAACCCTGATCGGCTCCGCACCTATATCGATGACGGCGCCCCCCTTTTGCGTCCATCATGGGCCCCGGTCCGGGCTCGGTCGACCAGCCTGGCCTCACGGAGGGCTCACCTTGTCGGACGCGGCGGGAATCGAAATCGAAGACTTGCGGAAGAGCTATGACGGAACGGTGGCGCTCGACGTGGATCGCCTCGCCGTCGAACCCAGAGCGACCCTCGCCCTGATCGGCCCGAGCGGGTGCGGAAAGAGCACCCTCCTCCGACTGATCGTCGGGCTTCTCGCGCCGGACCGGGGAAAGGTTACGGTCGCGGGAACGAGGATGGAGCCCGCCACCCGACGCCGTCTTCAGCTTCGAATGGGATACGTGATCCAGGAAGGCGGTCTCTTCCCCCATTTGACCGCGGAGGACAACATCGTGCTTGTCGCCCGCGACGCAGGCTGGGAGCGCGGAAGGATCGCGGCCCGGGTCGAGGAGCTCCTCGAGCTGACCCAGATCCCCCGCACGCTTCTCTCGCGCTACCCGACGCAGCTGAGCGGTGGGCAACGCCAACGCGTCGCCCTCATGCGGGCGCTCATGATGGATCCGGACGTTCTCCTCCTGGACGAGCCGCTCACAGCGCTCGACCCAATGATCCGATCGGATCTCCAGCGTGAGCTGCGCCGCGTCTTCGAACGGCTCCGGAAGACGGTGCTTTTCGTGACCCATGACATAGCCGAGGCCGCGTACATCGCGGGTGAGCTGGCGATCATGCGGGCGGGCAAGGTCCTGCAGCGCGGAAGCCTCAGGGACCTGGTTCGAAATCCGGCCGATCCTTTCGTCACGGAATTCATCCGGGCCCAACGTCTGCTCGACGTGGCCGACCTCGCCCCAAATTGATGCGCTCGCACGCGCCCCTCGTGGTCGCCCTGGGCCTCCTTCTGGTCGCCGCCCCGGCGGCGGGACGGGTGACCGTAGGCTCGAAAGCGTTTCCGGAGTCATGGATCCTGAGCGAGGCGCTCGCCGAGGAGATGCGGGCCCTCGGAGTCGCGGAGGTCGAGCACCGCAGCAACCTGGGCGGCACCGAGATCGTTTACCAAGCGCTTCGCTCGGGGAGCGTGGATGCCTATCCGGAGTACACCGGCACGATCCTCGAGGTGATCCTGCACGCTCCCCGTCCGATCGCCTTGCCCGGAATACGCACGGCCCTCGCCAGGGAGGGATTGGGCATGAGCGAGCCGATCGGCTTCAACGACAGCTACGCGCTTGCCGTGACCCGCGCGGTGCATGAGCGCTACGCCCTCCGCACCATTTCGGATCTCGGGCGTCATCCGGAGCTGAGGCTAGGGCTCACGCACGAGTTCATGGGGCGTTCGGATGGATATGCCGGGCTCGCGGGTCACTACGGAATGCATATGAAGAATGTCCTCGGTATCCAGCACGAGCTGGCCTACACGGCGCTCGCGAGCGGGCGGATCGACGTGACCGACATCTACACGACCGACGCCCAAATCGAGCGCCTGGGGCTCTACGTGCTCGAGGACGATCGCGGGTTCTTCCCGCGATACGACGCTGTGTGGCTCTATCGCTTGGATCTCACGACGCGCGAGCCGCGTGCGCTGGAGGCGATCCGGGTGCTCACGGGGAAGATCGATGAAGCGAAGATGATCCGGGCAAACGCACGCGTCGTACTGGGGGGCCAAACCTTCCGGCAATCGGCGGATTCGCTCCTCGCGGAGGTGCTCGAAGGAGTCCCGGCGCGGAAGCCCGCCCAGGCGGACGTGGCCGGCTCAATCTTACGCAACACCGGGCAGCACTTGAAGCTCGTGGTGCTTTCTCTCCTGGTCGCGGTCCTGATCGGCGTTCCGCTCGGGGTGATCGCCACGCGCTCGGCGCTGGTCGGAAGCGCGATCCTCTCCCTGACAGGCCTCCTTCAGACGATTCCTTCGCTGGCGCTCCTGGCGTTGCTCATCCCGCTCTTCGGAATTGGCATGGTCCCGGCGCTGATCGCGCTGTTCCTCTATAGCCTTCTTCCGATCGTCCGGAACACCTACGTGGGCCTGACCACGATCCCCATCCCGCTGGCCGAGGCCGCCGAGGCGATCGGTCTCTCCGCTCGGGCGCAGCTATTCCGCGTCCGTCTCCCGATGGCATCCCCCGCCATCATGGCCGGCATCAAGACAAGCGCCGTGATCAACGTTGGAACGGCGACCCTGGCCGCCCTGATCGGGGCGGGAGGACTGGGCGAGCCCATCCTGTCGGGCATCCAGCTCCGGCAGAACTCCCTGATCCTACAAGGGGCGATCCCCGCGGCCGCGCTGGCGCTCCTGGTTCAGAGGGCGTTCGATCTGATCGACCTCGTCGCGGTCCCGAAGGGCCTTCGCCTGCCCCGTAGCAAGGGATAGACCGGGAGCACCGGCTGCTTCATTATTACCGTAGTCACCCGGTTCCCGTATCTCGGAGGGCAGCCATGCCTAACGCAGTACTTCAGGCCGAAACCCGCCAATCCCTGGCGTCCCGGGTTGCAGAGGCCCGCGCCAGGACGGACGAGATTTTCGCGATTGTGAAACCCGAGGCGCTCTACGAGCGCCCCATCCCGGAGCGCCACCGGCTCGTGTTCTACCTCGGGCATGTCGAGGCGTTCGACTGGAACCTCATCGCCAGGCAAGCCTTCGGAATCGAGCCCGTCCACGAGGCGTTCGACCGCCTGTTCGCCTTCGGAATCGACCCCGTCGGAGGGGGGCTCCCGAACGAGCCTCCTTCCGATTGGCCGGAGCCGGGCGCCATACGGGACTACAACCAGCGCGTGCGGAGGATCGTGGACGAGTGCCTCAATCGGCCCCGATCCCCCCGCTCCGAAGGGGATCAGGAGACGATCTTCAACATGGCGATCGAGCATCGCCTGATGCACGCCGAGACGCTCGCCTATCTTCTGCACCAGCTCCCGTACGATGCCAAGATCGCGCTACCCGAACCTCCACCCCCGGTCCCTCCGGGAGAGGTGGGCGCAAGCCGGACCGTGGACATCCCCGCCGGGGTCGCCACATTGGGCCGAGCGAGGGCAAGCGGGGTCTTCGGATGGGACAACGAGTTCGACGAGCTTCGGGTGCAGGTCCCTGGATTCTCGATCGATGTCCACAAGGTCTCGAACGGCCGCTACCTCGAGTTTCTGGAGGACGGCGGCTACCGGAGGCGGGACCTCTGGTCGGAGGCGGGTTGGGCGTGGAAGGAGGGCGAGGGAGCAAAGCATCCGCACTTTTGGCGCGAGCGTGGGGGAACGTGGTTCTACCGCGGGATGTTCGCCGAAATCCCTCTTCCCCGGAACGCGCCGGTGTACGTGAGCCATGACGAAGCTACGGCGTTCGCGCGCTGGGCGGGGCGCACCCTGCCCACCGAGCCCCAGTTTCATCGAGCCGCCTACGGCGCACCAGACGGCGGGGAGCGCGAGTATCCATGGGGGCCGGAGGCACCGGACCAGCGCCACGGTAACTTCGATCTCAGGCGTTGGGATCCGACCCCGCTCGGCGCCTTCCCCGGTGGGGAAAGCGCATTTGGGGTCTCGGAGCTGGTCGGAAATGGATGGGAGTGGACGGCAAGCGTGTTCGGGCCCTTCCCCGGATTTCGTCCGCATCCGTTCTACGAGGGGTACTCCGCCAATTTCTTCGACGGAGAGCACTACGTTCAGAAGGGGGGCTCGCCCCGTACCGCGGCGTGCATGCTCCGCCGGTCGTTCCGAAATTGGTTCCAGCCGCACTACCCCTACGTCTACGCCGGCTTCCGCCTCGCCGGCTCGTGAGCGAATCCCATGCGATCAGAAGCGGCCTCACCCATTTCTGCCTTTCATGAGGAGCTAGCCGCCGACGTCCGGACGGGCCTGGCAGGACCGGGGCAAAAGAAGATCCCGTCGCGATATCTCTACGACGATCTAGGCTCGGCGCTCTTCGACGCCATCAGCTTCCTTCCGGAGTACGGCCTCACTCGGGCCGATGAGCGCATCCTCCGCACGCACGCCCGGGAAATCGTGGGGCGTCTTCCCGGACCGATCACGGTCGCGGAGCTAGGCAGCGGAAGCGGGCGGAAGACTCGATGGATCTTGGAAGCTATCGCGCCGCGCGGGTCCACGACCTATTTCCCGATCGACATCTCACGCGCGGCCCTCACCCGCTGTGCCCTCGAGCTCGGCCAGATACCCTCGGTCCGAGTAGAGCCGATCGAGACGGACTACGTGCGGGGCCTCTCCGAGGTAGCCGCGCGGCGCGGAAAGAGCGACCGGCTGCTCCTGCTTTTCCTCGGCAGCACGATCGGTAACTTCGAGCCGGATCAGGCCCAGGATTTCATCCGCGAGATAGGCGGGCGGCTCAGGCCGGGAGACGGCTTTCTCCTCGGAACGGACCTGTTAAAGCCGGTACCCACCCTGCTGGCCGCCTACGATGACCCGCTCGGCGTGACCGCCGCGTTCAATCGGAACCTATTGACTCGCCTGAATCGCGATCTGGACGCGGACTTCGATCCCGGCTCATTCGCGCACGAGGCGCGATGGTCCGCAGCGGAGAGCCGCATCGAAATGCATCTCGTCGCGAGGCGCGCGCACACGGTCATGATTCGCGCTCTGGATATGCGGGTCCGCTTCGAGGAACGCGAAACCATTTGGACCGAGAGCTCCTACAAGTTCGAGCGCGAGGACGCCGCGCGCCTGGCGAAGCATGCAGGCTTCGAGTGCCTGTGCCAGTGGGTCGATCGCGAATGGGGCTTTGCGGAGAGCCTCCTCCTGCGCCGGTAGGCGTAAGGCTCGCGCGTAGAGGTGCTTATGACCGATCCAATTGGCGAGCGATTTGACGTACCGAGCCGGTGCGGATGAAAACTATACTGATGGGCTGCCTCTTTGGAAGGACCTGGGACGGATCATCGGATTCGTCCGCGCGAGGCTAGGACGCCATGGATCCCGCATCGAGCCAACCTCACAATGACCGGATTCTGATGCTGGAAACCGCCGACCGTCCCTACACCATACTTGTCGAGCAGATGCATCAGGGCGCCGTCGCGACCGCGGCCGACGGAACCATCCTCCATTGCAACCGGCGCTTCGCGGAGATGCTCCAGCGGCCGGTCGGTGAGGTGATCGGAGCACCGGTCTATCGCTTTCTGGCGGCTCCTTCCCAGGTCGCCTACGCCGAGGTCATCGGATCCGGGAGCGGTCAGGGTGAGTTTGGGTTGCTCCGATCCGATGGAAGCGTCGCCCCGGTCCACGTCGCGGTCAACGCGGTTCAGGACTCGGGCGCCGCCTCCTACCTGATCGTCACCGATCTGACGGAGCATTTGGCTCGCCGTCGCGAGGAGCAGCTGGCCGACCTCGAGCGCGAGCTGGAGGAGCGGAAGCGCATCGAGGAGGCCTTGCGCCTGAGCGAAGCGCGAATCGCCGAGTCCAGCCGGCGGAAGGACGAGTTCCTCGCGGTGCTTTCGCATGAGCTGCGCGGCCCGCTGGCCCCGATCCAGAACGCCCTCCACGTGCTGCAGCGTGATCCCAACGGGCCGCTCGCGCAGCAGGCGCGGGACATCGTCGAGCGCCAGGCGATGCACATGGCACGCCTCACCGATGATCTGCTGGACTTGTCCCGTGTTTCCAACGGGACCATCGCGCTCAGGAGGGAGCGGCTCGACCTGACCGAGCTGGTCCGGCGCTCCGCGGAGGACTACCGAGCCACGCTGGAAGCGGCCGGGTTGGAGCTTGAGACACGGCTTCCCGAGAAGCAGCTTTGGGTAAACGGCGACGCCACCCGGCTCTCCCAGATCCTGGCCAACATCCTCCAGAACGCGGCCAAATTCACCGAGGCGGGCGGCCGGATCGTGGTCGGGCTCTCGGAGGATCCCGACGGCAAGGCCGCGTGGATCGCCATCCGGGACACCGGCGTGGGCATGGACGGGAACCATCTGGCACGGGTGTTCGATGCATTCCGCTTGGAGGGGCAAGGTTTCGCCGGGAGTGGCGGCGGGCTTGGAATCGGTATGGCGCTGGCCAAGGGGCTGACCGAGCTTCACGGAGGCGTCATCGCCGCGTCGAGCGATGGATCCGGACGAGGATCCGAGTTCACGGTTCGCCTCTCCCTCGAGCGTGATACGGGTCCCGCTCCCAAACCGGTCCGCTCCTCGCCGGCGCCCGCGAAGTCTTACCGCATTCTCGTCGTCGAGGATTCTGTCGACGCTGCGGAGAGCATGGCGATGTTGCTGAGCCTCATGGGGCACCGGGTGGAGAAGGCCCACGACGGTCCCGCCGCGGTCGAAATCGCCAAGCGCTATCGCCCCGAGATCGTGATCTGCGACATCGGGCTGCCCGGTCCCATGGACGGCTACGCGGTGGCGGAGACCTTGCGGCAGGACTTTCCGCGAGGATCGGCGTTCATGATCGCCCTGACCGGCTACGGGCAGCACGAAGACCAGGTGCGGTCGCACCAAGCCGGCTTCGATTTCCATCTGACCAAGCCTGCCGATCCCAAGAAGCTGGAGAAGCTGCTGGCGTCGATCTCGAATCAGATCTGATCGGGCGCGGCGGGTCGGGCGCTAGGGGGTCGGGTCAGGCGCTACGGCGTCGGCCCGGTTGCCGGTAGTGCCCGCACGATCTCGCCGATGGCGTCCATCGCGTCTTGGAGCTGCGGATCGGAGAGGTACGGGGCGGGACCCAGGCGGAGGACGGTGCCGCGGAAGTCCGCCAGAACGCCCCGTCCGCGTATTCCCGCCGCGATTTCTCCAGCGCGGGGGCTCTCGAGCGCCAGGAACCCCCCGATCGATTCGAGCGGTACCAAGCGATCGCGCGTGATCACCCGCGGGTCGAGGCTCAGCGAGTCGAATCGCCCGGCGAGAAGTCCGACTTGGTGTTGGCTGATGGCTCGCAAGACCTCCGGCGTAAGCCCCTCCCTTTCGAAATACTCGAAGACCCGCGCCGCGCGGTAGTGGCTCGTTGGGTCGTACGTCGCCCCCGCCCAGCGCGCCGGTCCCTTTCCGTACTGGACCGAATCCTTCACCCGGTCCGTCAAATGCGCGAACTCACTGAACCAGCCGGTGGCCACCGGACGGAGATGATCGCGCCCGGGAGGGACGCGCAGGAAACCGTTCCCCTCGCCGAGCTGGCAATACTTGTATCCGGCGCCGGTGATGAACGCGTCGCCCAATCCCTCCCGCTCCAGCGAAAGCGGCACCGCGTTCACATGGTGGTAGGCGTCCACGAGCAGCTCCGCTCCCACCCGACGGCAGTGCTCGAGAACGGAACCCAGCCCCGGCACGATGTGGGCGCTCGCATAGAGGACGGAGGACGCGAGCACGGCGGCGGTACGGCCGTTCGTGGCCGCGAGGAGCCGCTCGGCGATCGCGTCGGCGGGCTTGGCGCTCACCTTGACGATCTCGAGCAGCCCGTCCTCGGCCAGGCGGTCCAGCTGGCGGCGGAGGGTGTGAAACTCGCCGTCGGTCGTCACGAGCCTGGGGCGCTCCCGCAAAGGCAGCGCGGAGAGAAAGCGCAGGATCAGCTCGTGGGTGTTTTGCCCGAGCGCGATCGAGCCATCGCGATCGCCGAGCAGCTTCGCGTACCCGCGCCGGACGCGGTTCGCCTTCTCCTCGGCACGCGCCCATTTCTCATCGACCAGCTCCGCCGCGTCATTCCATGCCTCGACCTGTCCCTCGAAACCGACGTCCGGCCAGGCTTGATGCGAGTGCCCGGTCAGGAGCAACCGGTCGGCAACCCGGAACCGTGAGTAGTGGACAGCGAGCGGGTTGGGATGGTGCTGCAGGTCGGGTAGCGCGCTCATGGACGCGGAAGCCTATCACACTCCCCGCGGCGCGGGCCCGGCTAGAGGTCCGAGCGGATCGCCCAAAGGTCGGGAAAGATCGGCTTGTTGAGCGTGGTCATGAGGTAGCTCGCGCCCTCCGACCCGCCCGTTCCGTGCTTCGTCCCGATGGTGCGCTGCACCATCTTCACGTGCCGGTACCGCCATTCCTGGATTCCCTCGTCCAGGTCGACCAGCCGCTCGCAGAGCGATGTCAGGACAGGATCGCGACGGTAGACGTCGATGAGGATCGACTTGAGCGCGGGCGCGGACTCGACGGGGCGGGTCACGTCACGGTTGAGAAGATCGGCCGGCACAGGGTGCCCCTTCGCGGCGAGAAAACGGAGGAACGAGTCCCACAGCGTGGGGTCCGCCAGGCGCCGTTCCAGCCGGAGGCGGGTCTCGCTCCCGGCGGGGTAGCGCGTGAGCGCGTCGGGATTCTTCACCCCCAACGCGAATTCGAGCTCCCGGAACTGAAATGACTGAAACCCGCTCCCCGATTCGAGCCGCGCCCGGAAGGTGAGGAATTCGAGCGGGGTCATGGTCTCGAGGACGTCGATCTGGGCCACGACGACTTTGAGGATGGTGAGGACGCGCTTCAATGTATGGAGCGCGCGGGGAGTGTCCTGCCGGGCGAAGAGGCTTTTCAGGTAGTCGATCTCGTGCAGGAGCTCCTTGAACCACAGCTCGTAGATCTGGTGGATGACGATGAACAAGGTCTCATCGTGCTCCGGCCCCTCCGAGAGCGGCTGCTGGAGCGCCAGAAGCTCGTCGAGCTTCAAGTAGCTGGAATACGTGACGGGCATGTGGGCTCTCCGTTCCTTCACGTGAAGCGCGGTTTGTAGTTGTTCAGCGACTCATAGGGATCCGGCCATGGCAACGTGTACCCCAGCTCGTGCGCCGCGTGCCGCGTCCAGTAGGGATCCCAGAGGTGCGCCCGAGCCAGGAGGCAGAGATCGGCGCGGCCCGCCGCGAGGATCGTATTCACGTCCGCGTAGGAGGAGATGTTGCCGACGGCCATCGTGGCGATCCCGACCTCGTGCCGGATCCGGTCGGCGAAGGGTGTCTGGAAGAGCCGACCGTAGACGGGTCGCTGGTCCGGAACCGTCTGCCCCGCCGACACGTCGACGATGTCGCAGCCGTGTTCCTGGAGCATCCGCGCGACTTCGACCGAGTCGGAGGGTTCCATGCCTCCGGGAGCCCAATCCACCGCCGAGATGCGGACCGACATGGGCCTCTCCTTCGGCCAGGCAGCGCGCGCCGCGTCGAAGACCTCGAGCGGGAACCGCATGCGATTCTGGAGCGGCCCGCCGTAGTCATCCGTGCGCCGGTTCGTGATCGGCGAAATGAAGCTCGCGAGAAGGTAGCCGTGCGCCGCGTGGATCTCGAGCATGTCGAACCCGGCCTCGACGGCGAGCCCGGCCGCGCGAACGAAGTCCGCGATCGCGGCGTCCATGTCGCCACGCGTCATCTCTTTTGGAACCTGGCTGTGCGGAAAATACGGGACCGCCGAGGGGGCAAGGATCGGCCAATTCCCCGCTGGAAGCGGCTCGTTGTCCCCTTCCCATGACTTGCGCGTCGAGGCCTTTCGCCCTGCGTGACCCAGCTGGATCGCGATCTTGGCCCGCGTGTGCCGATGAACGAAATCCACGACCCGCTTCCAGGCCCGAGCGTGCTCCGGCTTGTACATCCCGGTGCAGCCGGGAGAGATTCTCGCCTCGGCGCTCACATTGGTCATCTCGCAGAAGACGAGCCCAGCGCCTCCCATCGCGCGGGAGCCCAGATGGACGAGGTGCCAATCGTCGGGCGTCCCGTCCGCGGCGGAATACTGGCACATCGGCGAGACCGCGACGCGATTTTCAAGCAGGAGGCCGCGCAGCCGAAACGGCGTGAACATGGGCGGCGGTGGAGGATCCACGCTCACCGGGACGCGCGCTTCTCGCGAGGCCTCTCCCGCGTACCACGCGTCCACCTTGGCGACGAACGCCGGGTCGCGGGCTTTGAGATTTTGATGCGTTACCCGCAGGCTGCGCGTGAGAAGCGTGAACGCGAACTGGAGCGGCTCGAGCTTCACGTAACGCTCGGTGTCCTCGAACCACTGAAGACTTGCCTGCGCCGCGCGCTGGAGACTCTCGACGGCAGGACGCCGCGCCTCTTCGTAGGCTTGGAGCGAAGCCGCGATCTCGCGGCGGGCCCGGAGCGCCTCCGCGAGCGCCACGGCGTCTTCCATGGCAAGCTTGGTACCGGAGCCGACCGAGAAATGCGCCGTGTGCGCCGCATCGCCAAGGAGCACTACATTGTCGTGATGCCAGCGCTCGTTTCGAATCGTGGGAAAGCTTCGCCAGATCGACCGATTGGACTGGAGGCGATGCCCGCCCAGCTCCTTGGCGAATAGACGTTCGCAAAACGCGATGGTCTCCCCCTCGCTTGCCTTGTCCATCCCAGCCGCACGCCAGGTCGCCTCCCGCGCTTCCACGATGAACGTCGAGAATCCGGGCTCGTACTGATAGGCGTGCACGCGCCAGAGCCCATGCCGATCCTCCTGAAAGTAGAACGTAAACGCGGGGAACGGCTTTGCGGTACCGAGCCATACAAACCTGTTCGGCCGGGTGTCCACGAGCGTGCGGAAATGCTCGCGGTAGCGTTCCCGGACGATCGAGTTCGCGCCGTCCGCGGCGACCACGATGTCCGCGTCGCGCAGCGTTTCCGGATCGACGATCTCGCGCTGGAAGCAA
>DASXTQ010000083.1:0-2223 GCA_036505295.1 Candidatus Eiseniibacteriota bacterium
GAAGCTGAGGAACAAATCCCCGCTGGAGTTCTCGCCCACTCCGCCAACACGGGCGATTCCGAGCCCGGCCCGCTGGGCCAGGCGCTCGCACTGCACCGGCAGGAGCGGCGCGTCCGTCGCCACCAGGACGATGATCGAGCCTGCTCCCGGCGGAACTCCCCCGTACGGACCGGGGACCTCGGATTCGGGAATCGCCTCGCCGACCGGGATCCCGTTCACGCGCAACCTGGCACGGCGACCGTGGTTTGCCTGCACGAGGACACCGACGATCGCGTCTCCGGCTTCCGCAACGACGCGCGAGGCGGTGCCGATGCCGCCCTTGAAGCCATGGCAGATCATCCCGGTGCCGCCGCCCACGTTTCCTTCCTCCACGGGGCCATCCGAGGCTGCGGCGAGCGCCGCAAAGACGTGCTCAGGCCGCACGTGCATGCCATTGATGTCGTTCAGCCGGCCGTCCCACGTCTCGCCGACGACCGGGAGGCTCCAGAAGTCGTGCTCGACTCCGTGGGATTCGATCCGCGCGGAAATGAGCGCGTCCCTGACCACGCCGACGGAGTGCGTGTTCGTCAGCCCCACCTGCGAGCACAGCATTCCGGACTCCCGGATCCACTCCAACCCGGTCAGCTCGCCGTTCCCGTTCAGCCGGTGGGCGCCCGCGAAGACGGGCTCGTCCCACGGGCTGCCCTCGTGGGGGAACACGACCGTGACGCCTGTCCGAACGTTGTCGCCCTCGATCAAGGTCGTGTGCCCGAGGCGCACGCCCGGAACGTCCGTGATCGCGTTCTTTTTGCCCGGGGGGAGCTCACCGATGACGATCCCGAGGTCTCTCGCGCGCGCCCGGCCCAACTCAGCCCGCCGTGAACTGGTGGCTCTTCAGCTTCCCGTCCTTGAGCTCGACGAGGGCGCCCCGGAGAATGCCTTCGTTGTACTCGCTCCCGGGGTTGATGCAGATCGTGCGGCCGAGCTTGTAGGTGCCGCGGGACTCGTGGAGATGACCGTGCAGGCCCAGGACCGGCTGGTGGTGCTCGATCGCCTCTCGGCACGCAGTGCTGCCGACCGGGTGCATCTCGATGCCACCGGCGCCCGACTGCATCTGGAACTCCTCGTTGAGCTTCGGGCCGCTGTCGATTCCGGTTCCGTACGGGGGGCAGTGAAAGTTGAACACCGACTGCCCGGGCTCGCGTAGCTGTCCGATGACCACCTCGAGCCGCTGGGCCAGCTCCCCCTCTTCGATGTCGCGCGGGCAGCCCCACGGCGTGCGGTTCGCGAAGCCGCAGCTGGCAACTTCGGTCCCATCAGGGAGCTGCACGACGCGGCCCTCGAGGAACTGCACCCAGGGGCTGTCCTCAACCACAGAGTCGATCTCGGGTGGGTCGTCGTTTCCCGCATTGACGAAGCAGGGGACTCCACTCGGGCTCAAGCGCTCCTCGGCAAGCCCCACCCAGCGTTCGAGGCGCTCCCTCATGAGCTGGAGGAAGAGGCGCTCGCGCGCTTCGGCGTTCTCGCCGAGCGCCTCTTTCTCCTCACGGCCGCAGCGGTAGGCGTAGTAGCCCGCATTGGCGATTCTCTGTTCGAGCTCGGCAACCGCATCGCCCTCCTCCGCCTCGACCTCGTCTCCGAGAAAGCGCCCCTGATAGGAACTTCCGTTGCGCATGAGGGGGACGATCGCTTTGCCCGTGAGATCGCCTCCGAGCAGGATCGCGTCCGCCTCGTAGAAGGCCGCGGCGTTCACGAACTTCGTGAAGCACCGGTCGGAGCCGTGGACGTCGGTCGCGTAGAACAGGCGCACGCTACTCAGGCGGGATCTCCTTGTAGAGGAGGTCGAGGTTCACTCCACGCCGCTTCTGGATCGCGCGCGCGATGAAATAGAGAAGCGCCCCGGAGACGTAGATCGCGACGACGAACAGGTTTGCCCGTCCGCCGGTCGGCCCGCTGAACGCAGGTGTCTTGAACGACGCGATGAGGATGAGCGTGAAGAGCCCGAGGTTCCCGAGGCCGAGGAGCGTCATGACCGGAACCCCCGCGACCTTCCGCCTCACCGCGGCCGGCGCGGCCGCGAAGAGCTCGGGCCGGCGGTACGGGAGCAGGATGGCCGCGAAGCTCGCCATCCAGAAGGCGATCGAGAAGATGACGATGTAGTTGACGACGATGGTGAAGAAGCTCGTGAAGACGTAGAGCGCGAGCAGGACGATCGCGATCGCGGTGATGAGGATGGCCGCCGGC
>DASXTQ010000084.1:0-64550 GCA_036505295.1 Candidatus Eiseniibacteriota bacterium
GCCAGAGTGCGGGCGGCGGCAAGTTCGGAATGTTTCACGTGAAACATCCGCTGCCGTTCGCCCTGGATGCAGCCGATCTCCAGGCCGCGCGGGGTCAGGCGCCGGTCAGCGTTATCGGCCCGCAGCCACAAGCGGTATTCCGCCCGGGACGTGAACATCCGATAGGGCTCGGTGACGCCCAGGCTGACCAGGTCGTCGATCAGGACGCCGAGATAGCCTTCCGCCCGATCGACGATGAACGGCTTGGTCAGCGCCGCATTCAAACCGGCGACAAGACCCTGGGCAGCCGCTTCCTCATACCCCGTCGTGCCATTGATCTGCCCAGCCATGTACAGACCGGGAATCTTGCGCGTCTCCAGGGTAGCTTTGAGCTCCCGAGGGTCGATGTGGTCGTATTCGATGGCGTACCCCGGCCGGCGCATGACGGCGCGCTCCAATCCTGGGATGGTCTGCAGCATTTCGAGCTGTATTTCCCGCGGCAGGGACGTGGAAATACCGTTGGGATAGACGGTGTCGTCGTCCAGGCCCTCGGGCTCGAGGAAGATCTGATGCCGGTCGCGCTGGCCGAAGCGCACGACCTTGTCCTCGATCGACGGGCAATAGCGGGGGCCGATGCCGCGAATCTTGCCGGTGTAGAGCGGCGAGCGCCCGAGATTCGCGCGGATCAGCGCGTGCGTGTCTCCGGTCGTGTGCGTGAGGTGGCACATGATCTGGTCCAGGTGGAGCGCGCCCGTGAAATGAGAGAAGGGCCGCGGCGGCTCATCGCCCGGCTGCTCGATCATCCTCGAAAAATCGATCGAGTCCCGATGGATGCGGGGGGGCGTGCCGGTCTTAAGGCGAAGCACGCGGAAGCCGAGGTCGGAGAGGCACTCCGATAATCCACGGGACGGGCTTTCACCGACTCGCCCGCCGGCCATCGTGCGATCCCCGATGTGCATGAGCCCATTCATGAATGTTCCCGGGGTCACGATGACCGCTTCCGCCTCGATCGAGCCGCCGTCTTGGAACGCCACCCCTTGGATCCTGCCCCCGTCCACGAGGAAGCCGATCACCTGAGCCTGAACCAGGGATACGCCCGGAGTGCGCTCCAGGTGCTCGCGTACGATCGCCCGGTAGAGCGCCTTGTCTTCCTGAGCGCGCGGCGACCAGACTGCCGGCCCGCGCGCGCGATTCAGCATCTTGAATTGGATGCCGGCGCGGTCGGCCATGCGTGCCATGATGCCGCCCAAGACGTCGATCTCGCGAACGAGGTGCCCTTTGGCGAGACCGCCGATCGCCGGATTGCAGGACATCTGCGCGATCGCATCGAGGCTCATGGTGACGAGGGCGGTCTCGACGCCCATCGCCGCGGCGATGCACGCGGCCTCGCACCCCGCGTGCCCCGCACCCACGACAACGAGCGGGTAGCGGTTCATTTTCCGATGCAGAACTGAGAGAAGATGGCTTGGACCACGTCCTGATCGATACCGCGCCCCACGATTTCGCCGAGCGTCTGGCGGGCCTCCGTGAGATCGACCGCGATCAGATCGTAGGAAGAATCCTCCCTTAGGCCCCGCTCCGCGCGCTCCAGGGCCTCGACCGCCCGGCGCAGCAGCGCCTCCTGACGGACGCTCGTCGTCGGTAGCTCTTCGCCGGCGGCGTCGCCCGAGATGCGTCGAAGCGAATCGCGCAGCGCCTCGCGCAGCGGCTCCGCGCCGCCCGGGCGCACGGCCACGGTCTCAACCTCCGCGAGGAGCATGCTCTTGGGGATCCCGAGCTCCCGCGCGCGCGCGGCTCGGATCGCATCTGCATCGGCGGCCCACCCCGGCACTTCGGCCGCGCGGGCGGCAGTGGGAGCGAGATCCGCCTTGTTCCATGCGACGACCAGCGGCCGATCGGCAACCACGGTCAAGACGGCGGCGTCCTCTTCCATGCAAGGCTCGGAGCGATCCAGCACCAAGACCGCGAGATCGGCGCGGCGGGCGGCGTCGTTCGTTCGTTCGAGCCCCAGCCGCTCCAGGGGATCCGAGGAGCGGCGGACGCCCGCGGCATCGCACAAGCGAAGCTCGGTCCCCTCCAGCCAGATCGACTCCTCGACTGTGTCGCGAGTGGTGCCGGGGAGCTCACTGACGATCGCGCGCTCGTAGCCGACGAGCGCGTTCAGGAGGCTCGACTTTCCGACGTTTGGTCTTCCCACGAGCGTGACCCTGACGCCTTGCTCCCGCCGGCGGGCCGCAGGCAGATGCGAGAGCCATTCTCGAAGCGGCGTCGCGATCCTCGAGCACCGGTCCGCGAGCGCCGGGCCGTCGAGCGATGCGTCGATGTCGCTGGGGAAATCGATGCGCGCCTCGATCTCGGCGAGGAGCGGTACCAGATCGCGATCCAACTCCGCCACCCGGCGCGACAGCGCTCCGCCCAGAGTGGCCCCGGCGGCGCGAACGGCACGCTCGGATCGCGCCTTGACGAGCGCCGCCACGGCCTCCGCCTGCGCGAGATCGAGCTTGCCGTTCCGAAACGCGCGCTCGGTGAATTCGCCCGGGCGCGCCGCGCGCGCTCCTTCCGCGATCAGGGACTCCAAAATGGCGCGCGGGATCACGTACCCGCCGTGGGAGGAAATCTCGACCACGTCCTCGCCCGTATAGGAGCACGGAGCGCGGAAGATCGAGAGCAAGACGGTGTCGAGCGGTGAATCGGATGCGTCGAGGAAACTTCCGAGGAGCAGTCGGTGGGAGCCGCTACGCTCCGGGGAGCGCCGGCCGCGGAAGCGGCGCGTCGCGATCGCGAGAGCCGAGGGGCCGCTCATCCGCACGATGGCGACGGCCGACTCTCCGGGTGCCGTGGCCAATGCCACGATCGTGTCGTTTTCCACTTTCGGCCATGCCTCGTCTACTCGCGCGACCCGGCGCGCTTCTCTTCTTCGCGTCGGATGATGACCCGTTTGAAAAGACCGTCTCCGACGCTGGCGCTCGTGAATCCGTCGACTTCCGCGACCTCCAGGTGCACGATGCGGCGCTCGATCGCGGAGAGGGGCTCCGTCGATGCTTCGGCTCCGGTCTGCCCCACCTCGTCGATGAGATCGCGCGCCAGCTCGCGAAGGCTCTCCACGCGCCGATCGCGGTATCCGGCGACGTCCACCTCGACGCGCGGAATTGCTTCCTCGGGCGCGCGTGCCCGCAACATTCGCGCGACGAGATGCTGAAGTGCGGCGAGCGTCTCTCCGTCGCGGCCGATAAGGAACTGATCCTTGTCCCCGGCTTGGATCGCGACACGGATCCCGTCGCGCGTCTTCTCGGCGCTCACCGTGGAAGGAAAGCCCATCTGCTCCACGATCCCCGCGCTGATCGAGCGCACCCCTTCGACGAGCTCGGGCGTGATCTTCGCGGGATCGAGGGGAGGCGGCGGGGGACCGTAGGTCTCGGCGGGGGCGCCGCGCCGTCCACCGCGATGAGCCTCCGCACCCACCGCGGACGCCTGCCGTCGCACGGCGCTGGCAGGAATCCGTGCGCCGTCGGGAGACGAAGTCGGATCCCGACGCCAGGCGCGCACCTTCACCGGGCGGAATCCGCCCAGGGAATTGGCCGAGCGGCCAGGATCGATCACTTCGATCGCGAGATCCTTGGGACTGATACCCAGGCGGTCGGCCGCCTGATGCACCGCATCCCCGTAACTCGCTGCTTCGACCTGTATCGAATCACTCATGTCGTATGCCCAGCACCGGCCGTCTCATCCCTGCGCGGCGAGCTTTCGGTCTTCCGCCAGATTGACCAGATACTGCTGAAGCGCCGAAAGAAGGTTGTTCACGGTCCAGTAGAGGATCACTCCAGACGGAAAAGTATACATAAAGAAGAGCATAAACAGAGGCATCACGTACATCATGCCTTTCTGGGCCGGGGCGACAGGGGTCTGGGACTGCAGCACATACGTGCTGGCGGTCATGACGATAGGCATGAGGTGGATCGGGAAGCCGCCGATCGTGGCCAGCACGTCGGGAGCCGAGAGATCGCGAATGTAGCCGACGAACCCCGAAGCCCGGAGCTCGACGGAAAAGAGGAGCACGTTGTAGAGGGCGATGAAGACGGGTACTTGCAAGAGCATCGGCAAGCATCCGCTCATCGGGTTGACCTTGTTTTCCTTGTACAGGGCCATCATCGCCTGGTTGAGCTTCATCGGATCGCCTTTGTGCTTCTCCTGAAGCTCTTTGATCTTGGGCTGCAGGTGATGCATGACCTTCATCGAGCGCAGGCTCGCTTGGGTGAGCGGGTAGAAGAGAAACTTGGTCGCCGCGGCCAGGATGATGATCGCGATGCCGTAGTTCGGGATCATCTTGTGGAGCAGATTCAGGCAGGTGAGCATGAGCACGCTGACGCCGCGCATCCACTTCCAACCCAGGTTCGCGACCTCGTCCAAGCCGGCTCCCACGGCCGCCAGCGTCTCGTAGTGGATTGGTCCCGCGTAGATACGCGCACGGCGCACCACCTCGCCGCCCGGAGGCGCGGCCCCGACGAACCACGCCGTCACGAGGCCGGATCCCGCGCTGCGAAAAACGACGTCCGAGACCGTTCCCGAGTCCGGAATGACCGCCGCGATGAAATACTTGCTGCGGCTCGCGACCCAGCGGACATTTCCCGGAGGGACGATGCGCTCTCCGTTCGGCCCCAGCTTCCCCGCCGGAAAGCTCTCGAGCTTGGTGCCGAGGAGAGCCACCGCCTGCAGCTGCTCCCGCTTGGTCGCCGCCTCCGTGATCGGAAGGGGCGCGCCCCATCCGATGCGATAACGAATGGGGCCCAGCTCGGGGGGCGCCGAAACACGAACGTCGCTCTCGAGGAGCTTCCGGTCCTGGCCCACCTGATAGCTCTTCACGACCCGGATGCCGCTCGAATCGACCGCCTCGAAGGTCAACGCGCCGCCGACCGGGTCGTCGTGCGTGATCCGGAATGGCGCGTTCGAGAAGTCGATCGCGCGCGCGCCGGCCTCCACGATGATCAGGAAGGCACGCGCGCCGGGCGAGACCAAGTCCACGGGCGCCTTCCGGATCTGGTCCTTGTAGGAGTCCAGAATCCAGTGAGAGATCGCTCCGCCTTCGCTTGTGAACTCCGCCCGGAAATGCTCGGTCTTCACCTCGCGGGTCTCGATCGGTGCCGGCGAGACCCTGGCGCTGGTCAGGACGGCTCCCGTCGACAGGACGGCCGAGGTAGCGCCCCCGGGAGCCCCACTCGACGAACTGCCGGCGGGAGCCCCGGCCTGGGGCTCTCCTGAAACGGGCGTTTGCGCGCTCCCCTGAGGCTTGGGAAGCGACGGGGCAGGTTGCCCCGCCGTGCCGCCCGGCTGGGACGGGACCGGTTTTCGGCGCGGGCGATAGAAATTCGGCGAGATCACCTGGTCCAGGAGCAGGACCATCATGATCATGACCATCGCGATGAGGACTTTACGATCCATGACGTCGCCGCGATCCGTTCAAGGGACCGGGTCGTAACCTCCGGGGTGGAACGGATGGCAGCGAAGGACGCGGCCTACGATGAGGATCAACGCGCGTCGCAGCGGGCGCCGGGCCATCGCCTCTTCCGCGTAGGCGGCGCAGCTCGGCTCGAAGCGGCAGGAGCGTGGCAAGGAGGGAGAGATCGCCGCCCGGTAAAAGCGGATCAGGCACAAGAGGAGCCATCGTAGCCCCAAGGACGGGGTCGACCTCGCCTTTACGCTCACGCGGGCTCCCGTCTCAGGAGCGCATTCATCTCGGCAGAGACGTCGTCGAACGTGGCGATCGAGCAGGCGCTTCGGGCGATCCAGACTCGCCAGGTCGCGCGGTCGCGCACGCCCGGGGAAACCTTCCGGAATGCCTCCCTCAGGAGACGCTTCGCCCGATTCCGACGGACCGCGGGGCCGACCCTACGGCTGGCGACGAACGCGGTCCGGCCGTGGTCTGAGGTCCGCGGCATGCTCACCAATGTCATCAGGCTGCCGTGAATGGACTTCCCTGATTGATACACTTCGCGGAATTGCCAGCCTTGGTGCAGGCGGCGATCGCGCGGTCGAACCGCGCCGGGCATCCTGGCCTCGAGCCTTGGGGCGACGCTATACCGTGAGGCGTTTGCGGCCTCGTTCTCGGCGGCGTTTCAGAACGGCGCGGCCGCCTCGCGTGCTCATGCGCTCACGAAAGCCGTGCACCTTCTTTCGGCGGCGATTGTGGGGCTGAAACGTGCGCTTCACGTGGATTGCCTCTGTCGTTGGGAACGGGATGGACCGAACACGAGCGTCGGATTCTAACGAATCGCTTGGAATCGGTCAATGCGAAAGCCCAGTGGCCGCAGGCGATACCGCGTCGCCAAAATTTTCGTTGCGCGGGCTGGAATCGCGAGCGTATTCTGCGGCCATCGCGAAGGCCGAGAGCGTGAATGCTTCTCTCGCGCTCCGGGTCCTCGCCGCACCGGGCTTCCCCCGCGCAAAACGACGCGCCCCTTCACCCGGACCTAAGAGTTGTGAGCATTCCTCAAGCCGATTTCCCTTCATTGGGGCGTAACGGTTTCCGACATTACCCGTTACGCCCCAATTCATTTGTGGATAAATGTGTGGATAAGCGGTGGACACCCTGTGCGGGGATGGGGACGACATGACGACGATGGAAACGATGGTGGCCGGAGACATCTGGCAGGGCTCGCTCGAAAAGATTCAATCCCACATCTCAAGCCAAGCATTTGAAACATGGTTCCGCTCTCTCGATCCCCTGGAGTTTGACGGATCCGCGCTCGTTCTGGAGGTGCCGAGCCAGTTCTACGTCGACTGGCTGGATCACCATTACCGGGGGCTCATCGAATCCTCCCTCTCCGCGACGGCGGGGCGTCCGGTCGCTCTTTCCTTTCACGTCCGTTCCGTCGACGTTCCCGTTTTCGAGGAGCGCCCGCGCGGGCCGCTGCCCGGCAGGATCGAGTGCTACCTAAGCCCGCATAACACCTTCGAAACCTTTATCGTGGGCAGCGGCAATCAGTTCGCCCACGCGGTGGCGCAGGCGGTCGCGCAGAGTCCAGGGGAACGTTACAACCCGCTCTTTCTCTACGGCGGCGTCGGGCTGGGGAAGACCCATCTCATGCACGCGATCGGCCACCAGGTACGCGCCACGCGACCCCAGGCGCGGGTCTTTTTCGTGAGCGCCGAGAAGTTCATGAACGAGATGATTTACGCCATCCAGCACGCCACGACCCTCGAATTCAAGAGCCGCTACCGCACTGCCGACGTTCTCCTCATCGATGACATCCAGTTCCTCGCAGGAAAGGAGAGCACGCAGGAGGAGTTCTTTCACACCTTCAACACGCTCCACGACGCGCATAGGCAGATCGTCCTCACGAGCGACGGCCCGCCGAACGCGATGACCGCGATCGAGGAGCGGCTTGTCTCCCGGTTCACCTGGGGCGTGGTCGCCGATCTGCAGGCTCCCGATCTCGAAACGCGCGTGGCGATCGTCAAGAAGAAGGCCGAGCTGCAGGGCAGGAACATACCGAACGAGATCGCGCTTCTCCTGGCGAGCAACATCAAGACCAACATCCGCGATCTGGAAGGCTCGCTCTCGCGGCTCCTCGCGTTCGCGGACCTCATGAGCCACGAGCTGACCATCGAGTTCGCACAGGAGGTGCTGCGCGATCAGATCAAGCCCGATCTCGCCCGGGTCGACCTCTCCGACATCCAGCGACTGGTCGCGAGGCATTTCAACGTCACGGAAGAGTCGATCCGCGGCAAACGCCGCACCGACGTCATCGCCTTCCCGCGCCAGGTGGGCATGTACATCGCCCGAGCGGTCACCGATCTCTCCTTCCAGGAGATCGGAGCGAAATTCGGCGGCCGCGACCATTCCACGGTGCTTCATGCCTGCCACAAGATCGAAGGGCTGATGACGACAGACAAGGAACTCAGGGTCGTTGTCGAAGACCTCATGGCGAGCCTGAGCACGTAACCCTTGTCTCTGGATTCAACCTGGCTTGGCGGTGGACACGCGGTGCACAAGTCCAGGAATCCGGGGCCTCCGCGGCGCACCGGGGATAACCAAAAGCTTATCCACATCTCATCACAGGGGTCCGGCCGCACAAATGACCTCACACTACATTGGCACACAACAACTTACTTTCTAGGCCGGCGCCTCTATCCATACAATCCACCGACCCTATTACTACGTCTTCTATTCAAGGAACCTAATCTTCGTAGACCAGAGAGAAATCGCATAAAAATGAGGGGCTTTCCTATTGTGAAAATGCCCCTATCCACCTATACTTTTTTAGGACTTGAGACCCTCTCCCGAACCATCTGCAAACCCTAATCCAATAAAGGATTAACGGAGATGATCACCGCCCAGGAAGTGGCTATGAAATTCTCGATCGCGCAGACCGAGTTCCTCAACGCTTTGCAGGTGGTTTCGAGCGCCGTTCCGACGCGGACGACGCTCCCGGTCCTGTCCAACATTCTTCTCGAAGCGTCCGAGGATCGCATCGAGATGCGCGCGACCGATCTGGATCTCGCAATCTCGACACGAGCGCAAGCCAGCGTGAAAGACATCGGGACACTGACGGTTCCGGCGAAGAAGCTTTTCGAGCTGGTGCGAAAGCTTCCGAGAGAAGAGCTCAAGGTCGAGGCGAAGGATTTGACGCTGAACATTGGAAGCAAGAACGGTCGCTACAAGTTCCTGTGCATCCGCCCGGAAGAATTTCCGGCGCTCCCCTCCGTCACCCCGGACGTGGAAGCATCGCTGGATGCGGATCTCCTGGAGCGGCTCATCCGGCGCACGATCTACTCCGTCTCGACGGACGAGACGCGGCCGGCGCTGAACGGCTCGCTGCTTCAGATCAGGGATGACGAGCTGCGCTTAGTGGCGACCGACGGGCACCGCCTCTCGAAGGCATCATGCAGGCCGGTGGGCGGGATTCCGTCGCCCCCGAAAGGGGACGTGATTGTGCCGCTCAAGGCATTGAATCAGGTCCTGCGTCTCCTACCGGGAGCCTCGGGGCCTGTCCGGATTGGTATTTCCAAGAACCACGCTCAATTCGCCATCGGCGACACCACGCTCACGACGAAGCTGATCGAAGGGCCGTTCCCGAACTATGAGCAGGTGCTTCCAAAGCAGAACAACAAGCATCTAAGAGTAAAGCGGGATGATTTCGCCCAGGCGCTGGAGCGGGTTTCGGTTTTCTCCGACAGCCTCACGCGCCAAGTAAAGCTCTCCCTTCGCCCGAACCGTTTGACCCTGATCGTGCAGACGCCCGACCAGGGGGAGGCGACCGAAGAGCTGGACGCCCAGTACGCCTCGGACGATCTCGACATCGGTTACAACGCCGCCTACTTGCTCGACATTCTTCGCACCGTCGACAGCGAAGAGGTCGACATTCGTCTCAATACGCCGGTGACGGCCGGACTCATCGCGCCCACACCGCAAGGGGACAAGGGGAGCTCTGCGAACGAGGATCTCCTTTGTCTCGTGATGCCCCTCCGCCTGGCGAGCTGACCCGGAACGCGTGCGACTTCAGTCCATCGAGCTTCGCGAATTCCGGAACCACAGAGAGGCCAGGTTCGACCTGCGCGGGGATTCCGTGCTGGTTACGGGCGAAAACGGATCCGGCAAGACGAATCTCATCGAAGCCGTCGTGCTGCTCTCGATCGGCAGGTCGTTCCGCGGCGCGCGCGATCCCGCGCTGACGCGGCGCGGTGCGGCCACGTTCGAGATTCGCGGGCTGGTGGAAGACCGGCTCGGGGTCACGAGCGAGATCGTCGCGCGCGGTGGGGCAGGGGCGGCAAAGGAAGTGCTTGTGGACGGCGCGCCTCCCGGCCGGATTTATGACCTTCTGGGACGGTTCTGCACCGTCCACTTTTCGGTCGAGGATGTTGCGGTACTGAATGGCGGCCCGGCGTCGCGCCGGCGTTTTCTGGACGTGGCCCTCTGCCAGCTCGAATCGGCCTACGTGGGGTCCCTCCGGGACTATACGGCGGCCTTGAGGCAGCGAAATCGTCTCCTGCTCGCCGAGCGGCATGGCCCCGGCACAGACCCAAACGAATGGTCGGCGTGGGAGGAAATCCTCGCGCGAACGGGAGTGGCGCTCGACCGTCGGCGGCGAACGCTCTGCGCGGAGATGGGTCGCAATCTTCGAGAGCTGTCCCAGCAGGTCGACCCGACCCTCGATCCGACGGTCGAATACCACGATGGATTCGGGGATTCCGGCACGTCGGAGGAGGAGGGGGTCGCGACCCGGCTCCAATTGTTCGAGAGGGCGCGCCTCCGCGATCGAAGAATGGGCTGGACGATGAACGGCCCGCACCGGGCGCGGCTTCACTGCGCGATCGGGGGAGAGGAGCTCTCGGACGGCGCCTCCCGCGGGTATTCGAGGCTCTACTCGATTCTCCTTCGGCTCGCGCTCGCGCGCGTGTTCGAGGAGCGTCAGAACGACCCGCCGGTGGTTCTTCTCGACGATCCGGAATCGGAGCTCGATCCTCGCTGGATCGGCAGGGTCTTGAAGCTCGTTCCGGAATCGAGCCAGCTGGTCGTGACCGCGTGCCGGGAGCTTTCGGAGACGCCGTCGCGCTATCGCCGGCTTCCGATCGACGCGGCCGCGCTTGCGTGGAGCGCCGCATGAAACGGTCCGCGCGGCGGACAGGGGGCCGGCATGGGGAAGCGCCCGCGGAGGGGTTCCAGCCTGTGGGATCGGTTCTCGATGAAGTGCTTCAAGCGCTCAAGCTCGAGACGCGGTTCGCAGCGGCCGAAGCGACCGATCGCTGGGCCACGGCCGTCGGCCCGAAAGTGCTCGCGCGGACGCGTTGCGTCGGCGTGCGCGACGGGGAGCTTCTGGTGGAGGTGAAAGGCGCGGTCTGGATGGGCCACCTCGCCGTGTTGCGGCAGGGCATCCTGGATCAGATGAACCGGACACTCGAGCCTGACCAGCGGCTGCGCGCCATACGATTCGTACCCATGAGATCCAAGGAGGTAATAGAGCGGTGACCGGACCTCGCGAGGAAGCGGCCACGTTGACGCCGACCCCAGAGGGACATTCGTACGACGCCCGAAATATTCAGGTCCTGAAGGGCCTGGAAGGGGTCAGGAAGCGCCCCGCGATGTATATCGGCTCGACCGGCCAGAGCGGCCTTCACCACCTCGTCTTCGAGGTGGTGGACAACTCGGTCGACGAGGCGCTCGCGGGTTACTGCTCCGAAGTCGGCGTCACGATCCACGCGGACTCGAGCGTCACGGTCGTCGACAACGGGCGCGGGATTCCGGTGGATACGCATCCCGCCCAGAACCGCCCGGCGGTCGAGGTCGTGATGACCACGCTCCACGCCGGCGGGAAGTTCGACGAGAACTCCTACAAGGTCTCGGGCGGCCTGCACGGCGTCGGCGTCTCGGTCGTGAACGCGCTCTCGGAGTGGCTGGAGGTCGAGGTGCGCCGCGCCGGGAAGCGCTACCACCAGCGATACGAACACGGCGAGGTGAAGACCGACCTCAAGGTCCTGGGCGAGACCTCCGAGACCGGCACCACCGTGACCTGGAAGCCCGACACCACGGTCTTCGAGACGGTGGACTACAGCTTCGACACCCTCTCGCAACGGCTCCGAGAGCTCGCTTTCTTGAACAAGGGCATCCGGATCACGTTCCTCGACGAGCGGACCGGGAAGAAACACGACTTCCAGTACGAGGGTGGGATCTCCTCCTTCGTGAAATACCTGAACGAGAACAAGACCGTGCTCCATCCGGCCCCGATCTATCACGCGAAAGACCGGGACCGGGCGACCGTTGAATTCGCCGTCCAGTACAACGACGGCTACGTGGAGAATGTGTACTCCTTCGTCAACAACATCAACACGGTGGAAGGCGGAACGCATCTGATCGGGTTCCGCGCGGCCCTCACGCGCACCATCAACAACTACGCCGAGCGCGAAGGGCTCCTGAAATCGCTCAAGGAAGTCACGCTGGGCGGCGAGGACGTGCGCGAGGGGCTGACCGCGGTCGTGAGCGTGAAGCTGCCGGATCCGCAGTTCGAGGGTCAGACCAAGTCGAAGCTCGGCAATACCGAGGCGAAGGGGATCGTGGAGTCGGTTGTCGGTGAGGGACTCCGGAACTACTTCGAAGAGAACCCGCAAGTGGCGCGGAAGATCGTGGAGAAGTGCATCGCCACCGCCCGCGCCCGCGAGGCGGCGCGGAAGGCGCGCGACCTGGCTCGCCGAAAGAGCATCCTGGACTCCGGATCGCTGCCGGGGAAGCTGGCCGATTGCCAGCTCACGGATCCCGCGCTGTGCGAGATCTACCTCGTCGAGGGGGACTCGGCGGGCGGGTCGGCCAAGATGGGGCGAGACCGGAAGAACCAGGCGATCCTCCCCCTCAAGGGGAAGATCCTGAACGTGGAGAAGGCCTCGCTCGACAAGATGCTCTCCAACGAGGAAATCCGGACCCTCATCACCGCGATCGGGACAGGGATTGCCGAGGACTTCGACGCCGACAAGGCGCGCTATCACAGGATCATCATCATGACCGACGCGGACGTGGACGGCGCCCATATCCGGACCCTCCTCCTCACGTTCTTCTTCCGGCACATGAAGGCGCTGATCGAGCGGGGCTACATCTACATCGCCATGCCGCCCCTCTACCGCGTTCAGAAAGGGAAGGCGGTGCGCTACGCCTACGACGATGCGGAGCGTGACCGGCACTTCGAGGAGCTGGGCCGGAAGGGAATCACGCTCCAGCGGTACAAGGGTCTGGGAGAGATGAATCCCGACCAGCTCTGGGCCACGACCATGGATCCCGAGACGCGCTCCATGCTCCGGGTCAAGCTCGAGGACCTGCCGGAGGCAGAGCGGATGTTCACGGTGCTGATGGGAGATCAAGTGGAGCCGCGGCGCAAATTCATCGAGGAGTACGCGGACAGCGTCCGCAACCTGGACATCTAGCTCATGGCCGCGTTTTCGTGCAGCGACCCTGTGAGGAGAGATTGATCGATGGCCACGCGCGATAAAGAAGTTCCGATCTACATCGAAGATGAGATGCGGAACTCCTACATCGATTATTCGATGTCGGTCATCATCTCGCGCGCCCTGCCGGACGTCCGGGACGGCCTGAAGCCCGTCCACAGGCGGATCCTCGTGGCCATGCGGGAGCTGAATCTCCTCCACGACCGCCCGTTCCGGAAATCCGCCAAGATCACCGGCGACGTCACGGGAAACTACCACCCGCACGGCACCGCGGCCGTGTACGAGACCATGGTCCGCATGGCCCAGACGTTCTCGATGCGCTACCCGCTCGTGGACGGGCAGGGAAACTTCGGTTCGGTCGACGGGGACGCGCCGGCGGCGGAGCGGTACACCGAGGCCCGGCTCACCGAGTTCGCGGAAGAGATGCTCCGCGACATGGAGCGCGACACCGTCGACATGCGGCCGAACTACGACGAGTCGCGCGAAGAGCCGGTGGTGCTTCCCGCGGGGGTGCCGAACCTCCTCGTGAACGGCTCGGCCGGCATCGCGGTGGGCATGGCGACGAACGTTCCGCCGCACAACCTCCGCGAGATCGTGGATGCGATTCACCACGTCATCGATCATCCCGATTGCGAGGTCGAGGATCTCCTTTCGATGGTGCAGGGGCCTGATTTCCCAACGAGAGGCGTGATCTACGGCCGGCAGGGAATCCAGGATTGCTACCGCACCGGCCGCGGCCATATCACCGTGAGATCGCGCGCCACGATCGAAGAGATCAGGAAGGACCGAGAGGCGATCATCGTCACCGAGATTCCCTACATGGTGAGCAAGGCGGCGCTCCTCGAGAAGATCGCGGAGCTGGTCAAGGACGGCCCGCTCGACGGGATCTCGGATCTTCGCGACGAATCCGATCGTGAGGGCATGCGGATCGTGATCGAGCTGAAGCGCGACGCGCAGCCCAAGGTCGTCTTGAACCAGCTCTTCAAGCACACCCAGATGCAGACGACCTTCGGCGCGAACATGCTGGCCCTTGTCGGCAACAGGCCGCTCACGCTGACGCTCAAGGAGATGATCGAGCACTACATCGCGCACCGCCGGGACGTCGTGGTCCGGCGGACGCGGTTCGACCTCGCGGAGGCGGAGCGGCGCGCGCATATCCTCGAAGGGCTGAAGATCGCCCTCGACCACATCGACGAGATCGTGGCCCTGATCCGCGCGGCGGCGGATACCGAGGGTGCTAAGACCGGGCTCATGAGCCGCTTCGGCCTGAGCGAGATCCAGGCGAACGCGATCCTCGAAATGCGGCTGTCGAGGCTCACCGGCCTCGAGCGCCAGAAGGTCGAGGACGAGTACCTCGAGGTGATCCAGCTCATCGAGCGGCTGAAGGCCATCCTCGATTCGCCCGCGAAAGTGCTCCAGATCATCAAGGACGAAATGGCGGCGGTCCGGGAGCGCTTTGGAGACGAGCGCCGGACGGAGATCGTCGCGGGCTCCGGGGAATTCGAGGCCGAGGACCTGATCGCCGAAGAGGACATGGTGATCACGATCTCCCACGCGGGCTACATCAAGCGCCTGCCGGTGACGACCTACCGGAGCCAGCGCCGCGGCGGTCGCGGCATCACGGGCGCGGGCACTCGGGAAGAGGACTTCATCGAGCATCTCTTCATCGCCTCGACCCATAGCTACATCCTCGTCTTCACCGACCGCGGGCGCGTCTACTGGCTCAAGGTTCACGAGGTCCCGCAGGGCGGGCGGACCGCCAAGGGGAAGGCGATCGTCAACATGGTCGAGATGTCGCAACAGGAGCGCGTGGCTGGGGTGCTCCCCGTCAAGGAGTTCCAGGACACTCACTTCATCATGATGTGCACGGCGAAGGGAACCGTGAAGAAGACGCCGCTCTCCGCCTACTCCAATCCGCGACGCGGCGGCATCGTGGCGATCGGGGTGGAACCGGAGGATTCGCTCATCGACGCGGTCCTCACGGACGGCACCCAGGACATCATCTTGCAGAAGCGGAACGGCAAGGCGATCCGCTTCAACGAACAGGATGTCCGGCCGATGGGGCGCACCGCCTATGGCGTGCGCGGAGTGACCCTCGAAGAGGACGACGCGGTGGTCGGCATGATCGCGGTGAAACGGGAGGCCACGCTCCTCGTGGCGACCGAGAACGGCTACGGCAAGCGTTCACCGATTTCCGATTACCGTATTACCGGGCGCGGCGGGAAGGGGATCATTTCCATCCAAGCGACCGAGCGCAACGGGCGCGTCGTGGCGGCCCTGGAAGTGATCCCGAGCGACCAGGTCATGCTCATCACGCGCGGGGGGATCGTCATCCGCACGAAGGTCTCCGAGATATCCGAGATCGGACGCAACACCCAGGGAGTCCGGCTCATCAACTTGGAGGCGGGGGATCAGTTGATCGACGTCGCCAAGGTGGAGGAGAAGGACGAGGGTGAGGAGGTGTAGCTGGATCCGAGGATCTCGACCTCCACGGTTCGGCGGCTCTCCGATTACTACCGTGTCCTGGAGGAGCTCGAGCTCGAAGGCGTCAAGACAATCTCCTCGCAGGGGCTCGCCCGCCTGAGCGGCGTCACGTCCGCTCAAGTCCGCAAGGATCTCTCCTACTTCGGCAACTTCGGAAAACGCGGGCTCGGCTATAACGTCGCGCGCCTGAGGAAGGAGATCCGCCTCATCCTGGGATTGAATCGCAGGTGGAAGGTCGCGCTGGTCGGCGCCGGGAACATCGGGTCGGCCCTTTTTTCATACAAGGAGTTTCGCCGGCAGGGATTCGATTTTGCCGCCGTATTCGACGTGAGCCCCGACCGCGTGGGCCAGCGCTGGCGCGACCTGCACATCCTCAACGTCGAGTCGCTGCAACAGGAGACCGAGCGATTGGGGCTCGAGATCGGCGTGATCGCCGTTCCGGCGCGAGCGGCTCAGGCGGTGGCCGACCGGATGGTCCATGCCGGGATGCGCGGCATCCTGAACTTCGCCCACCGGAAGCTCTTCGTGCCACCCCAGGTCGCCCTCAGAAACGTCAACCTCGCGGTCGAGCTGGAGAGTCTCTCGTTCTCCATCAAGGCGCTGATCTCCCGGCCCGCCGGCCGGGCGCGCCGCTGATGCATTCGGGCGCTTAGCGTGGGGCGCGCTGCCTCGCCGACGGCCCCAACCCCCGAAGGGCCCGTCTCGACGAGCCGCGTCGCGGAGGGATCGCTCCTCCTCATCACCGCGATCTGGGGAACGACGTTTCCGCTCCTGCGCACGACCCTCCACTTCGTCAACCCCTTCGACATCATCGCGCTCCGATTCACGATCGCGGGCGCCGTGCTCGCCTTGATCTATAGGAGACGGCTCTTCCGGATGAGAGGCACGGCCGTCCTGGACAGCGTCCGCACGGGCCTTTTCATGGTCGCGGGCTACCTCACGCAAGCCATCGGGCTCACGACCATCAGCACCCCACGATCGGCGTTTCTGACCGGAACCGCCGTGGTGTTCGTACCGCTCCTATCCTTCTTCGTCCTGCGCTCGGGGGTGGGGGCCGGCGAGGCCGCCGGGGTTGTGCTCGCATTCCTGGGGCTCGGGTTCTTCTACTCCGATGCAGGACTCGGATTTCGTGCGGGCGACATCTGGACCCTTGCCGGAGCGGTGGCCTTCGCGGGGCAAGTCGTCTATACCAACGTCGCCGCGCGCCGCAGCGATCCCTTCGCGGTCTCCGCGCTGCAAGCCGTGGTGGCGGCCGCCGTGGGTTGGATATTCGTCGGAGCGCACGGCGGGATTTCGGTCCCTGCGCGTTCCATTCCGTGGGGGACGATCCTCTATCTCGGCCTCATCGCGACCGCGTTCATCCTCGTGCTCCAAACGTGGGCCTTGGGCAAGACGAAACCGGTGCGGGCCGGGGTCATTTACTCGCTGGAACCGGTTTTCGCCTCGATATTCGCGATGTCGTTCTTCGGTGAAGGAATGAGCTCGCGCGAGGTGCTGGGCAGCGCCGCGATTCTCCTCGGGGTGCTCGTCGCGGAGGTCAAGAAGGCGGCTCCCTGAGGGAAGCCTTTCCGGCGCGGAACCGGACGGCCTAGTGCGGCCCGGGCGGACGCTGGGCGGGCTGGGGCGCTCCCGGCAAAGCGCGGGCAAAGGCACGGAACGGCTCCTCGAGAGCCTGCGCCAGCTCGGGCGCTCCGGGATATCCCTCGGCCTCGGGCGGGACGGCCTGGCCGACCTCCACGCTGACCGCGGGTCCCCCGCCCGGTCGAGTCGACGATACGATCGGCGTCAAGTTCTCGCTCGACCCGTCGTACTTGCCGCTCATCACAAGCGCCCGCCGCGCCACATCGTAGAGATGGATCCCGACGGTCGCATCCCTTCCCGTAATTCCCATCGCGTAGCCGGTCCTGCCTCCTCCGTCGGCATCCGAGATGCCCCGAGCCGAATTGCGCGTGCGGTCCTTTTCCACCCTGGCGAGCACTACAAATCTGGCCACTCCATGCAGCGGATCGGCAATCTCGCGGAGCGCCGCCGAGTCCAGCGTTCCGTGATACTCGTAACCGAGGAGAATCCGTCGATAGCGCTCGTCGCCGAGCACGTGCCGGACGCTGTCCGCCCGGATCAGCGGGATATCTCCGCGCTCCCCTCCAAGAGTTTTCTCCAACATGGCGATGAGGGGAGGGCGAACCTGATCGGGCTCCTGAAATTTCACAACGCCGAGGACCGCGAGCTTCCCCTGGCGCAGATCGGCTGCCGTGAGCCCCGGATCCAGGCGCAAAAGATCCGATTCGGAGGCACACCCTGGGAGCGCTCCCCAAAGCAGGAGCGCCGCGAGCGCGACACGTTGCCGGGATTTCACAGAGCCGATTGTACGCCATGCCGTCCCGGCGGATGCGGGCCGCTCACGGGACGCCGCCCATCACCTCGTCCAGAGCCTGCGTGATCGCGATCGCAATCTGGGCGAAATGGTGCGGATCCGAGACGAGCGGCGGCGCCACCAGCAGGTGATCTCCCCGCTCCCCGTCCGCCGAGCCGGCGCCTGCGTAGATCAGGATCCCTCGCTCGCGGCAGGCCGCCTCCATACGCTCGGCGATCGCGAGCCCGCGCGGAAACGGCGTCCCCGACCGGTCCGCTTGGAGCTCCACGCCGCGGAGAAACCCGAGTCCGCGCACCTCGCGGACGTGAGGGTGTCGCGCGAGGGGGGCGAGCGCGCCCGCGAGGAGCGTTTCCTTCTCGCGCACACGCGCGTCGATCTTCTCCTCGCGCAGCGCGGCGAGCACCCGTCGGCCCACGGCGCACGCGACCGGGTTGCCGCCGTAGGTCTGCGCGTGGACGAAGGGTCCTTCCGGAGCAGAATCGAGTGCCGAGGCCACGCGGCGGGTGAGGAGAACGCCTCCGACAGGGGCGTAGCCCGCGCCCGCTCCCTTACCGAAGGCGACGATGTCGGGGACGGCGCCTTGGTCCTCCGGGCGCTCGGCGAGTCTCTTCCAGGCGAAGAGCGGGCCGACCCGGCCGAACCCGGTCAACACCTCGTCGGCAATCCATAAGGCGCGGCCCGCATCGCACGCGCTGCGAAGGCGCGTGAGATACCCCGGGGGTGGCACCGGCGCGCCCAGGGCGGCCGCCGGGACGGTCTCCGCGATCAGCGCCGCGGCGTCTCCCACCTCCTCGTCGAGCGGCCGGCCGCCTGCCTCCTCCGCGAATGCTCGCGAGCCTCCGCCCAGCACCCTTTCGTAGGGCGCCCGGCGGGGACCGTAGTCGGTCACCTGCAACGCCGCGAGCGTCGCTCCGTGGAAGTGCCCGCGCAGGTGCGCCACGCGCGTCCGCCCCGCGGACCCGGCGGCACGCTGGAAACGGTAGGCCGTTTTGAGGGCGGCCTCCACCGCCTCGCTCCCCGAAGAAGTGAAGAGCACGCGCGAGAAAGGCGGGCCCGCCGCCTCGAGAAGCTCCCGGGCGTATCCTTCCGATTCCTCACTGTCGAACGTGGTGGGGCGGGCGAATGGGAGACGAGAAGCGGCCTCCGCCATCACGCGGACCAGGTCCGTGCGGCTGTAGCCCAGCTGAACGCAGAAAGCGCCGGAGATCGCGTCCAAGTAGCGGCGGCCGGCCACGTCCCAGACGTGGATCCCTTCAGCGCGGACGAGGGTCGAGCGTAACGATGGCGAGGCGGGAGAAGCCACGCCGGCGAGGATGCCAGCGTCGGAGGGGGAAGGCTAGCCTGAGTTCGTGACCCGCGTGGCGGCGCGCTCCAGAGCTGAAAGATGCGAGGAGCCGAGACGTATCGCCGAGGCCAGGAGCAGGCAGGCTTCGGCACGCGAGATATTTTTCGTCGACTGCGCGAGAGATTCGAATCCTGGGTCGAGAATCGGCACCGGCTTGACCGGTTCGACTTTGGCCCGCTTGGCCCGCTTGGCCCGCTTGGTCCGCGCGCGTTCGCCGCGAGCGGCGGCCTCTTTGGCGCTCCGGCCGGCCTTCGCAGCGGCAACCTTCCTCCGGGCCTCCGTCTCGGCGGCGGCGAGCCTGCGCGCCTCAAGTGCGGCGGTGACCGCGGCGTCGCGTCCCGCGAATTCCACGTTGAAATCGTTCGCAAGCTGGTCGGTTCCGATCCGAGCCAAGCTTGGGCTCTCGGCCGCGCGGCGATCCAGGCACCTGAGCACCAGCTCGAGAGCGTCCGACCGGCTCACATGATCCTCGGCGCGCTGGCCCGAGCGCTCGGTCTCGTCCAGGATTCCGGCATCCACGAGCGCGTCGAGGTTGGACCGGAACTCGTCCTTGGTGAAGGGGGTGCCCATGTGGAACATGGATACGAGGGCGGCGTAGAAGGCTCCCCGCGAGATGGAGTCGTCCGGATCGAAGCGCCTTTTCGTCCCCCACATCACGCCGTCCTTGATCGCGGCCAGGGCATAGCGGGACTGCCAGCTCCCGGGCTCCAAGTCCTCGAAGCGCATGACGCGGTCCTCGAGGAAGGCGAGCGGGTTCACCGTATGCGGAACGCCCGTCTGCGCGGGCTCCCCATCGGCGAGGTCGGTATCCGATTCCTCGTCCGCGTCGGCGACTTCGGCGCTTTCCTCGATCCGATTCATCCGGATCTCCAGATGGAGGTGCGGAGCGGTCGCGCGCCCGGTCCGACCCACCTTGGCGATGGGCTGCCCCGCTGCCACGATCTCCCCCTTCTTGACGAGCACCGAGCGCGGCAAGAGATGCGCGTAGAGGGAGTAAACGACGTCCCCGTTCGGCAGCCTGTGCCGGATCACGACCCGGTTTCCCCAGCCGGTGCGCCAGCGATAGGCCGTCCGGTACCGGGTCGCATGGGCGTAGACCTGCTTGCCGTCCACGACCTTCGGGAGCTTGACCGTTTGAGCTTTGCGCACCTTGACCAGCGCATTGCCGTCGCTCACGTCGACGACTCCAGCGGCTATCGCCCGGACGACATGGCCGCTGGAGCCGGCGGAGAGATCCACGCCGTAGTGGACCCTCTGCGGCCGGCGGTTGCGGGCGCGGCGCACAGCGAGGTAGGGATCCGAAACGTGGAACCCCGCGAACTCACCCGGCGCCGGCTTCGTGAAATCCTGCTCGTTTCCTATTGGATAAACGAACGCCCGGGCGATCGGGGCCGATTCTTCCGACTGGCCCGGGGTGGGAGCAAGGAGGCAGAGGAGGGCCGCGGTAATCGAAAAACGACACGCCCGGCGAATGATCGTGCCGCGGGGCCGCACGCGCTAGTCGTTCCCTGGGGCCGCGCTGCTCTGCGGCAGTCCGAAGCGGAACGTCCAGTCGAGGAGCCTTCTCGCCTCCGCAAACCGGAGCCGGTTGCTCGGCGCCCCGAGCAACACCGCGGTCACCTCCGTGCCGGAGGGAGTCTCGACTAGGGTGGCGAGGCAGTAGCCGGCTTCGCTGATGAAGCCTGTCTTTCCACCGGTGATGCGCCATTTGCTCCGGAGCAGTCGGTTCGTATTCACGAGCCGGTGGAGCTTCCGGTCCGAGGCGAATGTGTACGTCTGCTTCTGCATGATGGAGCTGACGATCGGATTGGAGGCGGCGGTCCGCAGCAGCGCGGCGATGGCCTGCGCCGTCGCCACGTTCTGCTCGCTCAGGCCGGTGGGCTCCACGAAACGCGCCCCCGTCAGACCCAGCGAATCCGCCAGCGTGTTCATTCTCTGAACGAACTCCTCGCTTGGAATGCCGCATGTTCGTACGAGCGCCTTCGTCGCGACGTTGTCCGAGGACATGAGCGCCGCGTGAAGGAGATCCCGAACCGTGATCTCCTCGCGTGGGCGAATGTGCGAACGGCTCGAGTTCTTCACGTCTTCTTGCGCAATCTCGACGACCTGGTCGAATTCCGGGGCGGTCTGGAAGAAGACGAGGGCGGTCATCAGCTTCGTCAGGCTCGCGATCGGATAGAGCTCTGCCGGATTCTTCTGGAAGAGCACCCGGTTGCTCGTCGCGTCCACGACGTAAGCCGCCTTAGCGTGCAGCCTCGGGATGCCATCCCGCGTAACCTGCGGCAGCGAGAAAGTCGCTCGCCTGCGTAGCCGGCGCCGCGGCCGGCGGGTACGCGTCCTCGAAGCGGTCGACGCCGTGACCGACGTGGATGCGAGCCTTGTACCGTCCGGGCCGGGCGAGCGTGCGTATTGCTGGGCTGGGGCGGCCGGGGCGTGCTCCGCCAGACCCAGTGTTACAAGGAGGCCACAAGCCAGGGAAATGAACGTTCGGCGATAGGTCATAGGTTCCCAGCCCTCATCCGTGTGGGTCCCAGCGGGTTGTAGGAAAGGGACGTGGGATTGCCCCCCCACGCTTATCGGACTGGGCACTCCGATATGTAGCAAAAACCGTACGCGTTGCGGTGCTAAAGACGTTAAACGGGACGCATGCTAGCACGCGTCCCGTCCGGGTCCAACCTCTTTGGTGTCGGCGGTTGGGAAGAAGGGAGGGGCGGGTGGGTTTGAACAGTTCTCGATGGGCTCGAACCATCCAAAGGAAACACCCACCCGCCGGTTTACTGGCTGCTCACAACAATGTCAGTCCCCGCTGTCGTTGTCGTCCCGGCCGCGATCGTCAGAACGGTTTCGATCTCTGTTGTTGTCCAGGATGCCGCCGCGCTGAAGGTCGGACCGAAGATCGTGGATTTCCCGCTCCAGGCGCGCGAGATCCTCGTCGCGCAGCTTGGACAGTTGCTCCTGAATGTCGCGGAGCTGCCGCTCGAGGTCACCCTGATTCCGGCGAAACATCTGCATCCTGGGGCCGCCGTCGGGCCCGCCGCGGTCGCCGCCCGGACCTTCCCAACCCGGCATCGGCATGGGGGGGGTGGGGGCGTCGTTGCCCTCGGGGCGTGATCCGACCTTGAGGTTCAGAGTCTTCCGCACGCCGTCGCGCCAAATCAGTACGGGTACCTTCGAGCCCGGCTCCAAGTCACGCACGAGCTGGACTAAGTCCGATGGATCGGGCGTCGCCTCGTGATTCACCTCCAGAATTACGTCCCCTCGCCTGACCCCGCCGTTGTCCGCTGGACTCCCGTCCTCCACGGCGTTGACGAGCGTCCCCTCCGTGGACTCCGGAATGCCTTTCGCGCGACGCAACGCGGCCGTGAGCCGCTGGACCTGGACGCCCAAGTACCCGGCTTGGGCATCGCGCTCCTCGCCATCGCGCGTGATACGGATGACTTTCTTTTCGGTTCCGCCCTTTGTGTCCTCGTCATCCGCGCGAGACACGGAGAGGGCCGCCGAGGAGAGGCCCAACCCCATGGCCAAAAGGGCGGCGCCCAAGGGCATCCATTGACGCAGCTTCATTCATGACCTCCTTGCAGGGCTGAAACTTACAGGGCCACCTACGCCTCATCCAGGCACTACCGCCCCAGGGCTTCTAAAGTTCCAGCGGGGCGCCCCGGCGGCTAATGGCTGGGGGCCATTTTGAAGGAGACGCATCCCTTGCCGAGGGCGCCGATTTTTCCGCACGAGGTGACGAGGGCGGGGCTCAGGTCTCTCAGGTGAAAGTCCCCCTTTTCGGGGTCGCAGAAGGCGGGATCCCCCACGATCGTATTCGCGGAGGGGCGGGCGCCCGGCCCGTCCAGCGATTGGATCAGGTTGCACTCATAGCGCGGGGCACTTTTCAGCTCGAGCACAGCTTTGTTCTTGGCAGTGCTGTCGATGACGAAGATGTTGCGGACGATTTCGGGGGACACCTCCTGGGCGAAGATGGCGCCTCCCTCCGCATCGGCTCCGTTCCTATAGAAGGTGTTGCCGTACACGGACGGGTTCACTCCCGCCGTCCGGCGGCCGAGGATCTGAATCGCGGCGCCGGCGGCGGTCGCGCGGTTCCTATTGAAAATGGAGGTTTGGAGCATGAGAGCGGCATGATCCGTCAGCAGGGCGCCACCCGTCGCCGCGCGGTTGGCGGTGAACACCGAGCTGCGGACACGAAGGTCGGCGCTATCCGTGGCGGCCAGGGCGCCACCCGCGACCGCGGAGGTGTTTCCCTTGAAGGTACAGTTCATGAACGCGAGCAACGAGTTCTCCCCGTTGGCGGCTCCTCCCGTGCCCCCGTCCGCGCGGTTCTCCTCGAAGAGGCAGCCGGTGGCGAGTTGAAGCACCGAGTTCACGAGCGACATCGCCCCTCCGGTTGCGCCATGGTTCGAGCGGAAGGTCACGCCAAAGACCTTCAGTTCGGAATCACTCGCGGTGAGTCCGCTGCCCTTGTTCTCCGAAATCTCGGAATCGGCGATCCGGATGGCGCTCTGCCACGCAGCGATCCCCGTTTCCCAGTTCGATCGGATATCGCAGCTCTCGATCGCGAACGTTGTGTCCCGCAGACAGTAGATCCCGCTTCCCCCGGGCGCCTTCCCGCGCTGAATGCGGAACCCGTAGATCCCGCCGCGCACGACGCCCTCCACATGGAGTACCCGCACGCTATCCCGACCGTCCAAGATCGTTTCGGTCGGCCCTCCCTCGCCGAAGAGCACGAGCCGTTTCTTGAGGACGAACGGGCCGTTATAGGTTCCGGGCGAGACCCAAAGGGTGTCTCCCACGGCGGCCGCGTCGATGGCGGCTTGAAGGCGCTTGTATTGGCGGGGCACGAAAATGCGCTTCGCCTGCGCGGGCCCGGGAGCGAGGGGGCCCACGAGGAGGAGCGCCGCAAGCGCCGCAAGCGCGAGACGCCTCGAGTGGAGCCGGCGGATCGGAATCATGCGACCCCGGGCGCCGGGGGATCCGCATCGTAGCTTCCCGCGATCGCCAGCGCATAGCCTCTGGGGCCAAGGTACTTTCTCGCGGCTGCGCGCACCTCCTCAAGCGAGACGCTGTTGATGATGGCGACGTAGCGCTCGATATAGTCCATGCCCAGCGCGTAGAGCTCGGCCCCAAGCAGCTGGGCGGCGACCCCGGAATTCGTCTCGAGCCTGACAGGGAAGACTCCGGTCATGTAGCTCTTCGCCTCCCCAAGCTCCGTCGGGGTGGGCCCCGCCTCGTGCATCTGCTTCACCTGGGTCCAGATCTCCTTCGCCGTCCGGTCCGCGTTCGCCGGGTTCGTCCCGGCCCGGATCTGAATCGGCCCCGCGCCGATCCCCGCGTTCAAATTCGAATAGACACCGTACACGAGCCCCTGCTTGTCGCGAAGGTTGTCCATGAGGCGGCTCGAGAGGGAGCTCCCACCCAGGAGGTAATTCATGATCATGGCCGGGTAATAGTCGGGATCGGTTCGGGACAACCCCGGCAGGGCGTAGACGACGTCGACCTGGGATTTCCCTTCCATGCGAACGGTTCGCCGCTCCGCGCGGTCGGGCGGCGCGATCCGCGGCACCGCGAGAGGCGCGGGGTTCTCAAGCTTCCGCCAGTCGCCGAACGATTGCGTCACCTGCTCGATCGTGGCCTTCGGGTCGATGTCTCCGACCAGAACCAACACGACCGTGTTGGGTCCATAGTGCGCGGCGTGGAACGATGTCAGGTCGTCGCGCGCGATCGCGCCGAGGGAAGCTTCGGTCCCGATGGGCGAATGGTGGAACGGGTGCCCGGGGTTGAAGAGAATCTCATTCGCGACCTTCGAGGCCACGAAGGCTGTGTTTTCCTCGGCGACCTTGACCCGGATGATCTGCTCGTCGCGAGCCTTCTCGATCTGGTCCGGTGCAAAGGCCGGGTTCCGGAGCGCGTCGGCCAGGACAGCGAGCACCGTGCCGATGTCCTCCGCCAGCGCGTTCCCGGAGAATGTGGCGGTCTCGGGGCCCCCATCGAAACGGAGACTCGCCCCGATGCTCTCGAGCGCCTCCGCCTGATCCAGCGCCGTGCGATTCGCGGTGCCCCTGTCCAGCATCGCTGCCACGAAGCTGGAGAGCCCGCCCTTTTCGGCCGGGTCGTAGATCGCGCCCGCCTTCACGAGACCGTGGATGGCGACGGTCGGATTCGCAGGATTCACCCGGAGCACGACCACGAGGCCGTTTGGAAGCTCGAATCGGACCGGCTCGATGGCGCGCGAAGGGGCCTTCGTCGCCGCGGCGGACCCGGCATCGTGCTCCTGGTATCGGTTTTCGGCGGGCCGACGAACGCGCCCCGCCCCCCCGCGCCTAACCCCCGCGCCTCGGGCGTGCCCTGCCGAGGGGCCCGTGGCGTCCGGGGGAAGCGGATCGTAGTGGCCGACCGTTCGTGCGTCCTCTAGGAGATATCCGCGCGCCACCCTTTGGATATCCTCGGGAGTCACGTTCGCGATCAGGTCGAGGTAGGTGTCCAGGTATCGGTATGACCCCACGGTTTCGTAGTACCCCAATTGTTGCGCCAGGCTCCGAACGGAATCCCTGGAATACGTGAAGGATGCTTGGATCTGCTTTTTCGCCCGGCTCAGCTCACCCTGCGATGGGGGCTCCGCTTTCATCCGGCCCGCTTCCTCGAGCAGCGCCCGCTCCAGCTTGTCGAGCGGCACGCCGGGAGCCGCGGTGGCCTCGGCGATGAAGAAGAGGGGATCGCGCGCCGTCTCGTTCGCCGCCTCGGCATCCGTGGCGAGCTTTCCTTCGACGAGGGCCTGATAGAGGCGGGACGCCTTCCCATGGCCCAAGATCATGCCCAGCAGGTCCAGGGCGTACGTGTCCGGGTCCGTGAGCGCCGGGGCCTTGTAGGCTACCATGAGGTAGCGCGTGTCCCCGGGCTTTCGAATCTTGAATCGACGCTCACCGATCTGCGGCGGCTCCACCGTCACGACGGGCGGCGGCTCCGGACCTCTCTCGATCAAGCCGAAGTGCTTCTTCACGAGCGCGAGCGCTTCGTCGCGCGCCGCGTCCCCCACGATGACGACCGTGGCGTTGTTGGGCAGATAATGGCTCCGGTAGTAGTCGCGAATTTGCTTCGTTCGAATCGCTTCGACGTCGCTTCTCCATCCGATCGTCGGCCAGTGATAGGGGTGTGCCTGGAAGGCCTGCGCGAAGAGCTCCGTGTAAAGCGCCCGGTGAGGATCATCCTCGTTCCGCTCAAGCTCCGAGCGAACGACGGTCATTTCGAGCCGATGCTCTTCCTCGGGGATGAGCGCATTCGTCATGCGATCGGCTTCAATCTCCATCGCCAGCTCTAGGCGGTCCGACGCGAGCACCTCGAAGTAGTTCGTGTAGTCCAGCGACGTCGCCGCGTTGAACGAGGCGCCGTTTCGCTGCAGAAGCCGCGCGATCTCGCCTTTGCCGTACTTCGGAGTTCCCTTGAACATCATGTGCTCGAGCAAATGGGAAATGCCCGTCATGCCGGTGCTCTCGTTTCGGGATCCGACCTTGTACCAGACCATGAACGAAACGACCGGCGCCCCCCGCACCTCCTGGATCAGAACTTTCAGACCGTTCTCGAGGACGGCCTCGAAGACCGGACTCCCCTTCTTCACCAGTTCCCGGCGGGTCGCCGTGGGCGATTGGCTCATGGACGCGTCCCCTCTCATCCGGCGCGCTTGAGGGCCGCCACGCATTCGATGTGGGGTGTATGGGGGAACATGTCGACGGGCTGGATCCATTCGAGCGCGAATCGCGATTCGCAGAGGAGCGCCAAGTCGCGGCCCAGCGTGCTCGGATTGCACGATATGTAGACCAGCCGCGGCGAGCCCAATTGGATGAGGCGGCCCACGACTCCGGGATGCAGTCCCGCGCGCGGCGGATCGACGAGCACCGCGTGGATCTCCGGGCGGCCGGGGGATCCCGAGGCATCGCGCCCCCCCAAGTCAAGGCGGTCGCGCAGCACTTCCAACGCTTCCCCCCTCCAGAAGCGCGCGTTCGTGATGCCGTTCCGCTCGGCGTTTCGCTCTGCGTCCCGCACGGCAATCTCGGAAGATTCGATCCCGATCGCCTCGGCCGACCTCATCGCGATGGGGAGGGTGAACGTGCCGGTGCCTGAGTACACGTCCAGGACCCGCTCCGTTCCGGTCAGGGCGAGCGCTTCCAGCGCCGAATCCAGAAGGCGTTCCGCCTGCTCGGTGTTGGTCTGAAAGAATGAGTTGGAGGAGATCTCGAACGTAAGGCCCCCGAAGCGCTCCAGAATCGTCGGCTGCCCCTCGAGCAGGCGCTCCTCCTCCCCGAGCGCGACCTGCGCCTTCCGCCGCGTGAGATTCAAGACGACGCTGGCGACGGAGGGGAAGGCGCCCCGCAAAGCCGCCGCCAGCCGCTCGAGCGCCGGATGCGTCTCGCTTGCGACGATGTTGACCATCACCTGGCCGGTCCGCATCCCTTCGCGCACGACCAGAAATCGGAGGAGGCCCGTGTGGCGCCTCAGATCGTACGGCGGCAGCGCTTCCCTCTGCGCGAAGTCACGCACGAACGCGACGATCTCGCTGGAGATGGGGGTCGCGATATGGCAGCGCTCGAGATCGAACGGCTTGTCGAAAAGCCCGCGCCGGTGGAGGCCCAGCGTCAACCGATCCCCGTCCTTGCCGAACGAGTATTCCATCTTGTTCCGGTAGTGAAAGAGGTTCGTCGCCGGCAGGATCGGCCGTGAGGGAACCCGGAGCCGGCCCAAATGGGCGAGGCACGCCTCGACTTGGCGCACCTTGTGCCGAAGCTGCTCCTGATAGTCGAGATCCTGAAACCGGCATCCCCCGCAGATGGGAACGTGGCCGCAGCGCGCCGGCACCCGGGAAGGGGAGGGGGCGAGGATCTCCACGGCCCGCGCCTCCGCGTATTGACGCCGCTTCCGGTAGACCGTTGCGAGCACACGGTCTCCCGGGAGGGCATTCTCCACGAACACGACGAACCCACCGATTTTGGCCAGCGCCTTTCCGCCGAAGGCGAGGTCGGAGATCGTGAGATCGAGCGTCTGGCCGCGTCGGGCCGGAGCCTGGTTTTCAGCCGACCCAAGGGCGGGTGAAACCCCCGCCGGGGTCGGTTCCGTCGAATCCATCCCCGGAGTCTACACCATCGTTTCCGCTCAGGATCGGGGCGTTCGGTACCGAAAATTACGTCGACGCGCTTTGTCCCCGGAAGGCCGAGGTAGAGGTGCGATCCGGGGCGGCGGGCGGGCGGTGATCGCTAGATTCGTTCAAGGAGGAACCGAACGTGCGATGGATCGGTCTGATGCTCGGGCTCGGGTTTTGCCTGGGGCTGGTTGAGCCGGTGGAATGCGCCTCGGTTGGCCCGGTGAATTTCCAGGGCAACCTGGACCTCGTCGGTTTGAGCCGAACCGAGCAGGAGGGCATCAACACCCTGAACTTCGGCGAGAACCCGTTCCACACGGCCCGGATCCGTCTCTTTGCCGACGCCCCCATTCAGGATCACGTCCACGCCTTCACGGAGTTCCTCTACGACGACGAAACCATGATGGCGCGGCTCTTCGGGGGCTTCGTCCGGCTTTCGGATCCGAAAGGGCGCGACATCCATCTTGAGGTCGGAAAGATTCCGCTCCACTTGGGAGCCTATCCAAACCGCTCGTACGCGCCCCAAAACAACCTGATCGGCGCTCCGCTCATGTACCAATACCATACCGATCTCCGCACCGATCAGGCCGCCGTTCGCGGCGAGGATATCGTGGCGAACCGGGGGCAAGGCTACCGTTCGAATTACATGACAGCGGGGCTCACGGGCGTAGGGGGCTCCGGGGGGGAGGCGGTTCCCGTCCTATACGAGAACTGCTGGGACTTCGGGATGGTCTTGATCGGAACGGCCGCGCCGATCGAGTTTGCGCTCGGCGTGACGAACGGGAGCGCGGCGCAGCCGGTCATGGGAGACACGAACAACGGGAAGCAGATTCTCGCGCGGCTCGGATTCGTCCCCGCCCCGTGGATTCGGGCCGGCGTTTCCGGATCGCGCGCCCCCTATCTCTACCAGGATCTGAATGAAGATCTGCCGCCGGGGAAGACGGTGGATCAATTCATGCAGAAGCTCGCGGCCGCCGACCTGGAGCTTTCCTATGGTCACGGCGTCCTTTACTCGGAGTTCCTCTTCAGCCGATTCGAGTCGCCGTTCATCGGCAACCTGGACCTCCGCTCCTGGTACGTGGAAGGCAAGTGGACCCTCCTGCCCGGCTGGTACATTGCCGGGCGATTCGACCGCATGATCTTCGCCGACGTGGCGCTCTCCGGAGGCGGTGTCGCGGCCTGGGACGCGGATCTTTGGAAACGCGAGATCGGGATCGGGTTCAAGCCGTCGAAGCGCCTGGTCGCGAAGCTTGTGCATCAGCAGTCCCAGGTCAACGTGACGCCTCCGCTCGTGCGCGCGTTCGCCGCGGCCCAGCTCTCGGTGGGGTTCTGATGCGCGCCGCACCCGCGACCGCCGCGGTGCTTCTCGTAGCGCTCCTCCGCGCGGCCGGCGCTTCGGCCGGCGCGATCACGGGAGAGGTTCTGGTCTCGCCCGCCGACCTCGCCATCCGCGATACGTCGAAGCCCAATCCGTACGTCGGTCAGCTCAGTGCTACCGCGCAGACGGTGGTCGCGGCTACGGTCGACACCGCCTACGGCGCGGCGTGGGTCGCCGATCCCGTACCCGATCCGGGCCCTCCGCCTCCCCCCGCCAGGATGGACCAGCTGGGCCAGCGGTTCGTCCCGCGCATTCTCGTCGTTCAGGCGGGGCAAACCGTCGAGTTCCACAACAGCGATAATGTCTTTCACAACATTTTCTCCTACTCGCCCCCGAAGCACTTCGACCTGGGGCGCTACCCGAAAGGGAAGTCCCGGAGCGTGACGTTCGTGAAGCCTGGAGCAGTCCAGGTCTACTGCGACATCCACTCCGACATGCGCGCCGACATCATCGTCGCGCCGACACGCCATTTCGCCTTGATCGGGCGGAGCGGCCGGTTCCGCATCGAGAACGTGCCCGCCGGGACCCACACGGTCAAGGTGTGGCTGCCCAGCTCAGGCGAACGCATGGCCACGGTCGACGTGCCCGCAAAGGGCGCCGCCTCGCTCCCGCCTCTCGAACCGTGAAGCCGTTTCGGCTTCCCAGATTCCGGTTCTCGCTCGCGGCGAAGATCGCAACGACCACGTCGATCCCCATTCTGGCGATCCTGGTGGCCGCGCTCCTCGCCGTGAATTTCCGGGTCGCCGCCCAGGAGAACAGGACGGTCACCGCCGACCTCGCCCGCGCGGCCCTCTCCTTCGAAAAGCAGATGCTGCATCAAGGGGAGGAACTGAAGCGCATCGGGATCATCGTCGCGCGCGATCCGAAGTTCTTCGCGATGCTCACGCTTCCCCGAGTGGATCGCGGCACCGAGTATTTCCATGCGACGCTCGCAGGCGTCGTCGGCGATTTCCAGCGCGATACAGAGGCACAGGTCTTTGACGTTACGGACGAGCACGGGGTGGTTCTCGTCCGCGGGGGACGGCCCGACGAGCACGGGATCGACATCTCCGGCTCGAAGCTCATCCGGGAAGCGCTCGCGGGTCGTCCGGCCAGCGGATACATGGTGGAGGGACGGAAAGCCTACCGCGTCGCGGTCGTTCCGATTCTGGTCGGCGGCGCTCTCGTCGGCACCCTGACGCTCGGAAAGAGCGTGGACTCCGCGCTCGCGCAGGCTCTCAAGGAAACGACACGGAGCGATGTCGTGTTTGCCGTGGACGGCGAAATCGCCTTGAGCACCCTTCCCGAGTCCGCGCTCCGGAGCATGCTGCAAACGGAGATTCGCGAGTGGCGGGACGCCGACTCCCGCCGCCAGGCCGCCGCGGGACGACCGGGGCAGATGCTCGAGGTGCTGCCGGTCCAGGGGGAGCGCTTTCTCGCGCTTCGAGGCGACGTGACGGGTCCGGAAGTGGGAGGCCACCTCGGGTACGTGCTTCTGCGCTCCCTCGACCAGGAGACGGTAATTCTGAAAAGGATCGGAGTGGACCTCTCCGTCGCGGGGGCCACGGCCGCGCTCCTGGCGCTCTTGCTCGGTCTCGGGGTCGCGGCCGGAATCACGCGGCCGATCCGGCGCCTCGTGGAAGCGGCCAATGAGATGCGGGTCGGCAACTACGACTTCCCGCTGAACGTCCGCTCACGGGATGAGATGGGGAGGCTCGCCGAGGATTTCGAAGCCATGCGCGATACCCAGCGGCACGAGATCGAGCGGCTCGGCGAGATCGACCGGATGAAATCAGATTTCATCGCCGTCGCCTCGCACGAGATCATCACCCCCGTCACGATGATCCGCGCGTACGCGGACATGCTCGGCGAAGGGGCGCTCGGGGAAGTCACCTCGCCCCAGCGTGAGGGGCTCTCCGCGATACGCCGGGGAACGGATACGCTGACTCGCTTGGCGCGGGACCTGACCAACATGTCCTTGATCGAGCGCAACCAGCTCCCCGCGCATTTCGCCTCCTGCGACATCGGCGAGGTCCTCGAAGAGGTCGCGGTGCAAGTCGCCCCCTTTGTGACGCAACGAGATCAGCAGCTCTCGATCGGCGTGGAGCCTGGGCTCGTCCATCCCCGCATTGATCGTGACTACCTGAGCAAGGCGATCCTGAACATCGCCATGAACGCCGTGCGCTTTACACCGGACGGGGGCTCGATCGGGCTTGGGGCGCAGAGGGTCGGAAACGCCGTTGAGGTCGAGGTGAGCGACACGGGGATCGGCATCGCCGAAGAGGACCAGGAGCGGATTTTCTCGAAGCTCGTCGAGCTCAAGGACGTCAACCTCCACTCCTCGGGGACGGCGGAGTTCAATTCCTCGGGTCTCGGCCTCGGCCTCTCGATCGCCCGCGGCATCGTGGAGGCGCACGGGGGGATGATCCAAGTGGAAAGCCGCGTCGGTGAGGGGAGCATCTTTCTGATTCGGCTCCCCTTCCCCAGCCCAGAGGTCTATCAGGAAGAGACAACCGCTTCGGACATTCGCCGTAAAGTCAACGCGACACATATAATCGACTGATTCTAAATCAATTACGCCTCAATCTACGCTGCAGTCACAAACAAGTCAGTTTTTGTTGACTGTTTACCCGCCTCGCTCGTGCCTCGGAGTCGCATTTTGCCACACCATCAATCCTCTGTAAGACAAACGCTTACAGACTATCGGTGCAACGGAATTGCAAATGGCACGGCGGCTGCTATTACCTTCCGACGTCACCAGTTCCGAAGGTGAGCAGTGAACCCCAAATCAGATGAGGTGTGTGATGGAAGCTCTTCTCGCGATTCTCGTGATCCTGTCGTTCGCTGGTACCGGCCCTGACGGCAAGGCCGGCTGGTAGGAAGCAGCTGTACCAAGGAAACCCCCGATCCACCGGTTCAACGAAGCAACCTGAAGGGAGGTGAGAACCAAATGGAGCTGATTCTCCTGCTAATCGTCGCCTACAGCACGATAGTTCCTCCGGACGGAAAGGCCGGCTGGTAAGAGCGGCGTAGTTCTCGGCTTCGCGGGGAGGGCGAACCCCTGCGAGCCGGAGTAAGGCGGATCGATGGGCCATCAGTTGGCTTCCCCTGATGGCCCTTCGATTTTGGGGGGCATGGGGGCGGGGGGCGACTGGCCATCGGCAGGGAAGCTGTGATACCGTGGCCTTCGTACCCTCGCCCTCGACCCTCGTCTTCCCTGGCGGAAAGGATCGCCTTCATGAGCAAGCGACCGATGTCCGAGATCGGCCGGATGCTCGAATGCGACGTGCCCCCGGTCATGCCGGTGCTCCCGCTCATGAGCACCGTCGTCTTCCCGCTCGGTGTTACCTCGATCCAGATTCGTCTCGAGCAGTCGAAGGCGCTCCTCCGCGATCACGCAGAGCCCGACGAGCTGGTCGCGCTCGTCTACAGCCCGGCCAAGAGCGAGAAAGATCTTAACCCTGAGCAGCTAAGCAAGATAGGCCTCGCCGCCCGGGTGATCCGGATCCTGAACATGCCAAACGGCAACGTCCAGGTCACCCTCGAAGGATTGCGGCGCATAGCGGTCGAGGAGATACTCAGCAGAGATCCCTACATCGAGGCCCGCGTATCCTGTCCGCTCGAGAACGAGGTGGACCCGGAGCGCGCGAAGCTCCTCGCGACCCGGATCCTGCAGCACCTCAAGGCGATCTCCCAGCTCGACCACTCCTACCCCGCCGAGATGGACAACATCTTCAGCATGAACCTGGGGGACCCCGGCCTCTTTGCCGACACCGTGGCTTCGATCGTGCGGCTTCCGGTTGAGGCGAAACAGAAGGCGATCGAGACCTTGAACATCGAGGAACGCCTGGGTTTCGTGGCCGAATCCCTCGAAAGCGAGGTCGCTCGTCTCAGTGTCGCCGAGGACGTCGTGCGCCGTGCGTCTGCCCAGGTCGACAAGAATCAGAGGGAGTTTTTCCTCCGCCAGCAGCTCGACGAAATCCGCCGTCAGCTCGGCGAAGAAGACCCCCAAGAAATGCTCGTCCGGCAGATTCTGGACCGCGCGGATACCTTGGGCCTGCCGCAGCACGTTCGCTCGGTGGTGTACGAGGAGACGAACCGGCTTCGCTATTTGGCCCCGACCTCGCAGGAGTCCGGGGTGATCCGCAACTACATCGAATGGCTGCTCGCGCTGCCTTGGAACAAGCCGGTGCGCCAGCCGATCGACTTGGACGAGGTAACGCGTAGGCTCAATGCGGAGCATTTCGGCCTGGACAAGGTGAAGGAGCGGATCCTCGAGTACCTCGCCGTGCTCAAGCTGAAGAACGATCTCAAGGGCCCGATCCTCTGCTTCGCGGGCCCGCCCGGCACGGGGAAGACGTCGCTCGGGAGCTCGATCGCGCGCGCCATGGGGCGCGATTTCGTCCGGATGAGCGTGGGGGGCGTGCGCGACGAGGCGGAGATCCGGGGCCACCGCCGCACGTACATCGGCTCCCGGCCCGGGAAGATCATCCGAAGCTTGCGGGACGTCCATAGCTCCAACCCCGTGTTCATGATCGACGAGATCGACAAGCTCGGCCACGACTCCCAGGGGGATCCCGCCTCAGCGCTCCTCGAGGTGCTCGACCACGAACAGAACGCCAATTTCGTGGATCACTACATCGAGATCCCGTTCGACCTCTCCGAGACGCTCTTCATCACGACGGCGAACGTGCTCGATTTCATCCCGGCGCCGTTGCTCGATCGGATGGAAGTGATCCAGATCCCCGGGTATATGGACGCGGAGAAGATCGAGATCGCCAAGCGTCACCTGATTCCGCGGGCGGCCCGCGAGCACGGGCTTCAGGAAGGGGATATCGCGTTCGACGACGCCGCGATCACGAAGATGATCCGCGAGTACTCCCGGGAGGCGGGCGTCCGGCAGCTCGAGCGCGCGATCGAAACCGTATGCCGCAAGTGCGCGCGTCAGAGGACCACCGGGTACACGGGCCGATGGAGTTTCGGCGAGGCCGACATCGAGAAACTTCTAGGTCCTCCCTATGTCCTCCCCGAAATGGCCGAGGGACACGCCGAGGTCGGCGTGGCGACCGGGCTCGCGTGGACCACGACCGGCGGGGACCTGCTTCTCATCGAGGCGCTCAAGATGCGCGGGGCCGGGCGCGTGATCGTGACCGGGCAACTCGGAGACGTGATGAAGGAGTCGGTTCAGGCGGCGCACAGCTATGTGCGTGCGCGGGCGGAGCTACTCGGCATCGACCCCGAGGTCTTCGATGATTTCGATCTCCACATTCACTTTCCCGAGGGCGCGGTTCCCAAGGACGGCCCCTCCGCGGGCATCACGATCGTGATGGCAATCGCCTCGGCGCTCGCCGAGGCGCCGATCCGACACGACGTCGCGATGACGGGGGAAGTGACGCTGCGAGGCAAGGTGATCGCGGTCGGGGGCCTGAAGGAGAAGATCATGGCGGCCCACCGCGCCGGCATCAAGACGGTGGTATTCCCCTCGGATAATCAGAAGGACGTGGTCGAAGTCCCGGACTCGGTGCGCGCGAGCATGACCCTCGTTCCGGTGAGCGCCGTCGACGAGGTCTTCCGCTATGCCTTCGTCGGGGTTGCGGAGCGCATCGCCGAGCTGGAGGCCCGAAAGGCCGCCGCCGGCCGGCGAAAGGCGGAGGCCAGGAAGCGGAGGGCGAAACGCGGGAACGCGCGCAGGAAAACTCGACGCCCCGAGCCCCAACCGCGCCAGAAAGCCGCGAGGGAGCGCTCCCCCGGTGTTCCCAAGGGGAGACGCTAGCGCCCCGCGGCTTCGCCCCCAGCTTTGCCTTCACCGCTTCGATTTTCCCCGCGAATTGAGAATCGAGTCCGCCAGGCTCCACGCCGCCAGGATCAAGATCGGCCATGTGATGTCGAAGAAGAGACGCCGCTCGAAATACACGTAGGCAAGCGCGAGCAGGATGAGGAGAAACCCGAAGACGCGATAGAGGACCCCCGGGAGGAGTCCTCCCGAACCCAGCAACCGCCCCTCCCCGGCGGGCACGAGGGCGACGGTTCGCGTGAACCCGACGAAATACATCACCATCCCGGCGAGGATGCCGTGCGAGGTATCAGGCGACCATCGGAGGGGAAGGACGGCGAACACGCCGCAGCCGATGGCGATCAGGCCGGCGAAGATGGGAATCCAGGAGGGTCGCATGGCGCTATCCCTTGAAGGCCTGAATCGCACAGTAGAGGGCTGCGCCTAGGATGGCCGCGCCGGAGCCGACCGTGACGCAGCCGGGAAAGTTTCCCATCGAGTTGCAGGCGTCATCAACATTTCGGAGAAGCATGTCGGCGAGAGGGATGAAACATACGCCGAACCTTGCCCAGTTGAAACGCTCCGGAGCCCGAACCACGATCCCCGCCGGGGAGGGTGTATAGACGGCGCCCTCTTTGATCCAGAGACTGTTCTGCCCGGAGTTGACCGGCTGAAACCCCGCTTCCAGCAAGCTCGGATCGCGCCGGCGGACGAGCTCGAAGCTCTGCACTTGAGCCATGGCGTTCACCTCGAGCAGCGCGAAGTAGACGGCGTGGGCGAGATCGTCACGATATTGATATGGAAGGATCGTGATCCGGACGCGGCGTCCGTCCACCATCGTTCCAAGCGCCCCCACGATGCCGGTTCGCAGAAGTCCAAGCCGTGGGTCCGTGGCTCGGTCCGCGAGCGCGCGTGCCATCAGCGGGCTCTTCGCCGCGCGCGCCGCTGCTTCACGAATTTCGCCGTCTCCCGTGATCCACCACGCTTCCCCGATATCCGAGAGACTCGGCTGCGGAGCAGGGGCCGGATCGGTAACGCGATGGGCCCCTTGCTTCGTGCACCCGGAAAGTCCGATGGCGATCGCGGAGACGGCGAGGAAAATCTCGAAACGTTTCATATCGGCACCCCTCCTGGATTCGCGCGGCCAAGGCCGCGCCGTTGGGCGCCGAGGAGCGAGGGCGTCCATCGAACGAGCACGATCCGTTCCAAGGGGTGCATCGCCACACGATTTCGTCGCGGCGAGCGAACGGAGTGCCCGCGTGGTGCTTGGAACGGCAAGGGCGCGGACGCGCGTGGAAGCCGGCGCGGATCCGGGCGTCGGAGGTCCGACGGCGTTAGGTCCGGCGGAGGATCACTTCGCGCCGCCGAGCCCGAATCGCTGGCCCACGGCGATTTGCACCGACCCGTCGAGGTCCTTTGGCAAGGAAGGCCTCAAATGCTGCACGCGATCGAGGCGTCCTTCCAGGGACACGGCATTGTCCCCGAGACCCGCGACACGCAGCAGCGCGACTTGGAGCCGGGCCGAGTACCGGTCCTCTCTCGTGCCCTGGAGATCGTAGGTTCGGGTAGACCCGGCGAAGAAGGGCGTGATCAGAAGGCGGCTCGCGATCGCTTCCCATCGCGCCTCGAAGGAGCCCTGAATCGTCGTGTCGGTGAGATTGAGATCGCCCAGGCGGTTCTGCTCCAGTCCCAGCGCGAGGCTGCTCACGACGCGCCCCGGATGCCGCCGGGTGGTGACGAGCGATCCCGACAGGACTCGCCGCTTCGTCGCGGCTCTCATCGCGTCGTTGATGAAGGTGACGTCGAAGCGCGCGGTCGTCCGCCCGCCGAGCGGCTCCGCGACCGTGTACTCCGTCGCGACCCTGTGTTCCGTGAAATCGGTGTTCGCGCCGCGATGGGTCACGCGCACAAGCGACGGGGTCACCCAGCTGACCTGATTCATCTCGAGCCTCCCGCCGACCGTCCCGGTCTGAACGCGCACGATCGGCTCGAGGCCGGTTCGCTCGGCGGGCTCTTCGGAGCGGAAACTGCCGAAGAGGTTCCATTTCCAAATACTGCGCTTGAGCTGCGCGAACCCGCCGCGGCGATCCGACAGCGCGTACGGGTTCAGCGCGGTCGCGAGCGCCGGCTGGTAGGAAAACGCCTGCCCGAGTGCTTCGAATCCGGCGGCGGCGCCCTTTAGCTCGCCGCGCCATGCCGTGCGCGAGCGGCCTTCCTCGACGCCCGCGATCTTCCGGTGTCGCACCGTGGCCGCGTCTCCGACGATCGCCCATGTCCCCGGAAGATCGACGCGGGCCATGCCGCCGTAGATCGCGCGGGTTCGCGTCTGCGTCTCGACCCCGCCCGGCGTAGGGTCTTCGTGGGTGTAGCCGCCGTAGAGTGTCGCCTGGAGGCGGTCGCGGAGCAGCGATCGGCGCAGGCGTGCGGCGTAGAGATCGGACTCCGGCTCGCGTAGGGGGCCGCCGGCCGACATCGGATGCGACGCGAGCGCCACGTAGCCGTCGAGATCGCCGAGAGGAGAGCCGTGCCATGCCGCCTGGGCGCTCCTCCGCGGCACGGGGCTCATGAGGAGCGGCGTCTCGCCGGCGCCCGCGGGGGCGGCGTCGCTCCACTCGAGCTGAGCGTTCCGTGCGGCGTAGCGAAGCTTCATGTGTTGCGGCGCCCCCCGACCGTTCCCGACCTCGTCGAACCTGAGCCGCATCGAGACCTCCGCCTCGAGGCGGCGTGTCGGGGATAGATCGTAGCCCGCGTTCCACGCTCCCCATCCCGTCGCGGAGCGATCCTCATCCCGAAAGCGCGAGCGCCCCTCGGCGAGCCAGGTCAACGATCCCTTGAGCCGCCGTGGGGCTTCGGCCGGCGGCTCAGGGGATTTCCACGCTGGAGGCTCGAGCCCGCTAGGCGGAGCAGTACAGATGAAGGAAACCGGGCTCGCCGCGACGGGCTGGGGCGCCTCGACCTTGAACTGGAGCCGGTGCTCCCCGAGCCTTCGCGTGGGCAGCGGTCCCCGCATCGTGACCGCGACCGGACGCCCGGCCTCCATGTAACCCTCCTCGATCGAGACGAGATCCCCATCCATGTAGAAGGCGCCGCGAAATGCGCCCGTTCCGTTCCCGGTTACGACGGCGCGCGGAAGGATCGTATCCCCCGCGGCGAAGGCAGCGCCATGGAGCGGCCATTCCAGAACGGCCGAGACCACGAGCACGTCGGAGGCGATCGCCGGCAGCACGCTGGCCTGATGGCACGCGACGCTCGTCGAGTCGATGCGGAAGCACGCGTCCACGACGACCGAGGAGGACGTTTCGTCGGTTCCGTAGAACGTCAGGCGCACGCCCAGCGTTCCTTGGGGAATGATGCGCGCGACGCTCCCGGGGAGCGTGACGGGCGCGGCGAGGTTCACGGCTCCATTGCGTCGAAGGAAGATCGAGATCGGGAGGGTGTATTCATAGAAGGGCGTGACGGAGTCGTCGAGCGGCGTGGGCTCGGTGTTGAGAACCGTGGGGGAGGGTATGAACTGCACGCGCGCCGAAGTGAATGAGACGTCGGTGCCCGCCAGCTCCCGTACCGGGATCGGGACCGGCAAGGTGACATCGGGCGTCAACGCGAGGCCCACGTCGCCCGCCTGCACCCGCTCGACCCTGGATGGGGCCAGGGTCGCGAAGTAATACGCCTGGTTGTAATACGTCGGGTTTCCGTAATACGTGCTGTCGACGTCCTGAAGCAGGTTGATCTTCATCCCGAATTGATGTCCGAATTCGAGAGGCAGGAGCGGTGTGATGTAGAGCGTGTCGCCCAGCGGTGACCAGCGGTCCGGCGAGGTTGTGATGGTTCCACCCCCGCCGCTTGTAAGGTCGGCGACTGAATACGAGACGTGCTTCGCCGTGGGACGGTCGAACGCGAAGATGAGGATCGCGTTCGACGGCACGCGGTCGGCTCCGTCCGCTGGATACGTGGCCACGATCCTCGGCTGCGCGAGGGACGTGCCGGCGGCAAGAAGAAGCGCCGCGGGAATTCCGAAGGCGGTGAAGCGTCTGAACTTCGAGCTCAAGAGGGAAAGCCCTTCGCGGGGAGGGGGATTGGGGATTGCGGAGGGGGACGGCGCAAACGTATCATGAGCGGTCTATGCTAGCAAAATCGCGCGGTACCGCAACGACTTCGAAGCGCTCCCCCTCAAAAGGCGCGCGAAACGGCTCCGGCCCGAGGGCCGTCGCGGTCCTCGGCGCAACGGGAACGGTAGGGCAGCGCTTTATCCAGCTCCTCGAAAGCCACCCGTGGTTTTACGTGGCGGAGGTCATGGCCTCGGATCTGTCCGCCGGGAAGACTTACGCGGAGGCGGTCGGAGGACGGTGGAAGCTTTCGACCCGGATTCCGGAGCGCGTCGCTGGCCTCAAAGTAAGGGGGCCGGGCGAAAAGCTCCGCTCGCCGATTCTGTTTTCGGCTCTCGATGCCTCGGTCGCGGGGGAGCTGGAGGAGCGCTACGCGCACCAGGGGCATCTGGTGTGCTCGAATTCAAGGAATCACAGGCTCGATCCTTACGTTCCGCTCGTCATCCCGGAAGTGAACCGCGATCACATCGAGCTCCTGGACAAACAGAGCTACAACGGCGGGGGGATCCTCACGAACCCGAACTGCTCGGCGATCGTTCTGGTGATGGCGCTCGCGCCGTTGCACCGCGCCTTCGGCGTCGAATCTGTGATCGTCACGACGTTTCAGGCTACGAGCGGCGCGGGATATCCGGGTGTTCCGTCGCTCGACATTCTGGGAAACGTGATCCCGTTCATCGCGGGCGAGGAGCCCAAGATGGAGACCGAGACGAACAAGATCCTGGGCCGCATGGGCTCGCGGGGCATCGAGTCGGCCGGGATCGCGGTCAGCGCACAATGCCATCGCGTGCCGGTCTTGGACGGCCACCTCGAGGCCGTGAGCGTGAAGCTCAAGCGGAAGACATCCTTGAAGCTGCTGATCGCCGCGCTACGCGGATTTCGTCCGCTCGACCGGCTCTCGCTTCCCTCCGCGCCGGCGGAGCCACTTCACGTGCGCGATGAAGAGGATCGTCCCCAGCCGCGCCTCGACGTGGACCGTGCCTTGGGGATGGGCGTCACGGTCGGGAGAATCCGTCCGTGCGCGGTCCTCGATTGGAAATTCGACGTGCTCGGCCACAATACAATTCGCGGTGCCGCCGGCGCCGCCATTCTGAACGCGGAGCTTCTCGCCCATGCGGGCAGAGTCTAGCGTCACGCCCGTGAGCCAGACGCGCGATTTCGTTCTCGTGCGCCACGGGGAGACCGACTGGAATCGCCAGCGTCGCGTACAGGGCTCCAAGGGAGCGTCGATGAACGACGCGGGGCACGAGCAGGCGAAGGCCCTGGCTCGCGTCCTCTGGGAGGTGCCGCTCCAGGCCATCTATTCAAGCGCGCTCCCGCGCGCCGTCGAAACCGCCTCCTACGTCGCGGGGCCTCATCGGTTGAACGTGATTACCGATCCGCGGCTCAACGAGATCCATCACGGCGAGTGGGAAGGGCTCAGCGAATCGGAGCTGCCCGACTTCGACCTCTACCGGCGTTGGCGTGAAGATCCCACGTCGTGCTCGCTCCCGGGCGCGGAGCCTCTCGCCCAAGTGCACGAGCGCGCCGTTCAGGCGATGCACGACATCGCGGGGCGGCATCCGGCCTCCGACGGGCTTGTGGCGGTCGTTTCGCATCAGATCGTGCTCGCGCTTCTCAAGTGCCACATCCTCGATCGCCCATGGAACCAGATCCGCCGCCACGCCCTGGGCGTCGCGTCCTACGAAGTACTGACGACCGGAGAAGGCTTTGCACCGAGACCTTGATGATAGGGAACCCGTTGTCACATTGCGGGGTAGAGCTAGGTCAATGACGCGCACTCGGTATCCGACGAAAACTTGGCTGCTCACCGCCTTCGTTTTCACGGCGCTGGCGCCCGGGTGCGCCCGAGCCACCTCGTTCACGCAGGTCACCTCCGACACGTTGCGTGAGACGGATCCGGCGCCGTCGCCGGACGGGAAGTGGATCGCGTTCACGTCGGATCGTTGCGGCCACGGCTCGACCCAGGTCTACATCATGCCCGCCGAGGGAGGCGAGGCGCGCCAGCTGACCCACGAGCCCGACAGCGCCCGCGCGGCCACTCCGACCTGGGCACCGGACGGCAAGTCGCTCCTTTTCATCTCGACCCGGGGGCATCGGTATAACGTCTATTCGATCCCGTTCGACGGCGGTGAGTCGCGAAAGCTGTCGCATGGTCCCGGCAGCCACCGCTTCGCGAGCTATTCCTCGGACGCGAAGAAGATCGTGTTCTACTCCAATCGATTGCGTCCGACCGAGCTCTACGGCTTCAACATCTACGTCATGGACGCATCCGGCGAAGAGGACACCGCGATGGCGAGACAGGTGACGAACAGCATGGGTAGCCCAGGGCATCCGACCTGGTCGCCCGACGGCAACTGGATCGCCTTCGTCGCGAAGGACTACGATCCTGCGAAGCAGCAGACGATGGAAGGCAGCATCCTGTTCACGAAGTATCACCTGTTCAAGGCGCGGGCCGATGGCGGACCGGAGATACGCCTCAGCAAGGGCGCGATTGGCGGGCAGCCTATCGAGGACACCTGGCCGTCCTGGTCGCCGGACGGCAAGTGGATCGCCTTCGGACGGCAGGTCGGCACCAAGCGTGACGTCTGGATCCTGGAGGTGGCCACGAACAAGACGTTTCGGCTCACGACGGCGGGGAAATGCATCAAGCCGACGTGGACGTATGATTCCAAGTCGCTCTACTACAGCTCGGTCATTGGTAATGGTAATAACGAAGACATCTGGGTGGCACGGGATCTCACGCTCAAACCCCCTGCTCCCGCGCGAAAGTCTGCAGCCAAGAAGCCGAAAGCCCGAGCGGCGGCCGCGTCCAGCTCCACCAAAACGACCCACCGATAGCGGGGACAGGATACGTCGCGCATCATTGTCGCGCTTCTGAGTGCGATCGTGATCGTCGGCACTGCCCGAGTTGACGCCTCGGCGGCGTGAGCCGCTACGCGGGGCAAGACCCCGGTCGCATCGCCGGCGCAGCGAGCCGCAACAAGCCCGGCGACGCCTGCGCCCGCCCCTCGTCCGAGCCTCCTCCCCCAGGTGTTGCTCGACGGCGTGGGACCTATTGCCTGGAACGCGGCGGCCGGCCGCGAGCGCGGCGCCGGCTCCGGCGGCGCGGCACCGGTCTGGCCCGCCGTTCGTGTGCTGGGCCCTCTCGGCAGCGAGTCTCTGTACGTATTCCCGGCGCGGGGCTCGCGGCCGACTCTTCTCGCGTCCTGGCCGCGCCAGGACGCGATGGCGCACTCCGTCCGGATCTTCCCGAGGTACCGCTGGATCGTCACGGAAGAGCCCACGGCCTCGGACACGAGCGGGCTGCCGAGCGAGAGGCGGCATGCCCGCTTCTTCGCCCCTGGCGGCGGGTTCGTGTGGGAAACACGATCGAAGTTCGTGCCTGCCGCCCTGGGCAGGGACCTCGTGCTCGCGCCACGCCCCTCAGCCAGCGATACGATCCCGCCGCTCGTGCGGGTGCTTCGGCTCCCGGGCGGGAGCCCTCGTTCCTCCTGGCCCGCAATCGCGGGCTGGGGATCATCCTCACCGCTCGAGAACTTCCTCGCGGCGAATACGATCGGATTGTATGACTCCGTGGGGATCCGGCAGGACGAGCTGAGGCTCCTGGATCTCGAAGGCAAGATCCTCTGGGCGCGGAGCGTCGCAGCGGATCAGCATGAGTTCGCGGTCAGCAACTTCGGAGATGTCGCGATCGCGAGGGAAAAGCAGCTCCTGGTCTTCGACCGCACGGGGGGAGAAAAGCTCCGCGTTGCGCTTCCGCGAAACAGCGTGGGCCGGACCGCGATCACCCCCGACGGCCGCTTCACCTTGGTTGCGGCCACCTCTCCCGTCGCCCATCGCGCCGAGGGCGATCTGTGGATGGGCCTCTACGAGACCACGCGAAAAACCCCGATCTGGTCGCGGCGCGACCTCGCCTCCGGCGCCGGGAAGGGCGCCGATGTCCTCGAGCTCTCGCTCTCGGACGACGGCCAGCGCGCGTTGGTTCGCCTCTCGACGGGGCCCGTGCTGCTCTTGGGGAGCGATGGGAGGCTTCTCGCGAAATGGGTGCTGGAGCAGATCTCCCGGGGGGAGTACGACCCTGGTCTCGTCCCGCGGCGAACCTGGCTCTCCGCCGACGGCACGCTTGTCGCGTTCACGACGCCCGTCGCCCGATCCCTCCCCGCCGCGCGCGGCTGGCTCTACCGCGTACCGCGCTAGCGTCCGAGGATCTCGTCGCGGGGAGCTCGTCGCGCGGAGCGCTCCCTAGCGTACGACGAGGGTTCCCCTCATTCCCTTCTTGGCATGGCCGTCCACGTGGCAGAAGAACGCGTACTCACCCGGCTTCGTCGGCGTAAATCTAGCGTGCTTGGTCCGATGGAAGCTCATGAAGCCCGCCCCTCGGCTCACCGAAATCCCTGCGTCACCGTCGACGCAGGTAAAGTTGTGGGGCACGAACAAGCTCTTGAAATGGAACGTCAGCTCGACCGGTTTCCCCGATTCCACGATGATGCGGCTCGGCTTGAAATAGAAGGAGTGCACGTCCACGTCGACTACTTGAACTCCCCCCGAGTTGGTCCTCGCCGTCATCTCGCTTACCGGGATCTTGCTTCCGGAAGTGCCGCAGCCGTTCCAGAAGGGCAACAGGAGAAGGAGGGCGAGCGGGATCGCGGCGCGGAACATGGAGATCCTCCTCAGACGGTCAGCGACTTGAATACCAGGCATGCGTTGGTTCCCCCAAAGCCAAAGGAATTTGAAATCACCGTTCGTACCGCAATCGAGCGGCCCACGCGGGGCACATAGTCCAGATCGCACTCAGGGTCGGGATGATCCAGGTTCGCGGTTGCGGGCAAGAATCCCTCCGACACGGTGAGCGATGCGATGGCCGCTTCCATCGCCCCAGAGGCTCCGAGCGCGTGCGCGTGAAGCCCTTTGGTGCCGCTCACGGGTACGCGTCGCGCCCTGTCCCCGAGAACTTCCTTGATCGCGAGCGTCTCGGTGCGGTCGTTCAGCACCGTGGACGAGCCGTGCGCGTTCACCGCTTCGATTTCCTCCGGCAAGAGCCCCGCGTCCCGGATCGCGATCCGCATGGCGCGCGCGGCGTCACGTCCCTGCGGCTGCGGAGCCGTCATGTGGAAGGCGTCGTTCGTGGTCGCGAAACCCGCAAGCTCGGCATAGATGCGGGCGTCGCGTCGCAGCGCGTGCGCGAGATCCTCGAGGATCAGGATCGCGGCTCCCTCGGCCATCACGAACCCGTCCCGCCGGGCGTCGAAGGGCCGGGAGGCGCGCGCGGGGTCGTCGTTGGCCGTCGACATCGCCTTGATCACGGTGAACGCGGCGAAGGTGAGCGGCGCGAGCGGTGCCTCGACCCCGCCTGCGATCATTGCTCTGGCTTCACCGTCGCGAATCATCCGGAACGCCTCGCCGATCGCGATCGCTCCGGAGGCGCAGGAATTGGAGTTCCCGAGCACCGGGCCTCTCGCACCGAAGGCGATGGCGACGTTGCACGCGCCGGCCCCCGCGAAAACGCGGATCGCCAGGCTTGCCGGGACGGATCGGAGACCGGACTCCAGAAACGCGGCGTGGTCCGCTTCCGCGCTGGGGACGCCTCCGAGCGCCGATCCGATCGTGACCCCGAGCTCGGTTTCCGGAACCGCGTGGAATCCCTCGCCGATCGCGAGCCCGGCGTCTTCGAGGGCCAGCTGCGCCGCGGCGATGGAAAGATGACCGAAGCGATCCAACCGGCCGGCGCGCTTGGGGCTGAAGAAAGAGGCCGGGTCGAAGCCCTGGATCTCGCCCGCGATTCGCGTTCGGAGAGCGGAGGCGTCGAAGCGGGTCAGAGGTCCTACGCCGCGGCGGCCCGCGCGAACGCCTTCCCAGAAATCCTTACGGCCGGTCCCGATCGGAGTGACGACGCCGATTCCGGTCAGTGCGACGCGGCGTTTGATCGTTGGGGCGATCATGGCGCCGCGCTCCCGACCGTGCCCCTCGCGCGGTCCTCGGCCAGGACCCGGAAGCAACCGAGCGTTTTTTGGACGATAGGCTCGATGAACCCACGGGCAATGACCTGCTCGGCGAACCAGGGCCCCAGGACCGGGACCTTGAAATCGAGATCGTGGTCGACACGCGCGCGCGTGCCCCCGCGCTCATCCGTGAAGCTCCAGAGCACCTCCATGCCTCGGGTGATTCCGCGAACGTGCCGAAACCGGATCGTGCGTCTTTGGGGATCGGCCGTCTGGAGGGCCTCCCAGAAAACAGGGATCGGTCCGCGGCGGGCGCTCATCGCCGCGTGGGTGGTTCCGTCGTGGCGGCTCAGAATGCGGACGTAGCGATAGTGGGGCAGGATGCTTTTCCAGCCGTCCAGGTTCGAGACGAGCTCGAACAGGTCCCGGGAAGGCGCCTCGATCCAGATGGAGGTCTCCGAATGCACGGTTTCAACGCGGCCTGGGCGAGGTGACGTGGCGCTTCATCCGGTTCGCGACTTGATCGACCTTCACCCCCAGATCCTTCGCGATTTCGAGCCACCCGGTTCCCTCCGCCCGCATCGCGACCACATCGGCGGGCGTCTTCCCCATCTTGCTCGCCTTGGCGAAGCCGTAGGCCATCGCGATCTCACCGTATCCCAAACCCCACGCCCCATGCTGGAGCTTGAGAGAATCCTCGCTGGCCCCGAGCTGGGCGCTCAAGCGCTTCAGGACGGCCGCCTCTCCCTCGGGTGTCTTGGCTTCGGCGTCAATCCTCGCCACGGTTCGCTGGATGCGATGGAGCGCGGTCTCCGGTGTGGTCTTGGTCGCCGCGGTAGCACCGGACTTTCCGGCTGCGGCGCGCGCCGGAATGAAGGTCCCCGCCACGGCGCACGCGACCAGAGCCGCGAGCGATATTCGTAGGGCGGCTTGGATGGGGTGATGGGTCATGGTGCGATCCTCCCTGGATTCTATCGTAGCGTGGGAACAAACGCGTCAGCGCAGGACGGCGATCCTCCGCTTCTCGATGCCGTCCGGGGTTTCAACGCGGAAGAAGTAGATACCGCTTCCGACCTGCCTGCCGCGGTCGTCCTCGCCGTTCCATCGCAATAATCTCTCGCCGGCCGGGTATCTTCCCTCGGCGATCGTGCGGACCAGCCTCCCGCGCACGTCAAAGAGCTGAACGCGCACGTCTCCCGGACGCGAGATCTTGAGCGCGAGGGCCGCTCCGCCCCTCGACGGATTCTTGGTGGTGAGGCGCGCGCCGGATCCTTGCGCCGCGCCGAGCGCGAGCTTGGGCGCGGACCTGGAGGCAGCGAGGCGCACCGCCTTGTCGATTTGGATCAAACCCGCTCCGTAGAGCGAATCGTGGAAACCAAACCCAAACTTATTCAACGCCGTCTCGCGCAGAGTCTGCTCGATCAAACTTTGATTTCTCATCCCGAGCGACATGAGGAGGGCGACGGCGCCCGAGACATGGGGTGCGGATGCGGAGGTTCCGAAGAAGGGAAACACGCCAAAGGAGTCCGGATTGGCGAGCGATCCCTCAGAGCGGAACGGCTTGATGCTCAGGTTGAAGACGGCGTCCTGAACGCGGTCGTCGTTCAAATCGGTGAAGTCGCCCCCGGGAGCCACGAACGACAACCCTTTCCCGAATGAGGAATAGGAGGCGATTGAATCGTTCACCCCCGTCGCCCCGACCGAGATGACACCCGGATAGGCTGCCGGCAGGCCAATCTCGGGGAGACCGAAATTTCCAGCCGAGGCGACCACGACCACCCCATGGCTTTGCGCATGATTGATGGCGTCTCTCAAAGGATGGAATAGGTGCGCCAGGACATTCGGCGGTAGGGTGCGATCTTGGGGCCGGCGACCCAGCGGGAAGAAACCGAGGCTCAGATTCTCGATATTGGCGCCATGATCGGTCGCGTAGCGAATTCCCGAAACGATCGTCGACAACGTTCCCCTGGATAGGCTATCGAGCACCTTGATCGGCAGGATGGTGACCCCGAACGCGATCCCGGCGCTGCCCGCAATATTGTTGGCCTGCCCGGCCGCGATCGTCGCGGTCATCGTGCCGTGTCCGTTGTCGTCGTTCGGGTGGTCGTCGTCATTGATGAAATCGTATCCCTGCAAGAACGGGCCGGGAAGTTCCGGTGAGCGCCGGTACATGGTCACGCCCGGCTTGACGAAGGGAAGCTCGTAGCTGGGTATTCGGTGATCCTCAAAGGCGACACCGGTGTCGATCATCGCGAGGACGATCCCGGGATCTCCGGTCACAACGTCCCACGCGTCGTACGCACCCACGCTGCGCAGATTCCAGGTCAGATCGGGTTTCCCGATAAGAGAGTCGTTTGGGACAAAGAATCCTTGCGCGTAGGCATTCGGCACCGCGTATTCCACGTCGGGATGGGCGTTCCAGCCGTCGATCGCGTCGGGCACCGACATTCCCGGAGGAAGCTTGACCTCAACCAGTCCGTCCGGCGTCAGCATGCGCCGCGCCGTGGCACCTTTCTCGCGGATCGTGGTCATCGCGCGGTCGGTGCCCACGCCGACCCTGAACTGGACGAGCAGCTCGTCCGGGACGTAGCCAGGCGCGGGCCATACGAGCTCGGTTTCGGACGGGATGACGTTCGTGTGGGCGCGTGCCGCCGACGGGAGCAGCGAGGCCGTGAGAAGGAGCAGGAGGAGAACGGGCGTGCGAGAGCGGAGGGGCCTGCGCGTAATGGGCGGAACAGCCGGAATCACAAAACCCCCATTTGGAATGTGGAGCCTGATGCTGGGGACCGCCGGCGAGGAGAAGCGCCAGTCCAGGAGAGGGGGGAGGCGCGAATCGGCTCGCATCCTACCTATATGGTACCACAGCGGCGCCCGCCAAACGAGAGAAGGGTCCCGCGGTGGGCCCCTTGAGGGAGGGTAGGGCCTGCGGTTAGTCGACGCGGATCCTGGCGCCTCCCGGCTCGAAAAAGAGAGCGCGGGCAGGGTCGAGGATGAGCCCCACGATCTCGCCCGGGGCCGGAAGCGCACCGCGTGCCTCAGCCCGCACGATGTGGCGGCCCGACTCGGTCTGTACGTGAATCAGGGTGTCCCCTCCCAGGCGCTCCACGCGCTCGACCGTGCCGCGCGGCCCCGAGTCAGAGCCCTTACCGAGGACCGCGGCCTCAGGGCGGAGGCCCAGGATGACGCGGCCCGTCCGCGCGCGCCTGGCCGGCAGCGAGAAGGAGAAACCGGGCGAGCGAAAGGTGAGTGCGTCCCCGTCCGCCGCGAATTCTCCCTGGACGAGGTTGATCGCGGGATCTCCCACGAACCGGGCGACGAAGAGATCGCAAGGGTCTCGATAGATGGCGTCGGGCGTGCCGATCTGCCGGACGCTTCCGCGTTCGAACACCGCGACCCGATTCCCGAGCGAGAGCGCCTCCTTTTGATCGTGCGTCACGTAGATGGAGGTCGTGCGCGTCAGGCGATGGAGGCGCGCCAGCTCCTCCCGCAGCTCCTGCCGCAGCTGGGCGTCGAGGCTGGAGAGCGGCTCATCAAAGAGGAAGATCCGCGGCCTTCGAACGAGCGCGCGGCCGAGCGCCACACGCTGGCGCTCGCCGCCCGATAGCTCCCGCGGTCGCTTGTGGAGATGCTCCGCGAGCCCCAAGGTCGCCGCCGCCTCGCGAACGCGCCGATCGGTCTCCTCCGCGGGGGTCTTCCGCGCGAGAAGCCCGAACCCCATGTTCTCGCGGACGGTCATGTGCGGATAGAGCGCGAGCCCCTGAAACACCATGGCCACGTCACGATCCTTGGGCTCCAGCGCGGTGATGTCCTTCCCGTCCGTCGCGATCGAGCCCGAGGTCGGTGTTTCGAGCCCCGCGACCAGGCGGAGGAGAGAGGATTTCCCGCAGCCGGACGGCCCGAGGATCGCGAGGAACTCTCCGCCCGCAATCTCGAGCGTGACGTTGTCGAGCGCGCGGACCCCGTTCGGGTAGGTGAGGGAGAGGCTCTTTAGCGAGAGGGACGCCATGGTGCGAAAACGTACCACGAACCGGGCAGCCGCCGGTATCCGACCCGGCAGCCGGTATCCGACCCGGCAGCGCCGGGCGCTTTCGAGGTGGTGGCTGCCCCTTGAACGCTTCCTGTCCCTGGAGGCGGTGTTAACACCAAGTGTTGACACTATTGCATCCACCGCTAGGAGTGGTGTTAGCACCAGGTGTTGACAGTAGCCGCGCCCGGAGAAAGTCTTGTCCCCCCGAGCGGCACGCCGGGCCTACTTCTTCCGCGGCTCCTCGAGCCCCGCGTCGGGACGCTTGTATTGCCCGCTGCGGATCTGACGCACGGTCTCCACCAGCTCGAGCGCCGTGTTGTGGACCTCCTGCTGCACATCGACGTCCTTGTCGAGATCGTCGTGGCTCGTGGCGTAGGGCTCGTAGTACCCGATGAACCGGTCGATGCCCGCGATCGGTCCCGCGGGGATCATCTCGAGGTCGGTCATCCAGTCGACGAGGATGCGGCGCAGGTTCTCGGCGCCCGCCGCGTCCGCGTGCACCACCACCGAGAACGCGCGCCCCGCGAGGTGCTTGGGATAGGGCCAGCCCTTGAGCTCGATCGCCTTCGCCGTCGCGGGATCCTTCCCGCGCGTGGTCGTCGGATCCGGATTGCCTCCGTCCGCGCAGACCAGCCGGTCGATCATGAGCTTCAAGACGCTCGGAGCCTGATACCAGTTCACGGGGGTGAGGATCATCACGCCGTGCGCTGCGATCCAGCGCGGGTAGATCTCGTGCATCCAGTCGCCCGTCTGGCGGAGCGCGTGGTTCGGGTAGCACGTGCACGGCCAGTGGCAGAGCGGCTGCGCGGTCGACACACAGGCTTTGCAAGGATAGATGACGAGGCCGAATTCGCCCGTGAGCCGGCTCAGGTCCAGGAAGTCCACCTCGCAGCCTTTCTGTGCGGCGATCGCCTCGCGCGCGATCTTTGCGAGCCGGTAGGTCTTCGAGATCTCGCCGGGGCAGGTCTGGTCGCTCCGGGCGGAGCCGTTGATGACCAGGATCCTCGCAGGGGATTTCGGGTCGTCGTGGCGCGCCTGCGCCTCTTGGATCCGGCGCCGCGTCTGGAGCCACTCCATGGGGAGCTGGAATTCCGGATCGGCGAACTCCGGGCCGGCCTTCCGGGTCCGCGGACTCTTGCGGTACCCCATGTAGGCATCCCACGCGATGTCGATGACCTTCTCCAGATGCTCGGAGACTGTCTCGAAACCAGGATCGTTGAAGCGCTCGAGGAGGCGAGCGCGGAAGGCTTCGCGATCGAGGGTGAAGTTCTGGTCGCCCTTGACGACGCGGGGCCCGTCGCCGTCTTTCTTCCCTGAGTCAGTGGCCATGGATCACGTTCAATAGGGTCAGCGCCGCGAGGCGCACGATCCGAAACGCATTCACACCGCGCTCGCCTCCATGATGGAAACGTCGGAGCGCGTCGGATGCACGCGCTGAAGCTCGAAGCCGGCGTGGCGCAACAGGGCATCGTATTCCTCCCTGGTGCGCTGCAGCCCGCCCAGCAGCGTCAGCATGTGGATGTCGAGCATCTTGGACCAGTGCGGTCCCGGATCGTTCGGAACCAATTGCTCGATCACGAGCAGCGTGGCGCCGGGCTTCGCGGCGCGGCGGATCGCCTTGAATATGGCGAGCGATTCCTCATCTGCCCAGTCATGGATCACCTCCATGACGGTGTAGGCGTCCGCGGTCGGCAGAGGATCCTTGAAGAAGTCTCCGGCCTTAAGCTTGAGTCGATCGCTCGCGGCGCCGGCAGCGTCCTGGATGACATTCGGCAGGTCGAACAGGATGCCCTTCGCGGAACGATTGGACTCCAGCACCGCCTGAAGCAGGTGCCCGCGACCGCCTCCAATGTCGGCGATCGTTCCGAATCGCGAGAAATCATAGCCGGCAACGACTGCCGGGACCTGGGCCTGCGCCTTGGCCACCATCGCCTCGTCGAAGATGCAACCCTCCTCGGGATTATCCCGGAAGTGGCCCCAGAATCCGCGAGGGAGCGTCTTGGTGGTCGCCGGTTGTCCGGTCCTGACGCTGTGCTCGAATTCGCTGTAGGCATTCCAGTTCACGTGGAGGCCGAACATTCTGGCGAGCGCGCGCATCGACTGCGGATGGTCCGAGCGGAGGAGCCTCGACGCCGGAGAGTGGCGAACCTTGTCTCCGTCGATCTCGAACACGCCGTACGCGGAAAGGAGCCGCAGAACCCTGGCGAGCGAGCCGGGGTGCGCTCCCACGGATTTCGCGAGCTCAACCGCGGTCTTTGGCTCGTTACCGAGTGCGTCGGCGACCCCGAGGTCAGCGACCGCGTGAAGGCAGCGGGGCAGGCATGCTCCTCCCGCGAGCATCACGAGCGTGTCGAAGGGGTTGGCGCCGGTCATCGGGTTGTCGCGGGCTTGAGACTGCGTCGTCGTTGCCATTGCCACCTCCGCCTCTTGTGAACCGATCATACAGGTGACCGCTCTGGTAATGTCGGTGCGCCAGGAACAGAGCCCTCTCGATGTCGCGCGCCTTGACGCCGTACCTCTTGGCGAAATCTCGAACGATCACCAAGAACTGGCACCAATTGTCGAATGTGAAGCCTACTCCGTTTGGCGCCCCCGTGACGGTTCCGACTTTGTGAAGGAGCTGCCACACGCGGATATCGATCACGCCATACCGCCGCGGGTAGAGAAGCGTGAGGATCGCCGACGCCATCGGAACCGAGACGCCTTTGAGGCTGAGCAGGGCCTGGAGTCGGCGCCGCTCACTCCGTGTGTCGAGCGCTCTCTTCGTTGCTCTCCGCACCTGCTCGGGGTTGTTCGCGCGTACGTGTCGGATGGCTCTCGGGGACTTCCAATTGCAGATCGCCAGAAGCTCCGCTCTTGTGAGATGGCCGCGGCCCCGCGCGGGTTGGAGTCGGTGAATCAAGGCCACTGTCGACTCCTCCTCGTCCGTCGACAGATGTCGCCGAATCAGTGATTCGAGGGTCGCGTACGGAAGCTTTCTGAGCGGCATTTCCGGCCCTGCTAAGGGTGTCTGGGGTTCGCGCGTCGCATCAGGTGGTCCTCTTCGCGTATCGATCGGCGCCCAAGAAGTGAAGCGAGACATACGGCAAGGCGCCGACAACCCAGGAATCGTGAGGGATCGGCGGGATATGAAAGAGCTCTCCAGCCTGCAATTCGATGACCTTGCCATCGTCAAACGACACCGCCGCGGTTCCGGCGAGGACCAGCCCCACGTGCTCGACCGTGCACCGCTCTGCTCCCACGCTCGGCCCGACGTGTTCGGACCACCGCCACCCGGGCTCGTAAGACGCCCGACCGATCGTGAGACCGCCGATGTGAACCAGCTCGAAGCGGCCCTTGAGCATTTCGCGGACCTCGTCGGGCGTCTCGAATCGCTTCAAGATGACATCGATGTTTCGCACGTCTCCCCCGGTCATCGTCAGAACCCGGTCCGGATCGGGTGCGGCGGCGCGCCGTTCTCGAGCAGCTCCTCGACCAGCGAGCCGAGTCGCGCCGGCGCGAACTTCTTCGACCGTGGCGGCAGGTCGGAAACCGGCCACCACCTCAGCTCGGACATCAGCTCACGCTCGCCCGGGTCGGGGTTGCCCGAGGAGTCTGCCACGAACCGATCCGCGCGCACGAGGTAGAAGTATTCCCGCTCGGCCCGGACCTCGCCGGCCCAATCGTAGGTGCCTTCGCGGATCCAGATATGGGCGCCGATCGGGAGGTCGGAGCGGCCGACCTCTTCCCGGTCAGGAGAAAGGATCAGCGCGCGGACGCATTCGCGTTGCGGCTGAACAAGTCCAGCCACCTTATGTCAACTTCAACTCGCCCCGGGGCGAGTTGCTGAAGCTCGTAAGTTGTTGGTAGGGCTGACAAGCTCCTCGCACGAAGCCTCGCGGGCCCCGCGGCCGGGAGAGGTCATGCGCGCTTCCGGATAAACACATGGGTCGCGCGTTCGCCCGCCACACTCTTCCAGCACTCGTAGCCCAGGGCGTGCAGGTCGATGTCGTGCAGGAGATGCTCGCCGGTGCCGAGCAGGATGGGCCGGATCGCGAGATGCATCTCATCGATCAGGCCGGCGTGCAGGAATTGCCGGATGGTTGATACGCCGCCGCCCAAACGGACGTCGCGGTCGCCCGCGGCGGCTTTCGCCTGCTCGAGGGCGACGTGGATCCCTTCGGTGACGAAGCGGAATTCGGTGCCACCCTTCATGGTGATCGGCGCCCGCGGATGATGCGTCAGCACGAACACCGGCGTGTGATAGGGAGGCTCGTCTCCCCACCAGCCCTTCCAGCTCTCATCCGGCCACGGGCCCCGAACCGGGCCGAACATGTTGCGCCCGAGGATCCAGGCGCCTAGTCCGGCCATACCCTGCTCGGCGATCCCGTTGTCGATTCCGGTCTCGCCGTTGGGTTGGCCGTGCATCGTCCGGAAAACGCGGGTGGGGAAGAACCACTCCATCAGCTCAGGGCCCCGGACGCCGAGCGGATTCTGGAGGTCTTGGTTCGCGCCGGCACCGTAGCCGTCAATCGAGATGCCAAAGCTTTGGACGCGGAGTTTCACATATCCTCCAAGGGCCGCACCTCAGACTCCCCCTCGAACTCCGGCCAGTGGACCCGGTGCAGCTCCATGAATTGCCGCGCGAAGTGGATGGCTTCCTCTTTCGATTTCACCTCGACCAGCGCATAGCCGCCGATGATTTCCTTGGCCTCGGTGAACGGTCCATCCGTCACCTTCAACTTGCCGCCGCTCGAGCGAACTCGAAGCCCCTCGGCGGTCCCCTTGAGTCCGGCGGTGTCCTTGAGGACGCCGCTCTTGAATCCTTCAGTGACGAATTCCCCCATGGCGTCCAGCAGCCCTTGGGGGATGGGTTGGGAACGATAGCTTTCGGCATGTTTGATGAGCATCAGGTATTTCATGATCTGGCCTCCAAGGTGCGGAAAGATGTTTGCCTTCTCGGCGTTACCGCGACGCGAGCGGCTAACCACGAAGTGTGGCGGTCCGTGGTCGCCCTCACCAGGACGACGATCGAGGAGGGCTGAAATCGACAGGGTCACCGGAAGGGTGGCTCTATTGACCAAGCAAAATAGTCACGCTATCGCTCTCGAGGTTACTCGCGGCCAAGTCGGGCTTGCCGTCCCTGTTCACGTCGTCGACCGCGAGTTGCCATACCCCTTTGCCCCTTGCGACCGGCGATCGCTGCGCTGGCTTGAACCCGCCCCGCCCGTCGCCGAGTAGAACGCGCACCCCGTCGCCCGCCGCCGCGGCCACGTCGGGCTTGCCATCCCCGTTCAGGTCCGCGACGGCGACGTGCCAGGCCGCATGGCCCAGGTCGAACGGCGAGCCGGTCACCTCCGTGAAGCCGCCCTTGCCGTCACCGAGCAGGACCGTCAGCTCTCTGCGCTCGGCATGAGTCACCGCCAGGTCCGGCTTGCGGTCGCCGTTCACGTCGGCGACGGCCACGAACCACGGCAGCACGGTCCGCAGCGGGATGCGGCCACCGCGAAAGCCGCCCCGCCCGTCGCCGAACAACACCGTCAACGCGCGCGTCGACGCCTCTTGCTCGTGGGTGCGGCGGCCCGTGCTGGTAGCGATGATGTCGAGGTGGCCGTCACCGTTGAGGTCGCCCAGCGCGCCCGGATACGGGCTGGGCCCAACGGCGAATGGGGACGGCGCGCGGGTGAGGCCGCCCTTGCCGTCGCCGAAGGCGATCGACACGTCGTTGTCCTCGCTGTTGACGGTGACGAGGTCGAGCTTGCCGTCGTCGTTCAGGTCACCGGCAAGGAGCCCGTGCGTATGCGGGTGCTGGCCCTCCTTCATGATCACGGGTGATTGGGGCGCGAGGGCGAAGCCGCCCTTGCCATCCCCGAAGAGGAGCGTCACCCGGTAGCTGTCGTGGTGGGCGAGCGCCAGGTCCAGATCGCCGTCGCCGTTCAGGTCGCGCAGGACCATTTCGGTGGGACGGTCGGGCACTTGGATCGGGCTCCCAGGCGCGGCGCGAAACCGCCCATCGCCTTGGCCGAAGAGCACGGTAATGCCGCGCCCGTTCGCCACTATGAGGTCAGGTTTCCCGTCATGATTCACGTCACCGAGGGCGACGTTCCCCGGCGCGCCCGCGACGCCAATGGGCGAGTCGGGCGCGGGCGCAAACAGGGGCCGCTCGGCCCGCGGTGCGGTACAGGCACTGAGGAGAGCCGCGGCGAGCACCGTCGCGATGAGAGGCCATCGACCGCAGCGCTGTCTCGCCACTGCTAACGCCACAGGAAACTAGCCAGGCTGACCGTCGATCAGCCGTCGTTGATCGCGAATGCTGTCAACGCGAGACAATTTCCAGCCCTCAGAAGTCCTTCTCCAGATCTCGCGCTGCGTGACCCATGTCTCCACATGGTGCACCAGACCGTCATTCCGGCGCGCGATTCGGTCGGCATGCTGGCGTACGACCGCACGCGCGAGGTCGCCGGAGACTTCGAGGCTATCGATCTCGAAGGTCAGCGAAATCCAGCGGTCGATTCCATCAAGGAGCGCGCGGGTGGATTTCTCCATCTCGGCGCGGTAGTGCAGCACGCTGTCCGGGGTCACGGCGTGAAAGTCTTCTGTTCGGAGCGCCATGATGGCGTTGAAATCCTTTGCGAGGAAGGCGCGTCGATTTTCGTCATACCGCTGCTGCAGCTCGCGCCGAACGGCGGCCGAATCCAGTGTGCTCAGGTGCTGTGAGGGGGGCGATTTGGCAGGACCAGCGCAACCCATCGCGCAGACCATGGCCATCGCCAGGAAGAAACGCATCGCGGGCACTATTCTGATCACCCACCAAGAAGATAGCAAAACGTCCTTGACAACTGCACAAATGTGCACTATCCTATGTGTCATGAGCAAGCCCAATCCGCCCAGGACGCCGGGGGGTGCCCGGAAACGCAAGCCCAAGCGGTTTGCCGCGATCGACATGGGGGCCGATCGCGAGCAGGCGGTCCTCGACATGATCGCGGGGTCGCTTCGCGAGCAGGGCCGGCCGCCCACGATTCGTGAAATCGGGGAAGCCTTCGGGATCGCCTCGACGAACGGGGTCCGCTACTACCTGGACCGCCTCGAGCGGGCGGGGAAGATCCACCGGGACCGATGGACCTCGCGTGGGATCGAGCTCAAGGCGATCCCGGGAGGCGCCGCCGCGAGAGCATCCGTCCCCGCGGTCCGTCCCATTCCCGAACACACCACCCCACGCAACGCGATCGAAATTCCATTGCTGGGCCGCGTGGCCGCCGGCGCGCCGATTCTCGCCGAGGAAAACGTAGAGGACGTGCTCATCGTAGACGGCGCGTTCGTGCGGCCCGGCAAGCATTTCGCTCTCCGCGTGCGTGGGGACAGCATGAAGAACGCGGGGATCCTGGATGGCGACATCGCGATCGTGCACCACGACGCGCCGGTCAAAAGCGGAGAGATCGCGGTCGTGGTGATCGGCGAGGAAGCGACCGTGAAGCGCTTCTTTCCGCGCCGCGACAAGCTCCTCCTGATCCCTGAGAACGAGGACTACGAGCCGATCGAGGTGCGTCCGTCCGATCCGGAAGTGCGGGTCGCGGGCAAGGTGGTGGGGGTTTTCCGGAGGCTTGGCTGATGGTCCATGCGAACTCATTTCCCAAGGCAAGCGACGGTTACTTCATGATCGAGTCGATCCACGATCCCATCGAAGTCATCACGATGTTCGGAAACGGGAAGATGCGTCCCATCCGATTCCGCTGGAAGAACAAGATCGTGAAGGTGGCCAAGGTGACGGGCGATTGGGTTCGCCACGAGGGGCAGAACAAGATCCACTACTTCGCGCTCCTGGCGGACAGCTCGGATTACTACGAGATCTGCTACAACGCGAAGGACATGACCTGGCAGCTCACCCGCGTTTGGATGGAAGGGTGACAGGCGGTGCGGGTCGTTCTGCACCTCGACATGGACTCGTTTTTCGCCTCGGTGGAGGAGAAGCTGAACCCGCGCCTCAAGGGGAAGCCGATCCTCGTGGGTGGCACCGAGCGGCGCGGTGTCGTCGCCTCGGCGAACTACGCGGCGCGCCCGTTCGGGATCCACGCCGGTATGCCCATGGCGGAGGCGAAACGGCTCTGCCCGCACGCGGTCTTCGTCGAGGGTAACCCGCAGAAGTACGTCCACACCTCGCTCCAAGTCCTCGACGTTCTGAAGAGCTTCACCCCCGCGGTCGAGCCCTTCAGCATCGATGAGGCGTTCCTCGATCTCACCCAGGTCCCGTATGCGGGGAAGCCAGGCGCGGAGGAGCGCGATCCCGCTGTGATCCTCGACTCCGCGATCCCGGTCGCCCACGCGATCCAGCGCGCGGTCCAGCGACGCGTCGGACTCACCGCCACGATCGGCATCGCGCCCAACAAATACATCGCGAAGATGGCGAGCGGCGTGCAGAAGCCGCGCGGCCTCACGGTGCTGACGCTCGAACGATACCGGGAGCGTTTCTGGGGCCGCAGCGTCCAGGAGCTGTGGGGGATTGGCGAGAAGACTAGGGAAGCGCTCGCCAAACTCGGGATCCGGACCATCGGGCAGCTCGCGAAATTCCCGCGTGAGTTTCTCACGTACCACTTCGGGTTGAACGGCGAGAACATGCAGGAGGCGGCTCTCGGTCGCGACGAGAACGCGGTCGTTCCGTACTACGAGGGGATCCCGGTAAAATCGATGGGGCACGAGATCACGCTTTCGGAGGACGTCGCCGACAAAGACGCGCTCTCAGCGCAGCTTCTTCGCCTGAGCGACATGGTCGGGCGGCGGCTCCGAGCGGACCACTACCTGGGAAGGATCATCTCGGTGAAGATCCGCGATGCGAAATTCCGCACCACAATCCGCCAGCGCGCGCTTCCCTCGGTCATAGACGACGAGCACGAGATTTTCCACACGGCTTCGTTGCTGCTCGAGGAGCACTGGGACGGGCGGCCGTTGCGGTTGATCGGCGTGTCGGTCTCGGGGTTGGTCTCGGCCGAAGGACATTACCAGCACAGCCTCTTCGACCAGGACGAGCATCGGCGGAAAATGCTCGAAGCGGTGGATTCTTTGCGGGATCGCTTCGGAGAGCACGCTCTCGTGAAGGCGGGAGTGCTCTGGTGATGCGGGCGTCTGCGACGAGGTCCTGCCCATGATCCTCCTCGGGACTTCGGGGTATTCCTACCCGGACTGGTACGGGGTGTTCTACCCGCCGGGCCTCGAGCGCGCGAAGCAGCTCGACTTCTACGTCCGCCAGTTCAAGACGGTCGAGGTCAACTCGACGTATTACCGGATTCCGCCTCCATCGACATTCGCAGCCATGGAACGGAAGACGCCCGCAGATTTCGAGTTCGTCGTGAAGGCGCACTCCGAGATGACCCACAAGCAGACGCGCGACCCCGAGGTGTACGAGGCGTTCCAGGCAGCGATGGCACCCCTGCGCACGGCGCGGAAGCTGAGCGGCGTGCTCGCGCAGTTTCCCCAATCATTCCATCGGTCGGATGACCACGAGCAGTTCCTCGTGGAGATGCAGGAGCGCCTGGAGGGCGCCCCGCTCTTCGTCGAGTTTCGGCACAACTCGTGGATGAAGGAGGACGTGTTCGAGTTCCTGGAGCGCGCGAGCCTGGGATACGTCAGCGTGGACGAGCCTTCGCTTCCCGGGCTCCTCCCGCCCGTCGCTCGCGCGACAGGGGCGCTCGCCTACGTCCGATTTCACGGGCGGAATGCGAAAAGCTGGTACTCGGGAGATGAGGGCGGCGGCAAAGGTGCGGGGACCGGAGGCGCGGGGACCCGAGGTGCGGGGGCCCGAGACGCAGGGACCAGAGACAGCACTCCCGCGCGCCCAGCCCGCGACCGGCAGCTCCTTCGTTACGACTATCTCTACTCCGAGGCGGAGCTCAAGGAGTGGGCGGATAAGATCCGCGATCTGAATCAGAAGACTCAGAAGACCTTCGTCTTCTTCAACAATTGTCACGCAGGGCAGGCCGCGACCAGCGCCAAGCTCATGCGCACTCTTCTTGGAATGGCTGAGCCGAACGTGGCAGAACAGACAGGACTCTTGTGATGGTCGCTCTGCGTGCGCTGACGGTGGCCGAGCGCTCGCCTGATTACGCCACCCCGCCCCGCCTGCTTGCGGTCACGCCATCGCCCTGGCCTTGCGAACGCCGCCCTCGGCTGTCTTTGTCTGTGCCACATACGCCGGCCCCGCCGCCTCCTCCGGCCAACCACCCCGGTACAGGTGATGCCATGCCGAACTATTCATTGACCCACCTTGGTGACGCGGACCTCGTTCGTCAGCTTGCCGCGCTGGTGAATCGGGACCGCGCGACCACGGCCATGCTGCTGGCCCACATCGCCGAAGTGGACGATCGTGGGTTGTACCGGCCCCCTGGATACCCCTCCATGCACGCCTACTGCATGGGGGAGTTGCGGTTCTCAGAGGACGCCGCCTACAAGCGAATCCGTGCGGCGCGCGCGGGACGCAAATTTCCAGTGCTGTTCGCGGCGCTTGCCGACGGTCGGTTCCATCTGGCGGCCCCCTACTTGCTGGCACCTCACTTCACTCTGGAGAACGTGGACGAGCTGATACAGGCGGCCACACACCGGAGCAAATCCGACATCGAAGAGCTGATCGCCCGGCGATTCGGTGTCCCTGGATCGCCGATCAGCCTGCGTCCGTTGATCCGCGCTGTCGCGCCGATCCCTCCTCCGACGCCCAGCGCCCAGCTCATGACGGCAACCGGGAACGACGATTCGCCTGCAGGGGAGTCCCTGACGTGCGATACGCAGCTGGCGATGGCGCCAGAGCCATCCCATCAGAAGGACTACGGACAACTGGCCCCGGGGCCAGTTGAGGGCACTCAAGTCCAATCCCTGTCTCAGAATTGCCCAGTGTTTCTCGTAAGGCTCACGGTTCCGAAGAGCACGTGCGACAAGCTGCACTACGCCCAGTCGCTGCTCAGCCATGCGGTGCCTGCGGGGGACCTGGCCCAAGTTTTCGACCGGGCCCTGGACGCTCTGATCTCACAACTCGAGGTGCGGAAGCTTGGTGCCAGTACTCGCGACCTGCGGGGTCGTGAGGAGCACGCGCCGGCGTCTGGCGTAGGCAGGGCGTCCCGCTACATTCCCGCCGCGGTCCGACGCGCGGTCTGGGAGCGCGATCAAGGGCGCTGCACCTTCGTCAGCATCACCGGAGGCCGATGCAGGTCTCGCCGATTCCTGGAAATGGATCACGTTGTACCGGCCGCTCGAGGTGGGAAGGCGACGATGGAGAACCTCCGGCTGAGATGCAGCGCGCACAACCAGTACGAGGCGGAGCGCGCGTTCGGGGTGGATTTCATAAGACGCAAGCGCCAGGAGGCGTTCGCGACGGCCACGGCTCGCGATCTCTCCAAGGCTCCCGCCGCACCCTCCGCCGCCGAAGAGAACCGCGAGGATCCAGCATGATCAGTAATCGCACTCATCCCGCACAGCAGGCCGTCGGCCTCAGCGAATTATTCGAGCCTGAGCCGCGACCCATGGTGACGAGCGTCGAATCAGTCGAGGAATTCCGGGCAATGCTGCTCGCGCTTCAAGAGGGCGGGGCGCGCGGGTCGGGCCGTGGGCGTGGCGCCACGAGCCCCAACGGTGCACACTCTCGCATTGGCGAGCGTACCGTACGCAACCCGCGACCCTACGATCAGCCCGAGCTTGTCCACGCGGAATCGCTCCCCGCGCGCCCCGCGCGCTACGCCGATCTCGCCGAGCCGCTTCCTCGCGCGCTCGCGCACGTCCTCGCCGCACAGGGGATCGCCCGCCTCTACGCGCACCAAGCGCAGGCGATCGACCTCGCGCGCGCGGGGAAACACGTCGTCGTCGCGACCGGCACCGCTTCGGGGAAATCGCTCGCGTATCACATCCCGGTTCTCGAGCGTCTTCTCCTCGAGCAGCCGGCCACCGCGCTCTATCTCTTCCCGACGAAGGCGCTCGCGCAGGATCAGCTTCGGGGGCTGCACCGATTCGCGGACGGCTCGCACGACCTCGCGCGCGTGCTCGCGACCGGTTCCTACGATGGGGACACGCCGGGCTCGGCACGGAGGAAGCTCCGCGAAACCGGAAACGCGATTCTCACGAACCCCGACATGCTTCACCAGGGGATCCTCCCGTACCACGCGCGCTGGGGGCGGTTCTTCACGAACCTCCGTTACGTTGTCGTGGACGAAGTGCACACATACCGCGGCATCTTCGGCTCGCACGTGGCGAACGTGCTCCGGCGGCTCAGGCGCATCGCGCGACACTACGGCGCGGAGCCTCAGTTCCTCTGCTCCTCGGCCACACTCCGGAACCCTCAAGAGCTGGCAGAGCTTCTGGTCGGCGACGACGTCCACGTCGTCGATCAGGACGGCTCACCGCGCGGCCCCAAGCTCTTTGCCTTCTGGAATCCACGCACGTACGGGCCCGACTCACCCGAGCGCCGGAGTGCCTCCATCGATGCCGAGCGGATGCTGGTCGCGCTGCTCCGGCGCGGAGTGCAGTCCATCGTGTTCACGAAGGCGCGGGTCGTCGCCGAGCTGATCTACCGTTACGCCCGCGAGCGCCTGGAGCGCGAATCGCGCGGACTGGCGGACCTCTTGAGCCCCTACCGCGGCGGCTACCTACCCGAGGAGCGCCGCGCCATCGAGCGGCGCCTCTTCGACGGGGAGCTTCGCGGCGTGATCTCGACCAACGCGCTCGAGCTGGGCATCGACGTCGGCACCCTCGACGCCTCGATTCTGGTCGGTTTCCCGAACACGATCGCAAGCACGTGGCAGCAGGCGGGGCGCTCGGGCCGGAAGCAGGCGCCTTCGCTCGCGGTCGTGGTCGCGTACGAGGATCCGGTCGACCAGTACCTCATGCGGCATCCGAGCTACTTCTTCGGACAGTCGCCGGAGAGCGCGGTGCTGGACCCGGAGAATCCCTATGTGCTCGCCTCGCAGCTTTCCTGCGCTGCCTACGAGCTGCCGCTGAGCGAGGAGGACGAGGCGATATTCGGAAGCCGCGCGCCCGCGATCGCGTCGCTCCTCGAGGAGGAGGGTTCGTTCAAGTCCCTCGACGGCCTCCGCTACTGGTCCTCGGCCGAGTACCCGGCGGGCAGCGTGAACCTGCGCACCATCTCCGACGACACGTTCACCATCCTCGACCAGACGCGCGAGAACGCGGTGCTCGGCACGGTCGATTCGATCAGCGCGCCGGAGCTGTTATATCCAGAAGCAATCTATCTTCACGAAGGCGACACCTATTTCGTCCGCGATCTTGATTTAAAGCAAAAGATTGCCTACGTCGAGCCGCGCGAGGTGGACTACTACACGCAGCCTGTGCTCGACACGCACCTGAAGCTCGAGGAGACGCGCGAATCGAAGAAGCTCGGAGACGAGACGATCGGGCTTGGACCTGCCGGAGTCTCCTGGGCGACCGTCGCGATGAAGAAGATTCGCTTCCGGAGTCTCGATGCAATCGGCTATCACCCGCTCGACCTTCCGCGGCAGAAATTGGACACGATGGCGCTTTGGATTCAGCCCTCCGAGGGCACGCGAAACCATGTCAAGATCGCAGGGCTCAACCCGCGCGAGGGGATGTCGGGGCTACGAAACCTCCTCATCACGGTGCTGCCGCTCCACGTCATGTGCGACCGGCCCGATATCGGCGGGATCCTGGACAGAGCCAACCTCGGCGAGCCGACCATCTTCATGTACGACCGCTACCCTGGCGGTTTGGGGTACGCCGAGCGCGGATACGCGATCGTCGGGGAGCTGTTGAGCGCGTCGCTCCGGCTGGTCGAGGACTGCCCGTGCGAGCTGGGATGCCCCTCTTGCGTGGGGCTCCCGATCATGCGGCCCGCGCAGCAGCAGGATCCCGATTTGTATGGCGGCTGGCCGATCCCAAGCAAGGCCGCGACCCTGGCACTGTTGCGGCGGATGCTCGGCCGGTGATCTCCCAGGCGCTGCGGCAACGCATCGGGGAGATGCTCCGGGACGAGGCTCAAGTTGGTCGCGCCGGCGCGACGCTCGACCCCGCCGTGCGCCGCCCGCGCGAACCGCGGATCGTGCCCGCTTCGATCGAGGACATTCTCCCAGGCGGCGTCATGATCGGGCGCGAGGGTGCTATGTTCGTGCACGAGCGCCTCTACACGGACCTGAACGAGCGGCCGACGCCGCTGCTCAAGAAGTACGAGCAGATCGGAAGGCTGCCGGACCCCGACGAGGCTTCCATGCCCCGCACCCTCCCTGAAGCGATCGAGGCGCTCGATCCGCCCGAGCGAGGGCTCTTCCAGAAGTTCGGGCATCGCCGCATGCTGTTCCTCGATATCGAGACGTGCGGGCTCCAGTCGCAGCCTGTCTTTCTGGTCGGGCTCTGCCACATCGGGGAGAGGAATCTCGTCTTGCGCCAGCTATTCGCGCGCGACTACGCCGAGGAACGCTGCCTGCTCGCCGAGGTGGAGCGGATTCTGGGCGAGCACGACTTTCTCGTCACCTACAATGGGAAGACCTTCGACCTTCCGTTCCTGCGCCACCGCGCCGTGTACCACAGGCTGCGCTTCGAGACCCGGATCCCGCACCTCGACCTTCTCTGGATGGTGAGACGCCGCTGGAAGGATCGCCTGCCCGACTGCAGACTCAAGACGCTCGAATCGCGCGTCCTGCGGCGCCTGCGCGCCGGCGACATCGACGGCTCCGAGATTCCCGGCGCCTATCACGAGTACGTGAAGCACGGCCAGCCGCACCGGCTCCTCCCCGTGTTCCACCACAACCTGCTCGACGTGGTCGCGATGGCGGAGCTGCTTCCGAAACTCTTCGAGCCGGACCCCGAAGTCTACTGATAATCGACCATCCTCTCGACATCACGCGTACGGAGCGATTCGCCTAGATGACCGGCCGTGGCCCTCCTTTTGACGGCGTCGGGAGTCCGTCGCGGGCACGCGACCCCGCACCACCGCTAAAGCACGCCGGATGGCGGATGACCCAAAGGCACGCCGTTTGCAGAGCCGCTGTATCGTGCCGCGGCCGCTGCGCCCCTGCTTGCGTGACGAGCACGCGGATCACGACCCGCTGGATGGGTAAGCCCGTGGACGGGGTGGTCGGAGGGGGAGGCGGACGGCGCGGTGGAACCCGGCGCCGTCGTTCCCAGGGCGTGG
>DASXTQ010000085.1:0-6469 GCA_036505295.1 Candidatus Eiseniibacteriota bacterium
GGGGGAGACCTGCGCGAGCGCCGTCTCCTGAAGGCCCGTGCGGTCCGAGCCGTAGCGGTACAGGGCGGGCGGATGCGTGTAGCTCTGGCTGCGCACCAGCACATCGTCTCCCGACGTGCGCATGGCAGTCCCCATGGTAGCGACCTCGGACATCGTGACAAGGCCGATCGCATGTCCCTTCAGCTCGTAGACCCGCATCTGGGTTGGGCCCCCGACCATCTCGGTCACATACACCCTCGTCGCCGTGGGGGTGTAGCCCTCGATCGCGTTTTCGGTCTCGGGGATGATGACGGCCGCATGATGCAGGTCCGGGTACTCGAGCGGGAGACGGAGGATTTTCTTGCGCGGGGCGTCGTTGCGCGAGAGCAGATACAAGGCGTCGTCCATCCCGAACTTCATTTCCACGATTCCGTCTTCGAAGCGCGTGACCTGGGTCCACGCCGCGGAGGCGCCGCGAAGCCAGTACGCGTGCTCCCCACCGTCTCCGTTGCTTACATCGGCGAGCAGGTACCGCCCGTCGGGGCTCGTGCTCAGCTCGATCTCGGCGATCTTCGGGAATTCCTTTCCGAGGACGTAGGTGTCTTGGGCGATCGGCGTTCCGAGCTTGTGGTAGTAGATCTGCTGGTAGAAGGGGAGCTCCTCCGCCGGGCGCTCGCCTTCATGAGGATAGCGCGTATAGTAGATTCCGCTGGCGTCGGCATTCCATGCCGCGCTGCCCCCCGCCGTGCCGCCGTTCACCCTGGGAATCGTATCGTCCAACCGCCGTCCGGTCGCGGTCTCATAGATCTGGAGGGTCCCGTCCTCGGTGCCGTTCTTCGATAGAGACACCGCGGCATACTTCCCGTCGAGCGATGGGGCGTAAAAATCGATCGAGGTTCCTCCCGTTGAATCGATCGCGTTGGGATCCACGATCGCCCGCTCCGTCTTCGTGTCCATCACGGAAGTCAGCGTGACCAGGAACGGCTGCTGCTTCGGGGGCTGGTCTTTCAGGAAGAAGTAGGTCCCGTTTCGATAGCTCCCGCCGTAATAATCGGGCGAGTCGGAATGCGTCAGCTCTACGACTCGCTTCAAGATCGCCTTTCGTTCCGGGTGGTGATCCAACCAAGCCCGCGCGTAACCGTTTTGTGCCTTCGCCCATCTCACGACGCCCGGGTCGGTCACACGTTCCAGATTCTGATAGTCGTCCTCGACCCTCTCCCCCCAGTAGAAGTTGAACGTCGGGTGCTTCGGTGCCTTCGGTTGGGCTGGAAGCTTGGGATTCCCCGACGCCGGAGACTGCGGGGCGAGGACGAGCGCTACGAAGACTAGTACGGCGAGGCGACGGCACATCGCTCCATCCTCCGGATCAAGGTGCGGTGGAATGCTCGAGGGTTCCCACGCGGCGACATCCGACCGCGTGGTTTGATATTACAACAGTCGCAAACAGATCGCGCCGCGCTATACTCCCACAGGGCCGGCGCATCGGGTTCACTCGGCATCTCGCCTTGTTCGCCCGGGCCCGACCGCGCTCGGCCCTAACTCTTTGCGACATCTCGGGCTCTGGGGGCGTGAGGGTTCGCACGGTCCATGGAACAGATCCCCCTCTGGGGCAGTACCACTCCAGCCTCCGCTCGCAACTCCATCCCGCTTCTCTCCAAGTCCCGCTTCATCGCGGGCCTCCAGTGCCACAAGCGGCTCTACTACGAGTGCTACCACCACGACATGCGCGATCCCCTCGATCTGACCACGAAGGCGCTCTTCGGGACGGGGGCGCGCGTCGGGATCGTCGCGCGAGGGCTCTTCGGGGGAGGCGTGCGCATTCCCGGGGACACTCACCCTGACGAGGCGGCGCGAACCACCGCGGCCGCACTGGAGCAACCGGGCACCAAGGCGATTTACGAAGCCGCGTTCCATCACGGGAACGTGCGCATCCGGGTGGACATTCTCGCCCCAGCCGGCGAAGGGTCCTGGGACTTGATCGAGGTCAAATCCAGTTCCGGATATAAGGAGGAATACCTCAACGACGTCGGAATCCAGCTCTACGTGGTCGAAGGAGCCGGCGTGCCGGTCCGCCGTGCCTGCATCCTCCACGTGAACAATCAATATGTGTACGAAGGGGGTCCTTATGTCCTCGACCAGCTCTTCACCCTTCGGGACGTCACCGAGCAAGCCCGCGAGGTCAGGCCACTTCTGCTATCGCAGCTTGAAGCGATGCGTGCCCCGCTCTGGGGGAGCCATCTGCCGCCCATTCTCGTCGGGCCGCACTGCAAGCGGCCCTACATCTGTCCTTTCTACACCCGCTGCCACCTCGATGGCCCCGAGTATCCGCTCGAGCATCTTCCGCGCATGAGCCCGAAGCTGTTCCGCGCCCTCCGCGATGCCGACATCGAGGACATCCGTGACATTCCCGAGGATTTTCCTCTGCTGACCGATCTCCACCGGAGGATACGGGCGTGCGTGATCACGGGGAGCGTCCATTCCGATCCCGAGTTGAGGCGGGCGCTGGACGCGCTCAGCCCGCCGGTCCATTTCCTCGACTTCGAAACATGTAATCCCCCGCTTCCGCTCTTCGTCGGAACGAAGCCGTTCCAACAGGTTCCCTTCCAATGGTCCGATCATGTCCTTCGGCCCGACGGATCGCTCGAGCATCTCGAGTACCTCCACACGGAGCCGACCGACCCGCGCCGACATGTGGCCGCGTCGCTGATCAAGGCGCTCGGCGCGGAGGGACCCATTGTGGTCTACTCCGGGTTCGAAGAGAGGATCATCCGTTTGCTTGCGGAGGACGTGGACGAGTGCAGGGAGGACCTCCTCGCCATCGTGGAGTCCCGGATGGTGGATCTGCTCGAGCTGATCCGTTCGCATTACTATCACCCCAGCTTCAGGGGCTCCTTTTCAATCAAGGAAGTGCTGCCCGCCCTGATCGACGACCTCGACTACGAGGATCTCGAAATTCGGGAGGGAGGGCAGGCGGCGGTCGCGTTCGTCCAGATGATGGACGAAGACACGCCGGTGGACCGGCGGATGGAGTTGAGGCATGCGCTCCGCGCCTACTGTCGCCGCGACACCGAGGCCATGGTGCGGCTCTTCCACAAGCTCAGGGAGGATGAATGATCAGAATCGGTGGGGTTACGTACCGCGCGCGCACGACGATGCTCCTCGGTTTCATGGTGGCGTGCGCGCTCGGTGCGACCATCTCGTCCGCGGCCGCCAAGGAGAGGACCGCGCCTCTGGGGAAAACCTACACGTGGAGCTTTCAGTCGGACACGCTCGGACAAAAGCCCGCCCACACCATGGCGTTCGGCGGGACGTGGCAGGTCTCGGAGGACTCGACGGGACTCGCCCCGTCGACCCGAGTCCTCAGCCAATCTGAGGACAGCGACGGGATCACCTATCATTACCTCACGTTCACGCGGCCGTTGCTGGAGGATCTCGACGCGTCGGTGCGGTTCCGGATCCGGTCGGGCGAGATTGATCCCTCGGCCGGCCTCCTATTCCAGATGGACCGGAAGGGTACAAGCGGGTACCTGGTACGGGTGAGCGCGAAAACCGGGGAGCTGGTGTTCCATTATCTCCTCTACGGGAAGCGGCGTGACGTCAAATTCGCCAAGATCGGCCCGCTCGAACCAGGCACGTGGCATACGATCGCGATCTCGAGACGAAAGTCGGTGACGCAGGCGTTCTTCGATGGAAACGAAGCGATGAGGGTTCGCGACGATCGATTCTGGAAGGGAACCGTGGGCGTTTGGACGGAAGACGATACGCTGGTGGACTTCAGGGATCTGGTTGCCACGGCGCGCTGATATCTGGAAACGGAACGCGCTGCTCGAGGCGCGGTCGGTAAGAGGGGCGCGCCGATACGGTCGTGTATGAATCGGGTGCCGGTGAGTACCGCAACTCACACCCGAACCGCCGTACGCGCCCCGCCTTCCATGACGAGGGCAAACAGGGTTAGGCCATCCTTGGCCGCTCCCCTATATATACTACAGATGCTGCGTCGAGGGTAACTGATTCGATCGTAACGCGTGCGACCCCCGAAGATTACCGTCTGGCCCCCGCTCCGACCCTGCTCGAGACCTCGTTCAAGTAGGCCGCCGCCGAGCGCGCCCCGCCCAAAAAACAGCCGATTGGGAAGTGCTCATTGGGGGCGTGGAGGTTATCCCCAGGGAGCCCGAAGCCCATGAGAACGCACGGTGCGCCCGTGATCTGGACGAGCGGGGCAACGATTGGGATGGAGCCCCCCTGGCCGATCGCGATCGGGGGTTTTTCGAAACCAGCCTCGAGAGCGCGCAACCCGGCCTGGACGAAGGGGTTCGAGACCTCGGCCCGGAACGGGCGGCCGGCGCCGAAACTCCGGAACTCCACCGTCCCCATGTCGCCGACCAGCTCGCGCACGTACCGCTCGAAAAGCTGGCCGATCCGGCCCGGATCCTGATTGTGGACAAGGCGCATGCTGATTTTCGCGCGCACCCACGACCCGATCACGGTCTTGAAGCCCTCCCCGGTGTAGCCGCCAATCACGCCATTGACCTGCAACGTCGGACGGATGGTGCCGGATTCGAGGGTGGAGAAGCCTTCCTCGTGGAACAAACGCTTCACGCCGATCGATTTCGCCTGGGCCGCGTCGTTCCAGGGCCTCGCCCCGATCGCCTTCCGATCTTCCGCGCTCACCTCCTGGACGTCGTCGTAGAACCCCGGGACGAGCACGCGGCCGGTCTTGAAGTCCTTCAGGTTTTGAATCACCCAGCGCAGGACGTCGACCGGCTCGTAGAGCATGCCGCCCCATTCCCCGGAGTGCTTGTCAACGGCTGGGCCCCGGATCGTGATCTCGGCCGCCTGAATTCCGCGTATCGAGACCGTGATCGCGGGGTGATCGACGTCGGGGAAGCTCGAGTCCGATACCAGGAAGACGTCGCACCGCAACTTGTCCTTGTGCTTGGGCGCCACCTCGGCCATCGCCTCGCCATCGAACTCCTCGTCGCTCTCGATGATGAATTTCACGTTGACCGGAAGGCCGCCTCCTCCCTGGATGACGGACTCGACTCCGGCGATCTGGGCGTAATGCTGCCCCTTGTTGTCGTCCGCTCCGCGGGCCCAGATCGCTCCATCCTTGATCCGCGGCTCGAAGGGGGGGTTCTCCCACAGCTCGATCGGATCCACAGGCTGCACGTCGACGTGCCCGTAGATGAGAACCGTAGGAGCCGCGGGATCCACGATCCGCTCCGCGAAGAGGCCCGCGTGCGCGCGCGTGGGCCACACCTCGGTCTTGAATCCAAGCGATTCGAGCTTCTTCTTGTCGAACTCAAGCGCCGCTGCCACGTCTTTATCGTGGTCCTTGTGCGCGCTGATACTGGGAATCCGCAGAAATTGGATCAGCTCGTCCACATAGCGCTTCTCGTTCTTTCGGATGTAGTCGAATGCGGCGTTCAGATTCATCGTGGCTCCTCTGGAGGACTCGACGCTTGGCTCGTTCTTGACGCGGGAATGCACCATCCTATGTGCTTGTGGGGCAAAGTTCAATCGGGCGGGGACGTAACTCTTCCGCGACAAGCAGTTACGGTGGAATGACGCCGCGCTCCGTCCTTTTGTTTGGAATACACCCCGCCTGACCCGCGTAGTAAAGTGCGCGTCCTATGGGTTCCACGAAACCCGACCGCACAGCGGTTCCGGACGCTGAGGTTGTCCAGCTCGTGCTGGCCGGCGAAATCGATGCCTTCGACGAGCTCGTCCGCCGCACGCGGCGCCCCGCCTATCGACTGGCGCGTAGGATCACGCGCAACCACGAGGACGCGGACGACGTGGTCCAGGACAGCTACGTCAAAGCCTACCGGGCGCTCCCACGCTTCGACCTGAGCCGCACGTTCGGGCCCTGGTTCCTCACGATCGTCGCGCGGACGGCGCTGAGCTGGATCCGCCAGGGCGCCCGCCGGGCCACGGTGCCGCTTGACGAGCCCGGGGCGGAGGGGATAACGCTCGCCGACCGGTTGCCCGACGTTACACTGGACCCGGCCGGTCAGCAGAGCCTGCTCGACGTCGAGCGCGCGCTGGAGCGGCTCTCCGAGGAGCATCGATCGATTCTCGCGCTACGCGTGGAGGGGGATCTCCCGTACGCCGAGATCGCGAGCGCGTTGGATATCCCCGTAGGCACCGTCATGTCCCGCCTGGCGCGCGCGCGCGAGGCCTTGCTCCAGGAAGTGGAGAAGCTCAGAGCCTCAAGGTTCCAGCGATGATAAACACCGACCCGAATCATCCTCGTTCCGAAGACCTCTTCGCCTACCGTGACGGCGAGCTGCCCCCTGAGCGGCGGGCGCTGATCGAAGCACACGTGTCGGGCTGCAGCACGTGCCGAGCATTGATCGATCAGGTCTCCTCGCTGGAGGCGGAGCTCCGCCGGTCCCCGGATCGGTCCCCGGCGGAATACTTGGAGCACCTGCACGAGAGCGTCCGTGCGCGGATCGCGGTGCCGGGTGCGGAGCCCGCGGACGAGGTG
>DASXTQ010000086.1:0-7324 GCA_036505295.1 Candidatus Eiseniibacteriota bacterium
CATCACGTGGCACGAGAGGCAAAACTCGGTGCGCTTGGAGCGCTCCAAATGGTCGACGCCCCCCGCGGAGACCGCGAGCGCGGGAGCGAGAAAGATCGCCACGAACGCGAGAATCTTCCCGCCCGGCTCGCGCGTCAACGAGGGCTTCGCGATCAGCAGCACGAGCAGAAGAATCGTGATGCCGAGCAGCCCGACCAATAACGCAATCGGCGGGACCATCGCGCCTATTTGGACGGCTTCTCCTCGCCGGCTTTCTCTTTGGCCTTGTTGTCGGCCTTCTCCTTACTCTCGGGCTTCTCCGTTTTCATGGTCTCGAGCCACGCGGTGAGCGTCTTGAGCTCGGAATCAGTCCCGCGGAACTTCTTCGGATGGAAGTCTCCCTCGAGTTTCTCCTTTTTCTGCAAGAAGAGGGCGATCCAATCCGCCTTCTTCTTGAGACCGACATCGGAAAGATCGGGCGGCTTCAGCTTCGAAGTCGATTCCCCTTCGTCGGGCGCGGCTTTCTTCATGACCCCGGCGGCCTCGATCGAATGGCACGAATTGCATTTGTACTTCATGATGATCGGTTTTCCGTCCGGAGGCTTGGCCGCCCACGAAACCCCGGTCAATGCGACCGCGAGAACGACACCCGAAACAACAACCAGCCACCGGTTCATACGCGCCTCCTTGAAGGGCCCCTTCTTCTTCATCGGCAAGTTCGAGTAGGAATGTAGGGGATGGTCAGCGGGAAGGGAACGATACTTTGGTAGTAGGGAGAAGGCGCTACCCCCTCCCGCTCTTCCCGTCCAGGAGCAGGGGATTGCGGACAATGTAGATGCCGATCTGGAGGCGATCCTGTAACCCGAGCTTCGCGAGGATATGCCCCACGTGCTTCTTCACGGTGGGCTCGCTGATCCCCAGAGCCTGCCCGATCTCCTTGTTCGAACGCCCGTCGGAGATGAGGCCCGCGACCTCCAGCTCGCGCGCCGAGAGCTCGGGAGCGGCATTCGGTCCACCGGATTTCGGTGCCCCTCTCGAAATAGCGGCCGCGGTGCCGGACTCGAACCAGGCGTTCCCCTGGGCCACGGCACGGACCGCCTGGAACAACTCCTCTGGCTCGGCGTCACGTCGGAGGGCTCCGAGCGCACCCTCCGAGACCGCAAGCTGGAGGCAATCCGTGCACATCGTCGTAGCCGGGCTGGAAACCGGAAGCCCGCGGCCGGATCGATGCGGAGGATTCAACACGAGGCAATGCTCCGCTCCGCGCTCGGCGAGGGCGATCATGCGCAGCTTCGGGCACGACGCGCGGAGGGACGCGATCGCCGTGCGGCCGTCCTGGTCCGGTAGGCGAACCGAGAGGATGGCCACGTCGGGTTTGAGGCGCTTGTAGCGGCTCGCCGCTTCTCCAACGGTTCCAGCCTCTGCGACGACGTCAAAGTCCGGCTGCGAGCCGAGGAGCGCCACGATCCCGCGACGGTCCATCGGCTGGTCGTCAGCGACGAGGATCCGGATCTTGGGCCGGCTCTTGCGCGCACGGGGAGTTCCCTCGCGTACGACCTTCCGTTCGGGTGCCATGAGGACCATGCTAGTACCGCTGAGGCCCGAGGTAAAGAGTCCGCGTACGACCAAAGTACCATTCCCTATAAGACCTGTTACGCGTTGACCGCCTGGGCCCGGGCCCGATATTTTAGGCAAGCCAAGAGACGATCCGCCGGCAGGGCCGGCGACCCGAGGCTCGTGGTCGGAGGAGGGCTCATGAAACGCGCGCGTGCCTGCCTGGTTGTCCTTGCAACCGCCGCCGTGCTCCTCGCCACCGGTTTCCTCCCCGCCTCCGCCCAAGAGAACGAGGCCCACTATGTCGGCGCGCAAGCCTGCCAGAAGTGCCACGCCGAGGAGTGGGACGCCTTTCAGCACAATCCGCACCACATGGCAGAGATCGATCCGAAGCTGGTAGGGGAGCATGTCGGATGTGAAGCGTGCCACGGGCCCGGCTCACTGCACGTCGCCGCCGACGGTCAAGAAGACGCCCCCGGGTTCGCCACGATGCGCAACCTCAAGAAGATGAAGCCGGACGAAGCCTCGGCCGTCTGCCGGAGCTGCCATAAAGCCGGCGAGCAGTTCTACTGGGATCAGAGCAATCACGCACGAAACGACGTGCGTTGCACCGATTGCCACAGCATCCACGCCGCGAAGAGCTTGGATCAATCCAAGCTTCTCGTCGCGAAGAAGACGTCGGATCTCTGCGTGACGTGCCATCTCGACAAGCGGGCGGCGCTCGAGCACACGGCGCAGATGCCCCTTCGAGAGGGGAGCATGTCCTGCATCGACTGCCACAACCCTCACGGGTCGCCGGGTCCGCACATGATCCGGGCCGCGAGCAACGTCGAACTTTGCGTCACCTGCCACACGGACAAGAGGGGCCCGTTCCTCTACGAGCACCCGCCGGTGCGGGAGAATTGTGTCAACTGCCATCAGCCGCACGGGTCCAACAACGACAAGATCCTTGCCGGAAAGCGTCCTTATCTCTGCCAGAGATGCCACGTCATGTCTCGGCACCCGAGCACGCTCTACGACGTGCCGGATTTGACGGCGAGCGGCGCGAACAAGATCGTGAACCGGTCCTGCACGAACTGTCACAGCCAAATTCACGGCTCGAATCACCCGTCAGGGGAATTCTTCGAGCGCTAGGGAGGTGGATGCCATGGTTCGGACCATTCTGGCCCTTCTCGGATTGCTGGTGGCGATCGTTTTGGGTGCGCCGGCTCCGGCCTCGGGCGCTTCGGACGGGTCCGTCACCTTCGGCACGCAGTGGTGGGATCAGACGGCGCGGGAAGCGAAATTCCAGGAGTTCAGCGAGGAGCCGCGAGGCGCCTTTCTGGAGCAGTACGCTCTGCGAGCGTGGCGGGACCGCAATCTGGTCCTCTTCTATGGGGACCATAGTCTCCGGCACGATCAGTCGAACTCGCTTACGTGGTGGAACGGAGCCAAGCTGCGAGTCGATCTCGGCTACCAGGAGATTCCGCACAATCTGAGCCTGGTCGCGCATTCCCCGTTCTCGGAGGTATCTCCGGGACGGGAGCTCGTTCCGGATTCGCTCCAAGCGGCCAATCAGGCCAATCCGGCCGGCTACGTCGCACGCCTCAGGGATGCACTCGCCGTCTCTCCGCGGATCGGTCTCGGATTCCGGACCGACATCACCCGGGCGCGCCTTCGGGCGAGGCCCGCGCGCGACTGGCAGTTCGAGCTGAAGGGAAGCCGCCGCATGCGCTCGGGGCGGAAGGCCTATGGCGGCGGGTTCAGCCCGGGCAGTGGCGTGGAGATCTGGGAGCCGATCTCACAGCGGATCCTCGACGGGGAGGCCCGCGCGACCTATCAAAAGGAGCGCGCGACTCTGCTGGCGACCGCGGGCGTCTCCGAGTTCCATAACGAGGTGAATTCGCTCACGTTCGACAACCCGGCGCGTTTGACCGGGGCGCAAAACCAGGGGCGGATCGATCTTTATCCGAACAACCGCTCCGTGCGCGGCACCGTCGGCGTGGCGTATCGGCTTCCCATGCGGACCGCCTTCAACGGGACGGTAGGGGTGAGCCGCAATACGCAGAACGATCCCTGGCTGCCCTTCACCGTCAACGCGGCGGACCCCTATTCGAGCCTGGACTCGCTTCCTCCAGAGCGCAGCACCCACGCCAAGGTGGACGTCTTCACGCAGGATTACCGGCTCACGTCCCATCCCCGGAAAGATTTTGGCGGTACGCTGATGTTCCGGCAGTACCACTACCTGAATCGCACCCCGGTCCACGTATTTTCCGGCGAATCGGTCGCCGACGGAGCGTTCACGGTGGGCGCGCTCGAGACGGAGGCGTTCGGGTACCGCCATCAGTCGTACGGAGCCGAGCTGAACTACAACCCACTAAAGCAAGTCTCGATCATCGGGACGGCGGATCGACTGGATCGCACGCGGACGGTCCGGGAGGTGCACTCGGATCGTGAGGAAGCCGTGGGTGGGAAGCTGCGTCTGCGGCCCATGAATAAAGTCTCTCTGGAGGCCCATGTCCGTCGCGCCAAGCGATGGGCGCGGAACGCCGATTTCTCCTACGATGGGGAAGAGCAGACCGCGCTCCGCCGATTCGACGTCGCGGATCGGAAGCAGATGCAGGCGGGGGGCACGGTGACGATCGTCCCGATCGAGCGTCTGGAGCTGGGCGGATCCTTCGGCTACCTTTTCGAGAAGTACTCCGATGAGCTGGCGGACACAGTCCGAATCGGGCTTCGTCGGATCCACCAACGGAATGCGAGCGGGGACGTGACGTATCACGCCAACCCGAACCTCGATCTCACGGCGGCCGTCGGCTGGGAGCAGATGGTCTCCCATCAGGCGTCGCGCCAGAGCCGTTCGGCGGCCTTCGGGACGGCCGATTCCACGTGGACGGCGCGTCTCAAGGACGAGGGTTGGTTCTCGAACGTCGGCGTCGAGTGGCGCGCGAAGCCCGATCTTCTTGGATTCAGTGCCTACCTCGATTACGCACGGTGGCCCGGCACCTATGTGTTCGCGACGGTGAGCCCCTCCAGCATCACGGCGCAGAACCCGCCCTCGACCCGTTATCGCCGGATCGATCTCACCCTGGAGTCGGACTACAACCTCGCCGATCGAACGCAGCTCGGTCTTCAGTATCTGTGGGAGGAATTCGACGCGATCGACTTCGCCGCGGTCGACATTCCTCAGCTGGGCATCGCGGCCGGGGCGTCGAACGTCAACTACATCTATCTCGGGGACAGCTTCCAGAGCTACCGGGCGCACCGCGTCGCGCTCCTGGTCCGTCAAACGTTCTGATCTCCTTCCGCACGTCTTCCGGCCGCCGGGTGGGTCCGCCGACGGCCCGTGCACCTCGGGGAGGATCCCGGAAGAGTCCGACGGCATGAGCGGTCCGGTCACAAGGCGTAGATTCCTGAATCAATTCCTCGCGACGACGGTGGGAACACTCACCATGGCGGTCTTCTATCCCGTCGCCCGGTTTCTGAGTCCGCCCCATGTCGAGGAGGACGTGGGATCCCGCGTCCTTGCCGGCAAGGTCTCCGAGATCACGAAGGAAGGCTGGAAAATCTTTCCGATGGGCTCGGAGCCCGGCATCCTCGTCGAGAAGACTCCGGGCGAGTTCCGTGCCTTCTCGGCGTCCTGCACTCATCTCGGGTGCACCGTCCAGTTCGACAAGGGCTCCCACCGGATCTGGTGCGCGTGCCATAACGGCTATTACGACCTCGAAGGCAAGAATGTGGCGGGGCCCCCGCCCCGGCCCCTCAAACCGTTCGCGGTGCAAGTGAGCGGAGACGATATCTTCGTCAGTCGCGCCTGAGGCGAAGGAGACGCCGTCCGTGATCCGAAAAATCGGCGAGTGGCTCGACGCTCGGATCGGACTCGGCGGACTCCGGCACGTCGCCGAAGAGAAGACGGTCCCTCTGCACCGGCACAGCCCCTGGTATTACCTGGGCGGGATGACGCTTTTCTTCTTCATGGTCCAGGTCGGGACCGGCATCCTCCTGATGCTGTATTACCGCCCCTCCGCCCAGGAGGCGTACGAGTCCGTCCAGTTCATCCTGACGCAGGTCTCCTTCGGATGGCTGATACGCTCGATCCACTCGTGGTCCGCGAACCTCATGATCGCGGCCGCGCTCGCGCACCTGTTCTCCGTTCTCTTCCTCAAGGCCTACCGCCCGCCCCGCGAGCTGACGTGGATGACGGGGTTCGCCCTCCTCATCCTAGCCATGGGGTTCGGGTTCTCCGGATACCTTCTCCCGTGGAACAAGCTGGCGTACTTCGCGACGCGGGTGGGGACCGGCATCGCAGGGTCTGTCCCGTTTGTGGGCCAGTTCACGCTTCGATTCCTGCGCGGAGGCGACCACGTCGGCGGGAGCACGCTCTCGCGGTTCTATGGATGGCACGTCGCGATCCTGCCCGCGCTGACGACCTTCCTGCTCGTCCTGCACCTCGTCCTGGTGCAGCGGCACGGAATGAGCGTGCCTCCTTTCGTCGAGAAAGAGCCCGGCCCGCGGCGCAGCATGCGGTTCCTGCCGGACTTCCTCCTTCGCGATCTCTTCGGGTGGACCCTCGCGCTCGGTGTGCTGGCCGCGCTCGCGGCCCTCTTTCCCTGGGAGTTGGGGGAGAAGGCCGATCCGTTCGCGCCCGCGCCTCCGAACATCCGCCCGGAGTGGTATTTCATGGCGATGTTCCAGACCCTGCGGCTCGTTCCCGGGGGCGCCATTCTCGGGATCGAGAACGAGGCGGTGGTGATCCTCGGTTTCGGCGCAATCGGGGCGCTCGGGTTTGCGGTCCCGTTCCTCGACCATTCGGTCACGAAGACTGGTAAGAGCCCGGCGTTCACACTTCTCGGTGTCGTGGCGCTCGCGTTCCTGGTCGGCATGACCGCCTGGGGCTACCACGCGTGGTGGCCCATCGCGGTCGCCTTCGTCGTGGCCGCGTCCGGATGGCTCTCCGGCAGGGCGATGGTTTCCAAGCGCGGTGACAGAGTATGAGCGCTCGCTCGCGACTATCCTTCCTGGGGTGCCTCGTGCTCTCGGTCGCGGTCGCAGGGACCGCGCGGGGCGCGCCGGCCCCGGCGGACACCAGCTCCTGCATCGCGTGTCATCGGGGCGCCGACGAGTCCCGGTTGCGAAAGCCCGTCGCTTCCTGGCCCGGTGATGTCCACGCCGCCGCGGGGCTGGGATGCGAGTCCTGTCACGGGGGGGATCCGAAGCGGATCACGACCCGGGATCCCGATGAGGCGGCGGACCACGCCATGGATCCGGCGAAGGGATTCAAGCCGCCACCCGACCGTCTCGAGATTCCCAGGTTCTGCGCCCGGTGCCATTCGGACGCGGCATACATGAAACGCTACAACCCGCAGCTGCGCGTCGATCAGTACACGGAGTACCGGACCAGCGTGCACGGGAAGCTGAACGCGGCGGGTGATTCGAAGCCGGCCACGTGCGTCGACTGCCACGGAGTCCACGGCATCCGCCCCGTCAGCCATCCGAGCGCGCCGACCTTCGCTCAGAACGTGCCGAAGACGTGCGCGCACTGCCACGCGGACTCGACATTCATGGCGGCATACAAGATTCCGACGAACCAGTACGCCGATTATCAGCGGAGCGTGCACGCGAGCGCGCTCCTAGAGGGAGGCGACCTCTCGGCCCCGGCGTGCAACGACTGCCATGGGAACCACGGGGCGACGCCCCCGGAGGTGAGGTCGGTGATCCACGTGTGCGGCCAGTGTCACGCGCGGGAGGCGGGGCTCTATCAGAGTTCGATGAAGAAGGCGCTCTTTGAGCGGTTGAAGGTTCCCGAATGCAT
>DASXTQ010000087.1:0-16644 GCA_036505295.1 Candidatus Eiseniibacteriota bacterium
GAACTTCATGAGATTGAGCGACGAGAGATTGCACGCGGAGTCGTCCAAAAACATGTACTCCGAGCACGGATTCGAAGCATTGATCCGGGCCGTGTTCGGGCAGGTGTGCCAATCGTTCACCGTGGTGTCGAACTGGATGCCTGGATCGCCGCACTGGTGCGCCGCGTCGGCGATCATGCCCATGAGGTCGCGGGCCCGGTAGGTGTCGATGACCTCGCCGTTCGTGACCGCCTTGGTCGACCAGGTGGCGTCTTTTTCGAGCGCGTGCATGAACTCATCGGTCACGCGGACGGAGTTATTGGAGTTTTGGAAGAAGATCGAAGCGTACGCGGGACCGTTGAGCGAGGGGCTGTAACCCGCATCGATCAGCGTCCACGCCTTCTTTTCCTCCTCCGCCTTGCACTTGATGTACTCGACGATATCCGGGTGATCGACGTTCAAGATCACCATTTTCGCGGCCCGGCGCGTGCGGCCTCCGGACTTGATGACCCCTGCGAACGCGTCGAAGCCCTTCATGAAGGAAACTGGTCCGGAGGCCGTGCCGCCGCCTTGGATGTGCTCCTTCGACGAGCGGAGTGAAGAGAAATTCGTACCGGTTCCGGAGCCCCACTTGAAGAGAAGCCCCTCGGTCTTCGCGAGGTTCAGGATTCCCTCCATCGTGTCGGCCACAGAATTGATGAAGCAGGCCGAGCACTGCGGCTTCGCTTCCACGCCGCAGTTGAACCAGACCGGGCTGTTGAAGGAGGCCTTCTGGTGGAGGAGGAGATAGGTGAGCTCGTCCGAGAACGACTGGGCGTCGAGATCGGACGCGAAATAGCCTTGCTTGCGTCCCCATTCCGCGATCGAGCGGACGACGCGTCCGATCAGCTGCTTGACCGAGCGCTCGCGCTGGGGAGTCCCCATCTGCCCGCGAAAATACTTCGAGGCCACGACGTTGGTCGCCATCTGCGACCAGAACTTGGGGAACTCGACGTCGCGCTGCTCGAAGACAACCTGTCCATGCTCGTTGGATATGATCGCGGTCCTCAGATCCCACTCGACCTCGTCGAAGGGGTTTGAGCCCGCCTGGGTGAACACCCGGGGAAAGCGGAGACCGGCCTTCTTCTCCACCCCGAACTCCGGCTTACCCTGGACGCTCATTGCCGTGTTTCCTTCCATAACCGCCGACCCGCTTAGACCGAGCTCCCTCTCCATCTCGTGCCCCTCTCCTTGGCGCAGTGCCCGCCTCCCTCAATGGCCGCCCTCGCGGCCCCCCGGCTCGACCGTTTCCGGTCGGCGGCTCCGTTTAGGAACCGGGGTCGCACTCTAGACCAGGGGGTGAGAGCGCCGTCAAGAAAAAACACAAGATATTGGGGCGCACAGAGATTGTACCTCAACCTATTGATGTTGAAAAGGGCTTTGGGATGCGGAATATGGGTGTCAAGGGGGTCTTTCCCGGCGTCCGTCTGGGTACTTTTTCGTGTCCCCGTTGTAACGGCCCGGATACAACGGTACTTGTGAGGCTGGGCCGCAAAGCGGAAAGGGCCTTCCATCGTAGGATTCGGTAAGCTTACTTGGTACCCCGGCGAGCGGATCGCCGGGAAAAGTCCAAGGAGGCGTGTATGCGAAGGCTTCTCACAGTGTCTGCATCAGTCGCGCTTGCCTTTATCGTCCTGGGTGCCGCACCCGCGAATTCCCGTCACGTGAGAGTACCGCTCGTGTCGGTTAACGGATCGGGTATCGGTGGATTCGTGATCCTGCAGGGGCTGCCGAACGAGAAGGGGACCATCATCACGGTGCACGCGACAGGCCTCACGCCGGGGGCGCAATACGTGTCGCTCTATTATGAGAACCATACCTGCGAGCTGGAGCCTTACGAAGAGGACGACGTCATCGGCCGGTATACCGGGAGGGCGGGCGGAACGGCGAGCGTGAACAAGAAGGTGGAGGATGACCTGGACGAGATCAACTCGGTCTCGGTTCGCGCTGCCGGCGATTTCTCGCTTCTGGCATGCGCCGACACGCATCCGGGAGGTTGAGCCGCCCGAACGTCGTATAGATCGAATCTGATTGGCAGTTCCGCGCGCCGGTTCGCCACGACCCGAAGGGCTCGGCGCGCCTTGATTCCCTGACGGTCCGATCCGTATACTCCGCGCGCCGCGGCGCTCCGTGCCCCGCGGCGCGCCGACGTTTTGGCCGGCACGTTCGGGGAGCCCATCCATGCCCGCAAAGAATCCCGCAACGAAACACTCCAGCGCGGCCGCCATCGACGCGCTCCTGGACGAGCGACGTTCCTACCAACCGTCGAATGAGTTCCGGGAAAAGGCCACCATCCGGGACGAGTCGATCTACGCGCAGGCGATCGCCGACACCGAGGGATTTTGGGGGAAGGTGGCTTCCGAGCTGGATTGGTTCGTCGCGTGGAACCGGGTCCTCGAGTGGAAGGTGCCGGACGCGAAGTGGTTCATCGGCGGCAAGCTCAACGTGTCCTACAACTGCCTCGACCGCCACATCCGCGGCGCGCGCCGGAACAAGGCGGCGCTCATATGGGTCGGAGAGCCGGGCGATCGACGAACCCTCACCTACTGGGACCTCTACCGCGAGGTGAACAAGTTCGCGAACGCGCTCAAGAAGCTCGGCGTCGCGAAGGGGGACCGCGTCGCGATCTACATGCCGATGGTGCCCGAGCTCCCGATCGCGATGCTCGCGTGCGCGCGGATCGGCGCGGTCCACAGCGTCGTCTTCGGGGGCTTCAGCGCCGAAGCGCTCCGCGACCGGATCAATGACCAGCAGGCCAAGGTGCTCATCACCGCCGACGGCGGCTGGCGCCGCGGGCAAATCGTGCCGCTGAAGCACGACGCGGACGAGGCGCTCAAGGGCGCTCCCTCGATCGAGCACGTCGTCGTGGTGAAGCGGGGCGATTTCCCCATGCACATGACGGAGGGCCGGGACCATTGGTGGCACCGGCTGATGGACGGGATCCCGGACCACTGCTGGCCGGAGCCCATGGACGCCGAGGACATGCTCTACATCCTCTATACCTCCGGCACGACCGGGAAGCCCAAGGGGATCGTGCACACGACCGGGGGCTATCTCACCGGCGTCTACGCGACGACTAAGTGGGTCTTCGATCTCAAGGAAGAGGATGTCTTCTGGTGCACCGCCGATATCGGTTGGGTGACGGGGCATTCGTACGTCGTCTACGGACCGCTCGCCAACGGGGCGACCGTCGTGATGTACGAGGGCTCCCCCGATTGGCCGGACAAAGATCGCTTCTGGCAGATCTGCGAGGAGCTGGCGGTGACGATCTTCTATACCGCCCCGACCGCGATCCGCGCGTTCATGAAGTGGGGCACCGAATGGCCCAAGAAGCACAAGCTCGTCTCGCTCAGGCTCCTCGGCACGGTGGGCGAGCCGATCAACCCCGAAGCCTGGGTCTGGTATCACGAGAACATAGGCGGCGGCAACTGCCCGGTGGTGGACACGTGGTGGCAGACCGAGACCGGCATGATCCTGATCTCACCCCTTCCCGGGATCACCGGCCTGAAGCCGGGATCCGCCACGAAGCCGCTCCCGGGAATCGTGGCCGACGTCGTGAACGAGCAGGGGGAATCGGTGGCGGTCGGAGGTGGCTACCTGGTCCTCAAGCGGCCGTGGCCCGCGATGCTTCGCGGCATCTACGGCGATCCCGAGCGCTACCGCGAGCAGTACTGGTCGCGCTTCCCGGGGCTTTACTTTACCGGAGACGGCGCGAAGCGTGACGCCGACGGATACCTCTGGCTCCTCGGGCGGGTGGACGACGTCATGAACGTCGCGGGGCATAGGATCAGCACGATGGAGGTGGAGAGCGCCCTCGTGGATCACCCGTCCGTCGCGGAGGCCGCGGTCGTGGGCAGGAACCACGAGCTCAAGGGGACCGCGATTTCCGCGTTCGTCACGATCAAGGAGGGCAAGAACTCCGGCCCCGAGCTGGCGGACGAGCTGAGGGAGCACGTCGTGAAGAAGATCGGGAAGATCGCTCGCCCCGAGGAGGTTCTATTCACCGCGGATCTCCCAAAGACCCGCTCCGGAAAGATCATGCGGCGTCTGCTGCGCGACATCGCCGAAGGAAAGGCCGTCGGCGACACGACCACGCTTGCCGACCCCGCGGTCATCGCTCGATTGAAGACCAAGTACGAGGAGCAGGAGAGCTAGGTCGTGGGCATTCGCCCCTGGTGCGCTTTCGTCGCGATCGCACTGGGAGCCGTGCCGGGCATCGCTCCAATCCCGGCCGCGCAGCCGTCCCCCGCCGATTCCTCGGCCGTCCAGCCGTCCACCGCCACGGCCGCCCGCGGCGTGGTGATCCACTTCGGGAAGCTGATCGACGGCAAGGGCCGAACGCTCACCGACGCGCTGGTCCTCGTCCAGGGGGATCGCATCCGCGCGGTCACCACCTCGACCGCGGGGATCCCGGCAGGTGTCGAGCGAATCGATCTCGCCCGCTTCACCGGCATCCCGGGCTTGATCGACGCGCATACCCACATGACCTACTACTGGGACCGGACCCCTGGCACGAAGCCGTGGGATCAGTTGAATGCGCGGCCGCCGATGCAGACCATGTTCCTGGCCCAGGAGAACGCGCGGAAGACGCTCGAGGCGGGCGTAACCACCGTGCGCGATCTGGGATCGTTTCAGTACATGGACATCGCCATGCGCGACCTCATCAACCGGGGTGCGATGACGGGCCCGCGCATGTTCGTGGCCGGGTATGGCCTCTATCCGACGTACACGCCGTATCAGGACGCGCCGCAACCTCCCGCCGGGGGACTGGCGGATGGCGTCGAGCAGGTCATGCGCGCGACGAGGCAGCAGATCGCGGCCGGAGTGGACGTCATCAAGATCTATGGATCCACGGGCAGCGCCGACGACGTGACCGGATACCAGACCTACACGTTCGAAGAGATGAAGGCGGCGGTCGATATCGCGCGGCACCACGGCAAGCGGGTCGCGATCCATTCCTACGGGCCGGATGGCGCCCGGGACGCGGTCCGGGCCGGGGCGACCTCCGTGGAGCACGCGATCGACCTGGACGACGCGACCCTTCGCGAGATGGTGCGGCGGGGCGTCACCTACGTTCCGACCGTCGATCACAACCGCTACTACGCCGAGAACAAGGCCGCGTTCGGATACAGCGACACCGTGGCGGCGCGGCTCGACGCGTATCGGGCCCGAAATCTGGAAACGGTCCGGCGCGCGATCAAAGCGCGGGTCAAGATCGCGATGGGCTCGGACGCGGTCTTCACGATGTTCGGCGAGAATACGCGCGAGCTGGGCTGGTTCGTGAAGGCGGGGATGACCCCGGCCCAGGCGCTCGCGACGGCGACGACGAACGGGGCGGCCCTTCTCGGGATGGAAAAGGAGCTTGGGGCCGTCGCGCCGGGTTACTACGCGGATCTCGTGGCCGTGGAAGGGGACCCGGCGGTCGATATCGGCGCGGTCATCGAACGGGTCCGCTGGGTCATGAAGGGCGGAGCCGTGGTCGTGGATCGCACGCGGCGCTAGGCCCGACCGGGCGCTCGCTCCGCCGGCGCCCCACCCGTTGGATTCAAGAAGGCGGTCTCTGCTGCCGAATCTTCCCGTGTGGCGCATCCCAACAAATGGATCTCGACCTCCGAGTCCTCCCGTATGCGTCAGTCGAGCGTACGGGGGATCGGTATACGCTACCTGCTGGCCCTGTCCCTGCCGATCACGGGGGTCGTCCTTGTGCTCTACACGGTCGCCCAGCTCTTCGGGTTCTCCCTGCAGAAGTAGCGGGAAGCGCCGCGGGCCGCGTGTCGCCTACCGCGGCTCGGGCCTGAGTCCCAGCCGCCTGAGATAGCTCTCGTCCCCTTCGCCGTGCAGCTTCCAGTAGCTGATCCGGGTCGATCCCATGAGCTCGCCGGAGTCGTTGCTCTCCGCCCCCAAGCGTCCTCCACCCGCGACCGGTCTCCATTCCCACCGCACGACCCGGTGCGGGTAGGCGCGGTCGACGAAAAAGAGCCCTTCGGGACCGTCCTGGATCTTGACGGTGTAGACGACCGTGGAGAACCGACCGGCGGGGACTTGAACGGCTCGGGGAGCCGAGGCGCGCTCGATCCGCGCCGAGGTCCAACGCAGCGGCTGATGCGTGAGTCGTCTCCGAAACGCGCTCGGTAAGAACGCCACGGCCTTGGCCTGGCCCGGGGCAAGATAGTCCCCGTATAGCCCGCGGAGGCGGGTGTAGAGCTCCTCTTCCAAGAGGCCGTCTTTCGGGCGCCGCACGTCCTGGCTCGTCGATTCGTCTTCGAAGTAGCTCGAGAGCCTCTGGCTCACGAGGCCCGGGTCCACGCGCAGCTCCTCGTAGACGTTGCCGCACCACTCCATGCTCGCGAAGGAAGCCTTCACCGGCTCGAGGTCGCTGCTTTGTACGAACAGGGAGGTCATCGTGTTGTAGTCATAGATCCCGGTCTGGAAATCGCGGACCAAGTTCAGCTTGAGGACGTCGAACGTGTCTTTGGGATTTCGGGCGGCGTCGTCCACCTTGACCCGCTTCGAGCGGCTGAAGGGCTCGGTGACGTAGATCGCCGTGCACTGTCCGCGGCGGAGCTGCCCGTAGCGCGTGACGGTGTAGCGGTAACCATCCAGCTCGGCTTTCCCGTCGTGCCAGTAGGAACCGAATGGGGGGTCGACCGCTGGGGCGCGGGCGGTGGGCGTCGCGCCTGCCGCGGCGCCCAGGAGAGCGATCACGAGAAGGCCTGCCGGTCTCAGGATCATGGTCACTCCTTCTGGGCCGGGGCGTAAAACGAGATTCCGCGAACGTTCTCGTCGATGCGGAGCGGGTTGTGCATCGAGGGGAACGCGCGCGCCCCGCAATCCAGCCTCTCGCAGAGGCGGCACGTGATCCCAGCCGGAATCACGCCGGCCGGATTGGAGAGGTCCATCCCGTCCGCGTACACGAGCTGGCGCGCCGAATCGATGTCGCAGCCCAGCTCGACGGCGTAGAGGATCTCGGGGGCGTGATATCCGCCGCGGTGCTTTCGAATCGTGCGGCCGATCGAAAAGAAGGTTCTCCCATCGGGGAGGCGCGAGATCTGGACCCGGATGGCGTTCGGGCTGAGGAAGGCGGCGTGCACGTTCCAGAGGGGGCAAAGGCCGCCGAAGCGTGGAAAGTGAATCCCGGTGGCGCTGAATTTCTTGGAGATGTTCCCCGCGATGTCGATCCGGACCATGTAAAAGGGAACGCCTTCGGCCCCTCTCCTCTGCAGGGAGGTGAGGCGGTGGCATGCCTGCTCGTAGTTGACCCGGAAACGATGCTGGAGCAGATCCAGGTCGTAGCGTTCCTCCTGGGCGGCCCGCAGGAATTCCTCGTAGGGCATCAGCACCGCCGCGGAGAAGTAATTGGCGAGCGCGACCCGGCAGAGAGAGCGCGCTTCATCGGAGGTGAGCTCGGGCTCGCGGGTGATGCGATCGATCAGGTCGGAGCCATCGAGCAATCCGATCTGATAGGCGAGCTGGAAGTTTCGCGACCCGCGGCGGAGCCCCTCGGAGAGTTGAAGCTCGCGGCGATCCGGATCGAAGCGGCGCACCGCCGATCCCATCTCGCCTACCTTGAGCACCTGGACGTCGACCTTGTGCTTCGCCTTCAGGTAGCGGGCCATGGATCCGAAGAGCTCCTCCCCCTCGAGCCCAGCCTCCTTCCACAGCCGCTCCGCCTGGGCCTCCAGCTCCGGGAAATGGTTCCGGTACCGCTGGATCAGATCGGTCACTTGCTCCGACGCCATGCCTCCGCGGTCGATGCCGGTGAGGTCCTGGCGATCCAGGACCTGCGCGGCGAGCGTCGCGGCGGAGCCGCGTGCTTCGATGAACGCGTGGTGGAGGTGAAGGACAGCGCGGGCGACCTCAGGGTTCGAGGCGACGAACTCCCGGGTTTCGGAGGTGGAAGGAACGTTCCCTTCGAAGACCGGATCGCCGAACACTTCCATCAGGACCGCGGCGAGCTTGGTGTCCTCCCCGGCGGCGAAGGACTTGAGGTCGAGATCGGTGAACTGCGCCAGCTTGATGAGGAGGTTTGCGCTGACCGGCCGGCGGTCGTGCTCGATGAGGTTGAGGTAGCTCGCCGATACGCCCAGCCGCTCCGCCATCGCGGTTTGCGTCAGGCTTTCCCGGAGCCGCAGGGCCCGGATCCTCTTACCTAAGTGCTGTATCGATCTCATTTCTAAAGTTTACCACATTTCACTATTTACAACAATAATTAACAGTTTGTTATCATGTTAACTATTTATTTTACAGATAGTTATTGTAGATACTTGTTCTCGGTGTTAACATGTATACATGGCCACTCGGAACGCTACACAGCCGCAGGCGCTCGTAATCGGGGCGCCAATAGAGCACGGCTTCGAGCAGATCCTGAATGCGGAAGCGCTCGCCTTCCTGGAAGAGCTGGTGCGTCGCTTCGCGCCGCGAATCGAGGAGGCTTTGAAGATCCGCGAACAACGCCTGAGACGTCTCGCGGGAGGCGAGCCGCTCGATTTCCTGGCGGACACGGAATCCGTCCGGGCGGGAGTGTGGAGGGTCGCCCCAATTCCGGAGGACTTGAAGCACCGAACCGTGGAGATCACGGGTCCGACCGACCGGAAGATGGTGATCAACGCGCTCAACTCGGGCGCGGATCTCTTCATGGCGGATTTCGAGGACGCGAACTCTCCGACCTGGGAAAACCTCATCGAGGGACAGCTCAACCTCCGCGACGCGGTCCGCCGCCGGCTCTCCTTCGACGATCCGAACACGGGGAAGCAATACAGGCTGAACGAAAAGACAGCCGTGCTCCTGGTGCGCCCCCGCGGGCTGCACCTTCCGGAGCGCCACGTGACCTACCAAGGAAAGCCGATACCGGGGTGTCTCCTCGATTTCGGTCTCTACTTCTTCCACAACGTGCACGAGCTTCTGGCGCGCGGCACGGGACCCTACTTCTACCTTCCGAAGCTCGAGAGCCATCGCGAAGCGCGGATCTGGAACGATGTCTTCCTCCACGCTCAGGAAGCTCTCCGCGTCGGGCGCGGCACGATCAAGGCGACGGTGTTGATTGAGACCCTCCCCGCGGTTTTCGAGATGGATGAGATCCTCCATGAGCTGCGCGAGCATTCGGCGGGGCTCAACTGCGGGCGGTGGGATTACATCTTCAGCTTCATCAAGACGCGGCAGCACGACCCCGCCGCGGTGCTTCCCGACCGCTCCCAGGTGACCATGGAGCAGCCGTGCATGCGGGCCTACACGCAGCTCGCCGTGCGCACGTGCCACCGGCGCGGCGTCCATTCCATGGGGGGGATGGCCGCCCAGATTCCGATCAAGAACGACGAGGCTCGGAGCAAGGCGGCACTGGAGAAGGTCCGCGCGGACAAGCTTCGTGAGGTTCGCGACGGGCACGATGGCACGTGGGTCGCGCACCCGGGCCTGGTCCCGGTCGCGCGGGAGGTCTTCGAGGCGCACATGAAGGGTCCGAACCAGCTCGAGCGGCTCCGCGAGGACGTCCAGGTGACCGCCGCCGATCTTTTACAGGTACCTCAAGGCACGCGAACCGAAGAGGGATTTCGGCTCAATGTCCGGGTCGGGATCCAGTACATCGAGTCCTGGCTGCGGGGGAATGGATGCGTCCCGCTCTACTCGCTCATGGAGGACGCCGCCACCGCCGAGATCTCCCGTGCCCAGGTATGGCAGTGGCTCCGGCACGGCGCGGCGCTCGAAGACGGCCGCCGGGTGACGCCGGAGCTGATCGGCAGCGTCATCGACGATGAAATGAAGACGATCGAGCGGGAAGTGGGATCCGCGCGGTTTCAGGCGGGACGCTTCCGCGAAGCCCGCGCGCTCTTCGAACGGATTTCCACCGCCCAATCGCTTGAGAATTTCCTGACCCTCCCCGCATACGAGGCTCTAGACCGCGGCTCCGTTGAGTCCGCCAAGGATCGTTCACGATGAGCACGAAGCAAGTTGCCCCAGCCACAGGAGAAGCTCCCATGCCGACAACGCGCACAAGGCGACAGTCCCTGACCCGAATCCCCGCTCATAGAGCCAGAAACAGGATGGGCCGCACGGCGAAGGCCGAGCCCGTCAAGCCCGCGCCCGTAGTGATGGGCCGGTGGGACGGCATCACACGGCCCTACTCCGAGGCGGACGTCGAGCGGCTCCGGGGAACGGTGCGCGTCGAGCACACGATCGCGCGGATGGGGGCGCTCAGGCTCTGGGATCTCCTCACCAAGCAGGAATACGTGGCGGCCCTGGGGGCGCTCACCGGAAATCAGGCGGTGCAGCAGGTGAAGGCGGGCCTCGAGGCGATCTACCTGAGTGGCTGGCAGGTCGCGGCGGACGCAAATCTCTCAGGTCAAACCTATCCCGACCAGAGCCTCTACCCGGCGAACAGCGTCCCCAGCGTCGTCCGCCGCATCAATCAGGCCCTCTTGCGGGCGGATCAGATCGAGCACGCGGAAGCGTTGGAGCGGGCGAACGGAAACGGGCGCTCGAACGGGCATGGTCCCCGCTGGCTCGCGCCCATTATCGCCGACGCGGAAGCGGGGTTCGGCGGCCCGCTCAACGCGTTCGAGTTGATGAAAGGGATGATCGAGGCCGGCGCGGCGGGTGTCCATTTCGAGGATCAGCTCTCGTCGGAGAAGAAATGCGGCCACCTGGGCGGCAAGGTGCTCATCCCGACCGGGGCGTTCATCCGGACCCTGGTCGCGGCGAGACTCGCGGCGGACGTCCTGGATGTTCCGACGATCATCGTCGCGCGGACCGACGCCGACAGCGCGAAGCTCCTGACGAGCGACGTGGACGAGCGTGACCGTGAGTTCTTGACGGGGGAGCGGACGGCGGAGGGGTTCTATCGGATTCGCGGCGGCCTTTCGTGCGCGATCGCGCGGGCGTTGGCTTACGCGCCCTACGCGGATCTCCTCTGGTGCGAGACCTCGACGCCCGATCTCCGCGAGGCGCGGGAGTTCGCCGAAGCGGTGCACGCCCGCTTCCCGGGCAAGATGCTCGCCTACAACTGCTCGCCATCCTTCAACTGGAAGGCCAAGCTGGACCCCGAGACCATCGCGAAGTTCCAGCGGGAGCTTGCCACGATGGGCTACAAGTTCCAGTTCGTGACCCTCGCGGGGTTCCATGCGCTGAACCACAGCATGTTCGAGCTGGCGCGCGCCTACCGCGAGCGCGGCATGGCTGCCTACTCCGAGCTTCAGGAGGCGGAGTTCGCGTCGGAAGCCCACGGTTACTCCGCCACCCGGCACCAGCGCGAGGTCGGCACCGGATACTTCGACCAGGTGATCCAGGTCATCACCGGAGGTAACTCCTCGACGATAGCGCTCCAAGGCTCGACGGAAAAAGCGCAGTTCTGATACTAGCCTCCGGCGATCCCCAGCCCGCGCGCGGCGAGGGTGGCGGCCTCCGAGCGAAATGCTTTCAGATCCTTGTGCCCTCCCGCGTGGATCGAGTTGGTGAGGAGCACGAAGTAGGCGTCGTTCCTCGGATCGATCCACATCGAGACCCCGGTGAAACCCGAGTGCCCGTAGGAATCGCCGGAGAATAGCGTTCCACGGGGCGCCGAGTACGGGCTCTCGATATCGAACCCGAATCCGCGGCGCACGCCGAGAGACGGCCCGCATTGGTTCGTCGTCATGAGGCGCACGGTCTCTCGGCTCAGGATGCGACGGCCGCCGTACATCCCTCCGCGTAGGAGCATCGCGCAGAAGCGGGCCACTTCCTCCGCCGTCCCGAACATCCCCGCGTTCCCCGCGACCCCACCCAACGCGCGCGACCTCGCGCGCGGGTCGTGCACCCGCCCGCGAAGCCATCGGCCCCCCTCGCGCGTCGTGGGCGCCACGCGCGCGCGATCCTTGGCGCGCGTGCCGAAGCGCGTGTCGTGGAAACGGAGCGGCGTGAAGATTCGTTCCTGCGCCGCCCTGTCGAGCTGCTTCCCGGCCCTCCGCTCGATCGCTCCTTGCAGGAGCATGTACCCCACGTCGCTGTAGGTGAAGCGCTCTCCCGGCCGCGCCTCGAGCGGCTCGCGCGCGATCGCGGCGTAGAGCCGGGGTTTCCCGCCCCGGTAGTCCTCGATCGGGTTCATCGGGGGAAAGCCCCCGGTGTGGGTGAGGAGCATCGAGAGCCGTACCGACCCCGCTTCGGTGCCGCGCGTCTCTTCGAGGTGCCGCTCGAGCGGATCGCCGAGATCGAGGCCGCCCGCCGAGCCGCGCTCCACCGCGAGCGCCGCCGTCGCCATCGGCTTGGTCAAGGAGGCGAGGTCGAAGATGGTATGTGCCGTCATCGGCTCGGCGCGCGGTTTGAGCGCGCGCCGCCCGAGCGCCGCGCGGTGGACGGCGCCGCCGCTCCTGCCCGCGACGAAGACGGCGCCGGGAACGAGCCCCGCGGCGATCCGCGATTCGAGAAAGGAATGGAGCGGCGCGAAGGGGTGGGGAGCCTCCGCCTTCCCGAGTGAGAGTTCGCGTGCGCGTGCCATAGCCCGGCAGGATAGCGGATTTCACTCGCCAGAGGGCCGACCTCTCTCTACGCTCTGCCGGCCATGATTCCGCTTCGAGATCGAAATCCGTCCGGGGTTTTCCCGGTGATCACGCTGTCCTTGATCCTGATCAACACCTTCGCTTTTCTCTACGAGCTCCAGCTCGGGCCCGCCTTGGCAAAATTCCTCATGCGCTATGCGCTGGTCCCGGGCCACGTGACCGCGAGCCTCCAATACGGCGTCCTGAGCTTCTCCGATACGGTGCAGCCCTTCTTCACCTCCATGTTCCTCCACGGCGGGTGGCTTCACCTGATCATGAACATGTGGTTTCTCTGGATCTTCGGTGACAACGTCGAAGACACGCTCGGAGCGTTCCGCTATCTCCTCTTCTACTTTCTGTGCGGACTCGCGGCCGCCTTCACCCACTTTCTGCTGCAGCCCGCCTCTCCCACGCCCGTCCTCGGCGCGAGCGGAGCGATCGCCGGGGTTTTGGGAGCGTACGCGGTGCTCTTCCCTGGGGCTCGGGTGGTGACGTTGGTCCCGGTGTTCTTTTTCCTCCAGATCATCGAGCTGCCCGCCCTGGTGGTCCTGGGTTTGTGGTTCGTGCTCCAACTCGTGAGCGGATGGTTCGAGGTCCTGACCCCGATGCAGGCGGGCGCGGGCACCGCGTGGTGGGCGCACATCGGCGGGTTTGTCGCGGGGATCTTCCTCATCCTCGTGTTCCGACCCAGGAGGGTATCGATCTAGCCGCGCGTAGCTGCGCGCTAGCTGCGCGCTCCGAGCCTTGCGCCTTGACACCCTGGGGCACTCTGCCACAATTGGCCTAGCGCATCTTCCCCACCCACATCTCTAAGTAGAAGGAATATCGATGGGTAACTCGACTCGCCTCATCGTGATGTCGCTCGTGGTCATCGCGGCCGTGGGATACCTGATCCTCACCGGGGTAAAACAGACCGGGATGCAATACATGACCGTGACCGAGCTTGCCGGGCTGGACCGCGCACCCAAGGCCGAGGGATTTCGGCTGGACGGAACCGTGGCTCCGGGAAGCGTCGTCTACGACCAACGCGAGCCGAAGCTTCAGTTCAAGATGACCGACGGTAAGGAGAATATCTCCGTGGTCTATGAAGGCCTCATGCCCGATGCCTTCGCCGACGGCCGCGAGGTCGTCGTGGAGGGATCCTACCGGCACGCGGAGCGCGCGATCTACGCTTCGAAGCTAGTCACCAAATGTCCGTCCAAGTACGAAGCAAAGGGGCTGGGGAAGGACAAATCGTGAGGCGGAGGGGTCGCCCGTGAGCGAGCTCGGACGCCTGGCGCTTCTCCTCGGCTTCGCCTGCTCCATTTTCGCGGTGGGAAGCATCGCGTGGGGACTCCGCACGGGGTACTCGGGTCCGCTTCGCAGCGGGAGGCGCGCCGTGTGGACCGTGTGCGCGCTCGCGCTCCTCGCGGTCATTCTCCTCGAGCGCGCGCTCCTCGCCCGCGACATGAGCTATCGCTACGTCGCGGAGCACACGAGCAAGGACCTTCCGCTCCACTACGCGTTCAGCTCGCTCTGGGCGGGGCAGGAGGGGTCGCTGCTCCTCTGGCTCCTGATCCTGAGCGCCTACGGCTCGGCGTTCCTTTTCGCCTACCGGAAGCGCCTCGATCCGTTCTACGACGCCGTGGCGATGGTCATCGCCACGGTGATGATCTTCTTCACGGGGCTCTTGACCTTCGTTTCCTCCCCCTTCCGGATCCTGGCCACCCCGCCGCCCGACGGAATGGGATTGAACCCGCTGCTTCAGGACCCCGGGATGATGATTCATCCGCCGATCCTCTACACCGGATACGTCGGCTTCATCGTTCCCTTCGGGTTCGCGATGGCGGTCCTGCTTCTGAACCGCTCCGGCACGCGCTGGATCGAGGAAGTGCGCCGGTGGACGCTTTTCTGCTGGGGGTTTCTGGGCGTGGGGATTCTTCTCGGCGCGCGCTGGGCGTACGTCGAGCTGGGCTGGGGCGGCTATTGGGGCTGGGATCCGGTCGAGAACGCCTCGCTCATGCCGTGGCTCGTGGGGACCGGCTTCCTCCATTCGGTCATGATCGAGCAGCGGCGCGGGATGCTCAAGACGTGGAACATCGCGCTCATCGCCCTCACCTTCGAGCTCTCCATCTTCGGCACCTTCCTCACGCGATCGGGCGTGCTCACTTCCGTGCACTCGTTCGCGGAATCGAACATCGGCCCGTGGTTCCTCTCGTTCATCTTGATCAGCGGCACGGCGGCCACCGCGCTCATTCTCTATCGCAAGGCGCTCCTCGAGAGCGAGAACCGGATGGACGCGATGATCTCGCGGGAGGGCTCGTTCCTCTTCAACAACGTGCTCTTCGTCGCCCTCACCTTCGCGACGTTCCTCGGCACCACATTCCCCGTGGTGAGCGAGGCGGTCACGGGGACGAAGATCTCGGTCTCGGCCCCCTTCTTCAACCGCGTGAACGTCCCGATCGCGCTGGCGCTCCTGCTCCTCACCGGCGCGGGCCCCGTGCTTTCCTGGAAGCGGGCGACCGCGTCGGTTCTCAAGCGCAATTTCGTCCTGCCCACGGTCATGGGCATCCTCGCGACGGGGATCGCGGTCCCGTTCGGAGCCGAAGGGGTCTATCCCCTGGTATGCATCTTCGGGGCGGCGTTCGTCGTCACGACGATCGTGATGGAGTTTGCGCGCGGCATCCAGGCGCGGAAGAGCGCGGAAACGGAGGCGCTTCCCGCCCAAGTCGTGCACCTCGTGAAGAAAAACAAGCGGCGGTATGGCGGGTACATCGTCCACACGGGTATCGTGCTCCTCTTCGTGGGCGTGCTCGGCTCCTCGGTGTTTCAGAAGGAGGCGCACGCGCCCTTGAAGACGGGAGAGGCGCTCCACATCGGCCCGTACACGCTCACGCTCCGCGGCGTCACCGAGCGCCAGAAGGAGAACGCGATCCTCACCACCGCGATCCTGGGCGTGGAGCGCGGGGGCAAGTTCGTCGGCACCGAGCACGCATCGAAGGCGCTCTACTCGAAATCCCAGCAGCCGATGACCGAAGTGGCCCTGCACTGGACGCCGGCCGAGGACCTCTACATGATCCTGGGAGGCGTGAACGAGGACGGCTCCGCATCGATCCAGGCCTACATCAATCCGCTCGTGAGCCTCGTTTGGGGGGGCGGAATCGTCATGGTGCTGGGAACGCTCATCGCGCTGAGCGACCGCATGAGGATCCGCCGGGAAGAAAAGGCCGTCTGATGCCCCTCCGCTTCGTGAGCCTGCTGGCGATCGTTTTCCTCCTCGGGGCCGCGCCATCCTCCGAAGCCAAGCCACGCGATCCGGCCCACGCGATCACGAGCCAGCTCATCTGCCCGTGCAGCTGCGGGGAGGTCCTGAGCGGGTGCACCTGCGAAACCGGCAAGACGATGCAGGGCTACGTGGAGAACGCGATCAAGCAGGGGAAGGGGAAGGACCAGATCGTCGGCGCGCTGGTGGCCCGGTACGGTGAAGTGATCCGGGGAGCGCCCAAGCCGGAAGGGTTCAACCTCCTGGTCTGGGTACTGCCTTTTGCCGCGACATTGGCGGGCTTCGCAATCGCCTTCCTGGTGCTGCGCCGGATGGTCAGACGCCGGGCGCTCCTTCCGTCGTCGCAGGGCGCGCTCGCCGCCGACCGCGGCGGGTTTCCCCCCGGCCGAACGCTCGAGGACGATCTCGCAGCGCTTCGCGCGCGCGCCGAGGCCGAGCTTCGACGGATGAGGGAATGAGCGGAAACTGGATCGTCCTCGCCTCCCAAGTTCTCCTGATCGCGATCGTAGCCGTGTTCGTGATCTCGCCGATCGTCCGGAGACGCGGGGAGCGCGCGTGGTCGGAATCCAGGGAGGAAGGCCTGCGCCGTTCGATCGCGGAGCGGAAGGGCCGCCTCTACACCGGCATCATCGAGCTCGACTTCGACCGCGATTCGGGAAAGATCTCGCCCGAAGACCACGAGCGTATGCGGAGCGAAGCGATGAACGAGGCCGTTGCCCTCCTCAAGGAGGAGGAAACGCTCGAGAAGGGGCCGAGGCCGAGACCCGCCGTGATCGAAGGGGGGGACTCCGTGGAGCGGATGATCGAGGAGTACAAGCGCGCCCGCCGCAGAGACCCCGGGGCGCGGCAGACATGATGCGCCCG
>DASXTQ010000088.1:0-7892 GCA_036505295.1 Candidatus Eiseniibacteriota bacterium
CGCTCGTTCTCCTTCCACCATCTCCAGCGAATCTCAGCCTGCGTGTCCCCGAAGCCCGACTCCTTCAGGCGTGTGGGCACGGCCGAGGTATCACCGGGCGCCTTGCGGAGCGTGGCGGACGAGTACAGCGCGGACTCGAGCTCCAGCGCGACGTTCTCCGAGATGCCATACGAGAGGAAGATCAACCCTTCGTGCTCGGTGGCTTTCCCGCGGTAGTCCTGCCCGCCCGCGAACCCCAGCTCGTTCGGCGCGTACTCCTGGTCGTTGTTCCTCGTGTACTCGTAGAAGGGATAAGCGAGGAGCTCCCCCTTGCGCACGTAGGTTCCGAAGAGCGAGGTCGCGACGCCGGTGCCGCGGTCGCGGAGATAGGTCGGGAGGTTGTCGGAGACGCTCGCGCCGGTCGTTGCGACGAACGGGCCGGCGCCAAGCGCTCCGAGGAGTGCGAGGGCTATGAGGAAGGCGCGTCGCGCTCGCATCGCCATGACCGCCTAGGTGGCTACGATCCCGACGGCGCCAATCGGAACAGGTAGCCTCCGACCGCGTCCTTGGACCTGCTCGTGGTCACGCGCTGGCCTTCCTTGAGGAAGACTCGCCCTGTGCCCGTTTGGATCTCGACCCACGGCGCGGAGCGGGGGATCTGGACCTCGAATGTGGCCGAAGGATCCTGAACGTCGATCAGGAGCTGATCCGTACTCGATGTGAAGGATGCGGCGCCGGTCGGCGCGTGAATCTGAACTTCGGGCCCGTCGGTCAGCGAGACGAAAACCTGCCCGTCGCCTTGGGCGGATTTGAAGAGGATGAGAAGCTTCTCCTCCGGTAGAACCGAAATCCCCGAGCCGATTGCCGGGGATTCTCCCGGGGCGGGCCCAGGGGTTCGCCCCGGCCGGCCGCCCATCTTCTGCGCAATTGCGTGGACCCACTTGCGCACAGGCGAGCCGGGAACGGCATACGCTGCGCCGGCGATACCCACCACGATGAGAATCGCCGCCACTCGCCTCATGGAGCCTCCGCAGTGCTATGGACCCCTCCATTCTACCATGGCGGGCGCACTCTCAATCCAACCGCGAAAGCCAGTGCATGATGTTGAGCGCGAGCTTGCGATTGTCATTCCCGGGGACGTTCATTCCGAAGGGATGACCGTCGCCGGCGATTTGAGCCGTCATCATCGCGGCCTCCGCGAGAACCACGACTCGCCCTTTCCCAAACTCAAGCGCTACGCCCTGCGCGCGTCCCGCCGCCCGCTCCGGGTCACGATATTGCGGGATGACTTGGGTGTCGCTCCCACGGCGGACGATTTTCGGAGGGAGGGGTCTCCGATCGCAGGCGGTCTCGCTGAGCCACAGGAGCGGAACGGCCCCCGGCGGCACGCCGACCGATTGGCCCGTGAACGTCACGACCCTCCCGACCGACTCCTCCGGCCCGCGCCCCCTGATGATCGGATGGTCTCCGAGGAGTCCTTTCTTGGACGAAAAGACGATCGTGGTCTCGTCCCCCTCGCAGTTCATGGAGTCCTCCGTCACTCCCTGGCTCATGTCGACACCGAAGGCCTCGGACAGCTTCGCGGCCGCGCCACCGCACGGCCAATGGTCGGCGATCAGAAGAAGGCTTCCTCCGCCCTCGACCCAGGCGCGCGCGGCGCGGACCTCGTCGCTCGAGAAAGCGGACTCGGCCTCGTGGTCCTCCGGGCCGAATGCGTTGGACACCACGAGGATGTCGCACGTGCGGAGGTGCTCCGGCGTAAACAACGCGCCACCGGAGCTGACACGATACCCATCGTTCGAGATCAGGTTCGCAAAGGGCCGATAGCGACCGGATGCCGTGTGGAAATTGCGATGGGCGCTGTCGATCATGACTCGCGGTCCCCCGTTCGAATACGCGGGCCGGGAGACACTGGTATCAAACTTGAGATCCGCCCGCTGCGAGCGGGGAGGACCGCAGGAAGACAACAGGAGCGGCGCGAGCAGCGACGCGACGGTGAGAAGGCGGAATGAGGGTGCTTTCATCCGGGACCTCCGACGGGTGGGCGACGACAGAGACTGTCATCCTCTCGAATGATTAGACCGTCGGACCGATGCGTTTGGTTTCAGGCGGAAGAGGAGCTGACTCGCGCTTGGGCTCGACCCGCCAGCGCGAGACCGACACCCCCGAGAATCAGCGCTGCGGATACGACGAGCCTCACGGTCACCGACTCTTGGAGGAACAGCACGCCGCCTGCGGCCGCGAGCACGGGAACCGTGAGCTGGACCGTCGCCGCGCGGATCGCGGTCAGGCCCCGCAGCGCCGCAAACCAAACCGTGTAGCCGAGGCCGGAGGCGAGGGCACCGGATGCCGCCGCGAGTGCGACTCCGCGGTCCGAGACATGCGAGCCGCGGATCGCCACCAGGCTGACGAGGAGGGCGAGCGGTATGGCCCAGACGAAGTTCAAGGTCGTGTCGCCGAGAGGATCCGCTGAGCCGCGCCCGCGGAGCGAATAGAGGCCCCACGACACGCCCGCGGTGGCCATGAGCGCCGACCCGAGCGGCGAGGGCGCGGAAAGCCCGGGCGAGACGAGATAGGCCAGCCCCGCGAGGGCGATCCCGAGCCCGATCCCCTCCAACCACTGGAATCGCTCCCCCGATCGGATGGCTCCGATCAGCATCGTCGCCTGGACGCATGCGAAGAGAATGAGAGCGCCGGTGCCGGCGCTGAGCCGGATGTAGGCGAAGGAGAAGGGAGCGGCGTAGATGAAGAGAAGCGCGGCTGGGAGCCAGGGACCAGGTGTGGCCGTGGTTAGGGTCTTGGCCGCGGTTAGGGTCTTGGGCGCGGCCCTACGCGCGACCGCCGCGCGAATGAGCAGCAGCATCACGGCGCCGGACACCAACCGAACCAGCGTGAAGCTCGCCGCGTCGATCTCGCGCGCGCCGAGCGCGAGCCGGCAGAGGATCGAATTGGACGCGAATGCGACGAGGGCGACGGCGGTAAGGAGTAGGGTCGCGCCGTGAGCGTGTGGGGCCGTCCGCAAGCGGGCAGGTGAGGTGAGGTTGTTAATTTGGCGTCCTTATGCTAAAATAACCGGCCCGGAAGGCCAGTCCGGACCACCGTCGCACGACGGGCAGACCGGGGCATCCACGGCCCGTGGCCAGGGCCAACCATGCGGGAGCGAGGGAGGGTCTTCATGAAACGCATCGAAAGAGTGTTCCCGTCCGTTCTACTGTTCCTTGGGCTCATACTTCCGTCAGTAGCGGCGGCGAAGCCGACCTTTAAGAGCGGAACCGCCACCATCACTGACGGTGAGCTCAAACCCCTGGCGGAGCGCGTTGGTTTCCACGGCGGCCTTCTGGTCTGCTTTGTCGAGACAGGGCTCGGGGGCAATGCCGGCACCAACTACCTCGTGACCGCCAACGCTACCGCCACGTACGAGTGCATCAACAATGGCGGCAACAATCCGCAGGCGGAGAACAAAGGAACCGTCGCCGGACCGGTAGCGGGAAGCGGAACGTTCACGTCAGGCACCAACGGTCGGGTGGAGGAATGCATTCCGGTCGCCCCGCTGGATCCGGGCGACCAGATCAGCTGCACGCCCGGCATGATTCTTTTCCTGTCCGCGGTCAGCTACACCAATGTCGTCATCACCGATACCACGAACGGCGTCAGCCTGAGCATTCCAGGTACCTTCTCGCTGACCTTCCCGGCGCCGTAGTCGCCGCATGGGCTCTACGTGAGCCCCTCGACGAGGTAGAGGTCGCAGAGGAGTCGCTTGAAGGAGTAGACATAGCTGCCGGCGTCCGGGGTGACTCGGATCTGTCCGATACCCTGAACGCCCGCCGGGTCCGAGGGCATGATGACCCGCGCGGGCGTTCTGGCGCCGGACTCCAGATCAAGACGGTAGACGGTCGCCGGCAGCTCGCTTCCGCTGTAGACGAACAGCGATTTCCCATCGCCTCCCCACCGGATGAGGATGTCGCCGGCGGAAAGGCCTGGCACTGGGCGCGGCTCACCCCCTTCGATCGACTGTAGAAAGGCCCTTCGATCGGGGCCGTTCGCGACGAGGGTCTTGCCGTCCGGAGAGATCGGGAGCCCGCGAACCGTGACGCCTTCCCCCGTAATCGCCCGCGGGGTTCCCCCGTCGATCCCCTGCTCATAACACCTCGGGCCTTTTTCCGCCTCGCTACCGACGAACAGAATTCTTTTCCCATCGGGAAACCATCGGGCCGCGAAGTATCGGGTGATGTTGTGCCTAGGGAGCGTCTTTGTTTCGCCCGCGCCGGTGGGCGTGAGAACAAGCTCGGGAGGCGCGCTGTAGAGGATCGTGAGCGCCCATTCGCCATCGGGAGATAGCCCAGCCGCGGCCCCTTCGCCAAGCCTTATCACGGGGGAGCCATCGGTCCCCCGCATGCAAACGGCGTACGTGTGGCCGGTCGCGGTGCCCTGTTCCATGAAGAGGAGCATGCGGCCGTCGTCGGAGAGGTCGACGGCAACCGACCCGTCGAGCCACGACAGATCCCGCTCCACTGTTTCGCCGGGCGCCAAGCCAAGGATCCCTCCCCTCTCGATGTCCCGCGTGATCAGAACACGACCGTCGCGAGAGATATCCTGGAGCGTGATTCCCCCCGCTGTCCGCAAGATGAGTCGCAGCTCACCCGAGGGTGAGACCGCGTGGAGACCACGCGACGCGCCGGTCTCGGCCGCCGAGAACCAAATCTCATCGCCCGCGGCCGACCACGCCAGACCTTCCACGCTTCCATCCCAGCCGGAGGAGAGGATCCTCAGCTCACCCTTGGAAGCAGGCACAACCGCGACCGATCCACGGTTGTCCCCCAAGACAGGATGCTCACAGAACGCGATCAGCTCTCCCTTGGGAGAGAATCGCGGGTGGCTGATCCAACCACGTGTCTCGTAGAGCGTCGTGCCTGGAGGATATTCAAGGCGAACCCATCCCGCAGCCTCTCGGACCACGGCAAGGCCTCGCCCGTCGGGCGCCCATTCCGCATCGAGCGCGCCTTCCAGCACCGCGCGCGGCGCGCTCCCCGCAAGCGGCACGCGGGAGAGGGTACCCTTGAACTGCCGGTGGCGGACATGTCGGACCGAAAGAGACAGGGCCAGCTCCGAGGACAAGGACACGGCCAGGAGCGCCGCGTGTTGATACCCTTGGGGCCGCGATTCGGGAAATTCGGTGCGGGTCGAGAAGACTTCCGGAGGCGAGCCATCCCAGGACGCGGTATAGAGAATCGTGTGCCCGTCGGGAGCGAAGCGCGCCGTGTGGATCGTCCCCTTGCGGAACGTGAGCTGCTGAAATCGCGGCCCTCCCTCCACATGCGGCGCGCGTCCGATCTGGGCGCCTCCGCGAGGATCGGGCGGCCGGAAGGCGGCACTCCCGCCCGAAGCCACTCCATCCCACGCGCCCGAGAGGGCTTCGACCGCGAACGCCACGTCACGCGTCGATTGAAATCGGTCGTCAGGATTCTTCTCGAGGCAATGCTGCACGATGCGCTCGAGCCCAGGCGGGATCGGTCTTCCGGGGACGGCGCACGCGGGTGGGTCGTCGTGCAGAATGGCGGCCATCGTCTGGGCGGGCGACTCGCGCCGGAATGGCGGGCTGCCGGTAAGCATCTCGAAGAGGACGACTCCGAAGGCGAAGAGGTCGGAGCGATGGTCTTCCCCGTCGCCGCGCAGCTGTTCGGGCGACATATAGCCCAAGGTGCCCCAGATCTCTCCCTGCCCGGTGAAGACCGCGGTTTGTTCGCCGTCCTTCGCTCCGGCGCCCGGCTCCTCGCGCCGGATGAGCTTGGCCAGACCGAAATCCAGAATCTTGACGTGGCCGGCCCGCGTGATGAACAGATTGTCCGGTTTGAGGTCGCGGTGAACGATCCCCTTCGCATGCGCGGCAGCGAGGCCTTGCGCGATCTGCAGGGCGTAGTCGATTACTTTGCGATAGGGGAGCGCCTCGCCAGACATCCTCTCTCGTAATGTGAAGCCATCGAGGAGCTCGGATACGACGTACGGCGAGCCCGCGTGGGTGCCCACGTCGTAGATCGTGAGGATGTTGGGATGGTTGAGGACGCCCGCAGCGCGCGCCTCCTGCTCGAAGCGGCGGAGCCGATCGTTGTCCTCGGAAAAGGCCGGCGGAAGGACCTTGACCGCAACGTCCCGCCCGAGCCTCGGATCGCGCGCCCGCCAGACCTCACCCATGCCCCCAGCGCCGATGGGCGCTACGATCTCATAGGGCCCAAGCTTCGTTCCGGGAATCAGCGCGATTCCGCCCCCCTACCTAGGCCACAGCCACCCGAACACGCACGCGGTCAGGAGCCCGTACACCAGCCCGTCGAAGGTGTTCTTGATGGTCGTGCTCCACTTGCGCTTGTACCAGATGGAGTCCTGCCAGAGCGCGATCGAGTAGGCGATGAACGCGGTGCATCCGGCGAAACGGAAAATCGAAATGGTTGGCGACACCGGTGACTGCGAGCGGCCGGTGATATACGCCGCGAAAACGCTGACGACGACGCAGTACACAAACCACTGCATGAGGCTCGTGCCCATGTTCATCGAGCCTGGCCGGAAGACCGTCATGATCACGACCGGCCCCTTCTGGATCCTCTCCTTGAACTCCGGCGACTTCATCGCCTCGGGGCCTCCGCCGCAGGGAATCATATAATCGCCGGGAGCGATGTTGAATTTGCGCAGCGCCTCCTGCACCTGGTCCTCCGATGGAACCTTGGCGAAATCGCTGCGGTGATAGGGGAGAAACATGTGGATGACCCAGCTGGCGAGGAACACGACGGCAGCGGATACCAAGATCGGGAGCCACAGCGACGGGATCGACACCATCTTGACCTCCTAGGCCCGAGCCTCGTCGACATCGGGCTCGTGGATCGGCACGGATGCGTGGCAGGCGACGATGTTCGCGGATTCTAGGCCAAGAAGAGACCACAAGCGATCCCGAAAGGCTTTCGCCGCCGCCCCGAGTCGTGGTAACCTCCCGCGGAAGCGCGCGTCCGGCCCGTCTCTCCCCCGCCGGCCGCGGCACATTTTGGAGGTATGCCATGCGCCCGTGCCCCGTATCTGTCCTCTTCGGTTCCAGCTTCCGCTCCGGTCTCGCACTCCTGCCACTCCTCGCGCTACTCCACCCCGTGTCGGCCAACGCAGCGTTCCACCTGAACGAAATCACCAAGGTGATGGTCGGGCTGAACGGGAACAACACGGTCCAGGCGGTCGAGCTGAAGATGCTCTCGGGCGGCGAGAACCTCGTCGCCGGCATGTCAATCAAGGTCTATGACGCAGGTGGCGCGCAACTCGACTCGCTGGGAAGCTTTAGCGGGTCTGTTCCGAACGGGATCGCTGGGCGATTCATTCTCTGCGCGACGCCGAATTTCGCCGCGATATTCGGGATCACGCCCGATCTCACCATCAAGCCAGGCCTGCTCGTCGGAACGGGTCAGGTCTCGTTCGAGAAGCCCAGCTGTTTCGTCAACTCGCTGGCCTACGGATCCGTCACGACGCCCAAGACTGGAACCACGTCCGCTGCGGCCCTCCCGACCGATCTCGCGACGGCGCTCGTGCGCACGATCGACGACGGCACGGCGGTATTCTGCCCGCTCGCCGAGGATGCGGCCGCCCGCTTCCAGCTCCGATCCGGCACGAGTGGAACCCCGATCACGTTCACGAACAATTCTGGCGTTTCGGTGAATGTGTTTCCGACCGCGTCGGGAGTCGATGTGAGCCCGCCGGCCTCAGCGGGGCTCCGTGTCTACCCGAACCCGTTCACCAAAGGTGCGAGGATCGTCGCGCCGGGATATGGCTATCTCTCGGTCTACGACGTCCGTGGGCGCATGGTTCGGAGCTGGGGATCGCTGGGCGTCAGTCCTGCCGTTCTCGGGCCGATGCGGTTGGATTGGGACGGCACGGACGCCGCGGGG
>DASXTQ010000089.1:0-4498 GCA_036505295.1 Candidatus Eiseniibacteriota bacterium
CAGGAACGAGGTCGGTATCGCAGGCGAAGGATCCGGTATCACCCCCGAGATCGAGTCGGGCACCGCCGCGGCCGTGGCGGTCCACGTAAGCCAGTACACGTTCGCGTACGCGTACCGGTTCTCGATCGAGAGCGGGCCGACCCGGTCGCGGAGATTTCGAGCGTAGAACGTGATCTCGTCGCCCGAGTCGAACACGCCGTTCGTGTTCGAGTCGCGCGCGACAACCGGGATCGGCACCGATGTGGCGCTGTCGCCCACATCGTCGTAGCCGCGCTCCCACACCCCAATCTCGGAGATCGACACGCCCGCGGGGAACCCGGCCGCGGCCATCGTGGCGTAGCTCACCGAGCTCCACCCGGTCGTCGTAATCGAGAGCCTGAATTCGGGGTTCAACTCACCACGGCGCGGCGCCCGCGAGGGCATGCGGGTCGGCTGCGCTGCGGGCGACGCCCGCCTCGGGAATGCACGCGCGGACTCGTAGTTCCCCAGCATCCTGCGCTGGAGGTGCTGCCAGACGCCGACATCGGCCCCGGGCCGCACCGCCGGCCGAGCCTTCAGCTCCCGAGCGGTTGCCTGGACGAATTCCACGCGCAGCGTCATCCGCTTCAGGACCGAAAACCGCTTGTGTCCGGGGTCGTACCGCACCGCGCGCACGATCGCGGGCATCATCCAGGAATCCCCTAGCGGCCCACCCTCGCCCAACGAAACCGCGTCCCGGGGCCAGACCTCCCCGCGTCCGTAGATCGCCGGATCCGGGTCGTAGCGCACCTCGCTCACCGGCCCGGTCTTGGGGTCGTCGGCCACGAACCGCTGCTTCATCACCGGGAGGGGGGGCGGCAAGGCTGCACGCTCCTCCCAGTCCGCGGAGACGACGTGCGCCCGCGCGCTCATCCCGTCGGGGACACCCACCGAGATCATCATCGTGGGAAGCGCGGGCCGGCCCGGTTCGTCGGCCGCGTAGGAGCCGGGCATCGACACGCGCACGTACGGGGCGCCGTCGGCCGATACGGTGTCGAAACGCGCTGCCTGTGGGGTGATCTCGAACGTGGCCCCGCGCGCGTCTTGAGCCACCGTGCGGACCGGGGCCCCGGCAGCGAACGAATGCGCCGCCGGGAGCGCGAGCGAGAAGACAGCGAAAGAGACAAGCCGTCGCGTGAAGGGGCGGATCCTTGTTTTCCTTTCGGTGCGTGATTCGGCGGGCCGCGTGGACTCAGCATTATAGGAACCACGCGGAAAAGGCGTCAAGGCTGGACCCCCCTGGTTTGACAGTGCCGGACCGCGGGTGCTAGACTTCGGACATCGAGCCTCTACGCCCTGCCGCCGATCAGCCGCGAACTCGAGCGTCGCGGATCCTGGGGCCGGTCGTGCTCCTGTCCGCGCTCACGCTCCTTGCATCCTCCGACGTGCCTCTTCCAGCCCAGCCCCACGAGCGCTTCATCATCGTGGGTTTCGATGGAATGGATCCCGGCGTCGCCGAGCGGCTCATCGAGCGCGGGAAGCTCCCCAATCTCGCGCGGATGAAAAAGCTCGGAGGCATGCGCGCGCTCCGCACGACGAATCCCGCGCAGTCCCCGGTCGCTTGGTCCGCGTTCTCGACGGGATCGAACCCCGGGAAGACCCGGATCTACGATTTCCTAAAGCGCAACCCCGCGACCTATTACCCCGATTTCTCGACCGTGACGGTGCGCCGGGGACGGTTCGCTCTTGGATTCATCCCGACACGGGCTCCCGCGGTCATCAACAATCGTCAGGGAGCCACATTCTGGCAGATCGCCTCCTCCCGAGGGGTGCGGACGGCGGTCCTCGAGGCTCCCATCAACTTCCCGCCCGAGAAGCTACAAACCGGCGTACTCCTTTCCGGGCTCGGGGTTCCCGATATCCGCGGAACCATGGGCACCTTTTCCTATTACGCGACCGACGCGACGGGGGCGGCCGACACCGAGATGGGGGGAAAGGTGGCCCGTCTCACGCTGGATCCCGCCGGTAGGAGCCGTTCCGTCGTCCACGGCCCCCGCAATCCTTTCGCGGGGCGCGACAGGGAAGGGCGGATCCCCGACCTCACCATCCCGATCGAGTTCCAACGCATCGGGAGAGACGCCGTCCGTATCGCGCTCGGGGGACAGGTACGGACGGTCAAGCAAGGGCAGTGGAGCGACTGGTATACGATCGAGTTCCACGTGGCGCCGCTGGTCGCCGTTCGCGGGATCGCGCGATTCCATGTGATGGAGGCCTTCCCCGAGGTCCGCGTTTACCTCTCGCCGATCAATCTCGATCCGCGCCGGCCGCCGATTCCCATTTCAAGCCCGCCGGCCTACAGCGCGCAGCTCGCTCGAAAGCTCGGCCTTTACAAGACGCTCGGTTGGCCCGAGGACACCTGGGCCCTGAACGAGGAGAAAATCGACGAGAAGGTCTTCTTGGAAGACCTGAACTACTCCTTCGACCGCCAGCGGGCGCTCGTGCTGGACGCCCTGCAATCGATGAATCCCGACCTCTTCGTGACGGTGTTCCAATCCACGGACAAGGTGCAGCACATGTTCTGGAGGCTCATCGACCCGGAGCACCCGATGTACAACCGGCGGCTCGCGGCACGCTACGGCGACGCGATCGACCGTGTGTACATGCGGGCGGATTCACTCGTGGGCACGCTGCTCGATCGGTGCAAGGACGGCCGAACCACGCTCCTCGTCTGCTCCGATCACGGCTTCTCGAGCTTTCGCAAGGCGGTGAACATCAACACATGGCTCGTGCGAAACGGCTACATGACCCTCACCAGGCTGGACCCGGTCCGGGACCGGAATTTGGAGGACCTCTTTGGACGCGGCACCTTCTGGCCCAACGTGGACTGGAGCAAGACGCGCGCGTACGCCCTCGCCTTGGGGCAGATCTACGTGAACCTTCAAGGGCGAGAGCGGCTCGGGATCGTGTCGCCCGGACGCGCGTACAACGAGCTGTGTGGCGAGCTGGTGAAGAAGTTTGGGGCGCTGCGCGATCCGGATACAGGGGAAGGGGTCGTGCGCAAGGTGTACCGCAGAGAGGAACTCTACCACGGACCCTACTTCGACGAGGCTCCCGACCTCGTGGTGGGCTTCGAGCGCGGCTATCGCGTCTCGTGGCAGACCTCGCTCGGAGGAATCCCGCCCGAGGTTATCGAGTGGAACGAGAGGCGCTGGAGCGCCGATCACTGCTCGGTGGACCCCGACCTCGTGCCCGGCGTACTGTTCTCGAGCAGGCCGCTCGATGCGGCGTCGCCCGCGATCATCGACATCGCGCCGAGCGTGCTCAAGAGATTGGGCATTACCCCTCCCGTGAGCATGGACGGCCGGGATTTGGAGCTTCGCTAGGCGGCCGCCGGGGGCCTCATGGTGCGAGAGAAGCTATCCCTGTACTGGGAACTTGCCCGCCCGTTCACGCTCATCGCCCCGGCGCTGGGCATGTTCACGGGAAGCGTGATCGCGCTCGGCGCGCACCCGCCGGTCCCCCTGATGCCCTGGGTCGCCGTGAAGATCGCGCTCGGGACGCTGATGGCAGCCGTCCTGAATGCGGCCTCCAACGTCTTGAACCAGGTCACGGACGTCGAAGCGGACGCGATCAACAAGCCCACGCGGCCTCTCCCTTCGGGTCGCGTCAGCGCCACGGAGGCGCTCCGGCTCTCGGGATGGCTCTACGTCGTCGCGTTCCTTCTGGCCGCCGCGGTCGGCCCCCAGTGCTCCCTGCTCGCGGGAACCGCCGCCATTCTCACGGTCGCCTACTCGGCCCCGCCGCTCCGATGGAAATCGGTTCCTTATCTGGCGAACCTCGTAATCGCGATTCCCCGGGGACTCCTGCTCAAGGTCGCGGGCTGGTCGTGCGTGCGCGACTTCGGACGGCTCGAGCCTTGGTACATCGGTACGATCTTCGGGCTGTTTCTTCTCGGGGCGACGACCACGAAGGATTTCGCCGACCAGAAGGGGGACGCCGCGGCGGGTTTTCGCACGCTCCCTGTCGTGCACGGGCCGCGACGGGCGGCATGGATGATCGCCCCCTTCCTCGTGGTCCCCTTCCTGCTTATCCCCTACGGGGTCGGGCGCGGATACCTTAGCGGAAACCCCGTCATCCTCCACGCCTTGACCGCGCTCCTCTGCGTTTGGGGAGCGTATGTCGTTTACCTCATGGTCCGCCGTCCGGACGACCTCGCGCGCACGGAGAACCATCCTTCCTGGACCCACATGTACGTGATGATGTTCGCGGCACAGATCGGCTTCGCGCTTGCGTACGTCCTTCCGTCCTGATCACCCTTCGGCGCCGCAGCGCATAAATGAAAGGGCGGCGCCCTTGGGCGCCGCCCCGATACCGGCCAAATTGAGGGGGGAATCAGGTGCCGCTAGTTCGGATTCGGGAAATTGCACCTATGAGGTTGAGTCGAGTCGCTATTGAGATGGGGCGTGAACAAGTTCACGTCGGTAAGACCGACGGTCCCGTTGCCATCAAAGTCGGCTTTGAACGCCTTCGCGCCAAGAGG
>DASXTQ010000090.1:0-8468 GCA_036505295.1 Candidatus Eiseniibacteriota bacterium
GTGCGGTGCGGTCTGGAAACAGCTTCGCATTATACGCGGAGGAGAAGCTCCTGTGACGAAAGGCGGGCAGGACCTCGCGCTCATCTCAAGCGACGTGATCGCGTGCGAGCGTTGCCCGCGGCTCCGCGTCTACTGCGCCAAGGTCGCGCGCGAGAAACGCAAGGCGCATCGGGACGAGGAGTACTGGGGACGTCCGGTACCGGGCTTCGGGGACCCCGAAGCCTGGCTCCTCATCGTAGGGCTGGCGCCAGGGGCGCACGGCTCGAATCGCACCGGCAGGATGTTTACCGGGGATCGCTCGGGGGAATGGCTCTATGGCGAGCTGTATCGCCAAGGACTCGCAAGCTCGCCCCATTCCCGTGACGCGGCCGACGGGCTCACCCTGCGCGGCGTCTACATCACGGCCGCCGCGCGCTGCGCCCCGCCCGGGAACAAGCCCGCCTTGGAGGAGCTGGACAACTGCCGTGACTATCTCGTCCGCGAGATGAAGGCGCTTCCAAACGTGAAGGTTCAGCTCGCGCTTGGGCGGACCGCGTTCGAGGCGATCTTGAAGGCGCGGCGCGCGCTGGGGCGGACCGGACTCAAGCCCAAGCCTGAGTTCGCGCACGCGGCGTCGATGCCGCTCCCCGAGGGCGGCTACCTCCTGTCCTCCTATCATCCCAGTCAGCAGAACACGAGCACGAGAAAGCTCACGGCCGCGATGTGGCGCACCGTCTTCGAAAAAGCGCGGGCGCTGGCGGGGGATGGATCGGTTCGCGTATAGTCGGCGTGTGACCGTCCTGTTCCTCTGCCGGCAGAACGCCGGACGCAGCCAGATGGCGCACGCGTTCTTCGAGCGCCTCGCGCCAAACCACGTCGCGGTCTCCGGGGGCTCGGAACCCGCCGCCGCGGTGCATCCTGCCGTCGTTTCCGCCATGCGGGAGGTCGGGATCGATCTCTCCGGCCGGACGCCACGCCGCGTGGACCAGGCGATGCTCCAGCGCGCCGATATCGTCATTTCGATGGGCTGCGACGATCCGGCGGTCTGCGAGTATCCCGGCCGGAAGGTCGAGGACTGGTCGATCGAGGACCCGTCGTCGAAGCCGATCGAGGACGTGCGGCGGATCCGGGAACAGATCCGCGTCCGGGTGGAGGCGCTCGTCGCGCGGCTCCGGGCGGGTGAGGGCGCGCCGCCGGCCGCGCGCCCGGCGGTGTAGTCCATGCGCGCGATCGTGCTCCGCCGCTCGGGCCCGCCGCACATGCTCCGCGTCGAGGAGATGCCTGATCCGGTCGCGCGTCCCGGCGAGATCCTGGTCCAGGTCAAGGCCGCCGGCGTGAATTTCGCGGACGTGCTTGCGCGCCAGGGGCTCTATCCGGACGCACCCCAGCGTCCGTTCATCCCGGGGTTCGAGACCGGCGGTGAGGTTCTGGCGCTCGGCGAGGGGGTGAACGGGTTCCGGGTGGGGCAGCGCGTGCTCGCGTATCACCGGTCCGGTGGCTACGCGGAACAGATCGCGGCTCCCGCCGCGAACGTGCACGCGATCCCGGACTCATTAGGCACGCAGTCCGCGGTCGTGCTCCCGCTGAATTATGGGACGGCGTACGTGGCGCTCTACCGCACCGGCCCGCTCGAGCCCGGGATGCGGCTCTTCCTCCATGCGGCGGCGGGGGGTGTCGGCCTCGCCGTGATCGACCTGGCGCGCCGCGCCGGTCTCGAGATCGTCGGCGCCGCCAGCTCCCATTTCAAGCGGGAGCGGCTCCAGACGGAGGGCGTGAAGCACGTGGTGGATTCAAGGCGCGCCCACGTCGACCGCGTCGCGCGCGATCTCTACGGAAGAAATGGGGGATTCGACATCATCATCGACTCGGTCGGCGGGCGGACGATCTCACAAGGCATCCGCGCGCTTCGGCCTGGCGGGCGGCTCGTGAGCTGCGGCGTCGCGACCCTCTCGAAGCGAGGCATCCTCGGCGCGCTCGGGCTTCTCTTCTCGACCCCGAGGATCGATCCGTTCCGAATGTTGGCCAAGAGCCGCGGGTTCTACGGGGTCCATCTCGGGCAGCTGATGCGTGATCCGGTGCTCGTGCGCGAAGTGCTCGATGAGCTGATCCGCCTTGCGGACGCGAAGGAAATCCACCCGGAGCCGGGACGCGTCATGCAGCTCGCGGAGGCTGCGACAGCGCATCATCTCCTCGAGAGACGCCGCAACGTCGGGAAGATCGTGTTGCGCGTCTAGGCGCTACCGACCCTGCATGGGGGTCACGAGTCGCTTCAAATCCGAGAGGACTTCCGGCCAGCCCAGGGCGTAATTGCGCCGCGCGTCCGGCCCGCGACCCGCATCGATCCGGTCGAATCCCGAGTGCGAGATCATGAGCGACGTGCCGCCCGCCTCCGGCTCGAGCGTGAAGAGCACTTCGGTCGCCCCGCCCCAGCCCTCGCCGATCCATTCCCAGGAGAGCCTGAGCTTCGAATCCGCCACGATCTCCTGAACGATTCCCTGCTCGATCACGTCCTGTCCGCGATAGCGCGACCGGAGCCGGAATGCGCCTCCCGGCTGAGCCTCGAACCGTTCCACGTTCGCCACCCACTTCGAGAGCCCGGAAGCGGTAGATAGAACCGGCCAGAGGTCCGCGGCCGTCCGCGGCAACAAGGCGCGCATGGTCACGGGATGCGTCGCGCCCCATTCGGGGGAGGGAAGCTTTTCGTCGGCGAGCCTCCGGAGGGCGTCGAGCGACTCCCGCCAGAAGAGCCTCGCGTGATCGCGCTCCTCCCGGCTGCGGAGGCTGTCATGCGTGACGGTCAGCCTCGAGCCGGGTCCGTCCCCGGCGAGCCGCCACATGACGTGGCTCTCCGGGTCGAAGTCGAATAGCCGCCACGCGAACTCGAGCCTCACGGGGGGAACCGCCGAGATCACGTGCCCGTGAAACACGTCCCCGTTCCACGTCTTCACGGCAAGGGATCCTTCGCGCGCCAGGTCGAAGTCCGCCGCGCCTATCCAGCCGGCGAGCCGGTCGGGGACCGTGAGGCACGGCCAGATCGCGGAAACGGGCGACTGGAATGAGCGGAAATGGGTGAACGAGGTCGGCTCCATCACCTCGCATCCTAGCTCATACGAGCGCGGCTCGCTGCGTCAAGTGAACAATCACGGACATCCCTTGACTTTCACCTTTTATTCACCTATACTGCCGTTGGGTTCGCAGGGCGCGCATAGCGTACCGCCAGGCGAACAGGGGTCCCGGACGGCTGCTACAGGGCGCCATGCGGCCGCCCCGGGACGCCCACCTTTCCGTGGGGGTAACGTCATGCTGACGCCGCGCCAGTATGCGGCCTACGAATTCATCGCCGGATTTCTCGAGCGGTGTGGGTTCGCCCCATCGTACGAGGAGATCCGCCGTCACTTGGGCCTTCGATCGCTCAACGCGGTGGCGAAGCTGGTAGTACAGCTCCGCCGCCGTGGCGCTCTGGCACCTTCCCCCTCGAACGCCAAGCGGAGCCTCGCCCCTGTGGAGTGGGGGAGGGCTCGTTCGGATCGCGTCGCTCGGCGCGGGCGAGGGCCGGAGCGGGTCGCCCCGACAATCCCGCTCATCGGGATCGTCGCGGCGGGAGAGCCCATCGAGGCGATCGAGAACCCGGAACCGATCGAGGTGCCGGCATCGCTGCTGGGTCCGGGGGAGCGTTACGCGTTGCGCGTCCGCGGGGACTCGATGATCGAGGATGGGATCCACGACGGGGATCTCATCGTCGTGCGCCGCGCGCTGGAGGCGGATGACGGCCGCACCGTCGTCGCCGTCGTGGACGGCGAGGCGACGCTCAAGCGCTTTTACCGCCACGGCGCTCAGGTCGAGCTTCGCGCCGCGAACGCGGCGCTCCGGCCGATGCATTTCCCGGCGTCGCGCGTGCAGATCCGCGGCATCCTGATCGGGCTCCTGCGCCGCTATTCCTGAGACCGCCTCACTTGGTGCTTGCCATGGAACGCACGATTCTCCACGTCGCGATCGATTCCTTCCCGATTCAAGCCGAGCGGCTGCGCTGCCCGAAGCTCACGGGCCGCCCGCTCGCGCTCGTCCCCGTTGAGTCCCCGCGGCCGCGCGTGATCGCGACGTCGCGGGAGGCGCGCGAGGCGGGGGTCGTGCCGGGAACCCCGCTCGTGCTGGCGCGGCGCCTGTGCCGCGATCTTGTCGCGCTGCCGATCGACCGCGACTTCTACGGTGGGATCGGTGAGTCGATCTTTGAGCGGCTCGGCCCCTTCGCGCCGGTCGTGGAACCCGGCGGCGGAGGAGGGAGCGGCTCCCCGGCGAGCGGCCGCTTCTTCCTCGACCTGACCGGAGTGGCGCGCACCCATTCGGATGCGCGGGACCGCGCCTCGCGCGCGGGGCGCGACCTGGAAGCTTTCTTCGGGCTCCACCCGACGCTCGGCGTGGCGGCAAACAAGCTCGTCAGCCGCGTCGCGGCCCAAGTCGTCGCGCCCGACGGGGACCTGCTCGATGTTTCCTCCGGAAGCGAGGCGTCGTTTCTGGCGCCGCTTCCCGTGGACATGCTCCCCGCGGCGCGGGGCGCGGACGTCCTGGCCAGGCTCGATCTCCTGAGCGTCCGTCTCGTGCGCGAGGTGCAGGCGCTCTCGCTGGCGCACCTCACGCGCGCGTTCGGCAAGGCGGGGCTTCTCCTCTGGAGGCACGCTCGCGGCGTCGATACGGCGCCGGTGCGGCCGCCGGAATCGCGCCCCCGAGTCGTCGCCGAGGAGACGCTCGCCCGCGAGACGAACGACGGGCGCGCGCTCGGCGCGCACGCGGCGCGGTTGGCGGCGGAGGTGGGCGCGGGGCTCCGGGCGCGCGGCGAAGGGGCGCGGTGGCTCATGCTCGTGGTGGATTACGCGGACGGCCGCGTTGACCGGGCAAGGCGGACCTTCACACGGCCGCTGCGCGGGGGCGCGGAGCTTCGCGCCGCGGTGGCGGAGCTGCTCGAGCGCGCGCTCAAGCGGCGCGTCCGGGTGCGGAAGCTCAAGCTGGATGCTTGGGGGATCGTGCCTGCGGCGACGCAGCTCGTGTTATGGGACGCTCGGCCGGAGGAGGGCTCGGGACCGCGCGCCACGGCTCTCGAGTCCACGATCGATCGCGCGCGCGCGCGCTTCGGCACCGAGGCGCTCGTCCCCGCCACCTGGATGCTGCATGGCCTCACGATTCGCCCACCTGCACGTTCATAGCCACTACTCGCTCATGCAAGGGGCGGACACGATCGAAGCGCTGGCCCAGGCGGCGCGCGGGCACGGCATGGATCGCTTCGCGCTCACCGACACGAACGCGCTCTACGGTTTCGTCTTCTACCGGCAGATATGCGAGGAGCAGGGCTTGACGCCGATCGCGGGCGCGGAGGTCGTCGCCGCCCCGGTGGGCGCTCCCGATCGGACCGGAGCCGTCCCTGATCGGGCCGTGCTTCTCGCGCGCGGGCGCGAAGGCTACCGCTCGCTCTGCCGCGTCCTCACCGCGCGGCATCTTGACCCCGGGTTTTCCCTCGTCCAAGCCGTGCGGGAGCACCCCGCTTCGCTCGTGCTCCTGAGCGGGCAGCGTCGGCTCCTCTCGGCGCTGCGCGACGCGCTCCCCGTCTACGCGGAGCTCGTGCCAGGGCGGGACGATCGCGGGCTCCTCCGATGGGCGCGTGGTGAGGGGCTCGCGTGCGTCGCGACGAACGACGTCCACTTCGTGCATCGCGAGAAGCACCGGGTCCACCACACGCTCCGGGCGATCGCGCGAAACACCACGCTCGATCGCGTGCCGCGCCACGATCTCGCCGAGCCCGAGCGCACGTTCCTGAGCGCGAAGGAAATGGAGGCGCGCTTCCCCCACGCGCCGGAGGCGATCGAGAACGCTGGGCGATTGGCGGCGGAGTGCGCCGTCGATTGGCCGATGGGGCAGACCGTCTTTCCGTCCTATCCACTCGAGCGGGGAGACGCCTTCGAGATTCTGCGCGCGCGTTGCGAGGCGGGGATCCTGCACCGATACGGGCGCGATCCGAGCCCCGACGTCCGTGCCCGCTTGGAGCGTGAGCTCGCCGTCATCCGAGAGAAGGGCTTCGCGGACTATTTTCTCATCGTGGAGGCGATCACCTCGCGCACGCCCCGGATCTGCGGGCGCGGATCGGGCGCCGCGAGCATCGTGGCCTATCTCCTCGGCATCACGCACGTCGATCCCGTCCGCCACAACCTCTTCTTCGAGCGCTTCCTTTCGCCGGAGCGAAAGGACCCGCCCGACATCGACGTGGATTTCGCTTGGGACGAGCGCGACCAGATCCAGCTCGACGTCCTCGAGGAAAACGGTGCCCCCGTGCGCGCGGCCATGGTCGCAAACCATGTTGGATTCCGCGCGCGGGCCGCGATCCACGAGATCGCGAAGGTCTACGGGCTCCCCGAAGGGGAGATTCGCAACGTGACGAAGCGGCTCACGGCGTTCTGGGGGCTCGAGGACCCGATCGAGCGCTTGGACGGCCACCCGCGGTTCCGCGACGTGGACTTCGAGCCTCCCTGGCCGGAGATTCTCGCGCAAGCGGTCGCGCTGGAGGGCCATCCGCGGCATCTCTCGGTCCACAGCGGCGGGATCGTGCTCGTGCCCGACTCGCTCGCCGACCACGTGCCGGTCGAGATCGCGCCCAAAGGCATCCCGATCGTCCAGTGGGAGAAGGACCAGGTCGAAGATTACGGGCTCGTGAAGATGGATCTCCTGGGGAACCGCTCGCTCGCGGTGATCCGCGACGGGCTCGCGGCGGTCGCCCGCAACACCGGACGCGAGATCGATGAGCGGACATGGAACCCGATCGACGATCCGGAGACCCGCCGGCTCGTCGCCGCGGGGGACACGCTCGGGTGCTTCTATGTGGAGTCTCCGTCGATGCGGCAGCTTCAGCGAAAAGCGGGAGTCGGCGACTTCGATCACCTCGTCATCCACTCGTCGATCATCCGGCCCGCGGCGAACCGCTACATCCGCGAGTACGTGCGGCGGCTCAAAGGGGGCGCCTACGATCCGATCCACCCCGCGCTCCAGCACACGCTCGACGAAACCTACGGGATCATGGTCTACCAGGAGGACGTGACCAAGGTCTCGATGGAAATGGCGGGGTTCACGCTCGCCCAGGGCGAAGGGTTACGCAAGGCGCTGGGCCAGAAACGGCCCGTGAAGCCGCTCCGAGCCTATCAGGAGGAATTTTTCTCGGGCTCCGGCGCGCGCGGCGTGGAGCGCCGCGTGGCCGAAGAGGTCTGGGACATGATCTTGAGCTTCGCGGTCTACTCCTTCTGCAAGCCGCACAGCGCATCCTACGCGCTGATGTCGTTTCGCTCGGCGTGGCTCCGGGCGCATTTCCCGGCCGAGTTCATGGCGGCCGTGATCTCGAACCAGGGGGGCTATTACTCGACGTTCGCCTACGTCTCCGAGGCGCGCCGGATGGGTCTCCGGGTCCTTCCGCCCGACGTGAACGCGAGCGCGCGCGAATACACGGGGAAGGCGCGCGAGCTGCGGGTCGGGCTCATGCAGGTGAAGGGCCTCCACGAAGCGGCGGTGGCGGCGCTCCTCGAGGAGCGCCGGCGGGGGGGATCCTTCCGCTCGCTCGCGGACCTGCGCGCCCGCGTACCGCTCCATCTCTCGGACGCGGAGCTTCTCGTCAAGTCGGGAGCGTGCGATTCGATCGGGGAGGGCAGGACGCGGCCCGAGCTCTTGTGGGAGCTATACCTCAGCTCCGGATGGAACGGACGCCCCGCCGCGATGGGCGAGCTTTTCGAGCCCGAGGCTGTGCATGCCCCGCACGCCCCTGCTTACGATCGGGCCACGGTGCTGAGGCACGAGGTGGAGACCCTGGGCTTCCTTTTGAGCGCGCATCCGCTCGAGCCCTTCGAGCGCGGGCTCAAGGCGCGCGGCGTGATCCGTGCCTGCGACCTTCCGCGGCACGCGGGGCGGCGGGTTCGGGTCGGAGGCTGGTTCGTCTCATCGAAGCTCGCCCAAACCAAAGACGGAGAGCCTATGGAGTTCCTCTCCTTCGAGGACACGACCGCCCTCTACGACGCCACGATTTTTCCCGACGCGTACCGACGCTTCTGCCATCTGCTCACGAGCACCCGACCCTTCGTGTTGGAGGGGCGCGTGGAGGAGGACTACGGGGTGTGTACGCTCACCGTGGAGGGGGTGGAGCGGTTGTAGGGGACGCACCGTGAGGTCAACGGCGACGGGAGTGACATGGCGGTGCTGCGCCGGGTGCGGCGGATACAGGGGGATGCTGGGGGACGATCCGCAACCACACCCTACTAGCCACCTATTTGCCGTCCATCATCTTCCAGATCCGTTCCCACCAGGTCGCGGTTTCGTACGGCGTCGACCAATCCGCTGCGACCCGCATCTTAGCGCGCGTGTCGTCCATGGAAGAGCCGGTCAGGTCGCAATAGTTCTCCGCCTCCTTGCGGCGCCGATCCCAGACGGTTCGGTGGTAGGCGACCAGCTGGGAGCACTCATCGGTG
>DASXTQ010000091.1:0-21451 GCA_036505295.1 Candidatus Eiseniibacteriota bacterium
AGCAGCGCCCGCGCCCCGGGAGTCGACGCCGCCCACTCGCGCGTCTTGATGTCGATCCCCGAGATGAGCTGCTCGAGAGAATCATACGTCGCACCGACTCTCTTCAACTTCAGGGCGATCTTCCGAAGGAGCTTTTCGGAGGGGCGACGGCGATTGTGCTCGATGTCGGACATATGGGCCGGCGAGACGTCAAGGTCCGAGGCGAGTCCGCGCAGGGTGAAGCCGGCACGCAGCCGGAGCCAGCGTATCTCCTCGCCGAGGTGTGGTGGGTTCATGTAAGCCATGTTAGCTATCGCTGCGAACAGCGTCAAGGGTTATTATGGATGGCGTCGGGGAGGTTCGCGAAAAGGGGGCTCATGCTGACTTCAGTGGAACGCGTCCTGATTCTGAAGGGAGCGGATCTCTTAAAGGACGTTGGCCCGCGCCATCTCCTGGGCCTTGCGGATGTTGCCCGCGAGATCGAGATCTTGAAGGGGGATACCATTTACGAGGAGGACGACCCTGCGGACGCGCTCTACATGGTGGTCGAGGGGCGCGTGCGCCTCTCGACTGGCGGGCGGACCATGTCCGAAGTCGGACCAGGGGAGGCCTTCGGAACGTGGTCCCTCGTGGACGACTCCGAGCGCGGCCATCGCGCCGAGTGTCTGGAGGACGGGCTGACGCTCGCGCTTCACCGGGACGAATTCTACGACATGGCGGCCAGCGATCTGACGCTGCTGCAGGAGGTCGTGCGCGTGCTGGCGAAGCGCTTGCGCACGCTCGTGGCAGAGCGACCCGACGAGGCGCGCGTCGAGGGCGAGGGCGCCGAGAAGCCAGAAGCGCTCGTGGAGGCGGAGACCGCGGCGGCCGCCGCCGAGTCCGCGACCGGCCCGCCATCCACCGAGGGCGCCGAGTCGCCGGCCGGCCCGCCGCCCACGAAGGGCGCGGCCCTCGCCGCCGCCGCGCTCGGGCGACCTCTGCCCGAGAGTGAGGGGAGTGAGGGCCCTCCGTCCGCCGCGGATCCCGCGGACGTGCCGCTCGAGACCCTCTCGACGGGTATCATTGCACCCGAGGGGCCGACCCCGACCGCTGACACCGCAAAACCCCCCGGCGCGAGGCCGAAGCAGCGATGAGAGTCTCACGATTCACGGAGCCTAGGTTCCGCGCTTGGAGACCACCAATAGGGCCACGCCGCCGATCAGCGATATCACCCCGACGACGGGCGCAATTGGAATCGTCTTGTGTTCCGTGGCCGTGGCCTTGATCCCACCGACATCGAGGACCGTCGTCTGGCTGTTGTAGCCGATCCCGCCATAGATCAGCGCGACGACCCCGAGGATCACGAGCGCGATACCGAGTAGTTTCATGTCGATCCTCCCTCCCGTCGGCAGCGGCCTAGATCGCGCGCCGCCCTTGAATGAGTCGGACCACCACCGCGATGAGCGCGATGACGAGCAGAATGTGGATGAGCCCGCCCATGGTGTAGGACGACAACAGACCGAGCAGCCAAAGAATGACGAGAATGACGACGATTGTCCAAATCATGGAGTTGCCTCCGATCCGAATGAAGGGTACGAGCCTGGAATCACGCGGGCCTGGCGCGACAGTCTAGTCGCGGTAGCTCCCATCGAGGCCGATCGGTGCCGCCCTTCCGGTTGCCTTCGCGCGTCCCCTGGCGACAAGGCTTGCCTCATTCACTGCGCGGACGGTATCGCCCAGCTTGAAGCGGAGGCCCGCCGCGACCTGGCCCCAACCCATCCCGCGGTCATGGAGTTGGAGGAGCTGGGCCGCGGTCATGCCTTCCTTGTCGCTGGCGGCGAGCGTATGCGCGATCGTCAGGTCACCCCATGAAGCTCCGAGTTGATTCCTCTCGGTGGTGATCGCATCTTCGCTGATGCCGAACGCCGTCCCCAAGAACTTCGCCACACGGGTCTCACCAACCGAAGCCCGATTGATTCTCGTCGCTTGCGCGGCCAGGGCTATGTCGGCGGAAGCGCGAGATTGCGGAGTGGAGGTACTCGACCCATGTCCGAAGGTGTCGCCCGTGTATCCCACGGCGGTCCCGAGAATCGCGATCGCGGCGATCATCGCAAGCATGAAGACGAGTACATTACCCGCGCCGGGCCAGAGGGCAAAAGAAGTCCGCGAGGTGGCTCTGGCGATTCCGGCGCGAGTCAGGCTGCCCATGGTTCCCTTCGAGGAGAGAGAAAGCGTGCTGCGTCTGTGTTAGCTATGTTAGCTAACGTCGCATACACTTGCAAGAACTATTCGAGGGGGGTGGGGCAGGCGCGACGCGGGGCCCTACTTCCGGATCAGCTTCTTGTACTTGAGGCGATGCGGCTGGTCGGCGGCGGCGCCGAGCCGCGCGTGGCGGTTCGCTTCGTAGTCCTGGTAGTTTCCCTCGAACCAGACGACGCTTCCGTCCTCCTCGAAGGCGATCATGTGGGTGGCGATGCGATCCAGGAACCAGCGGTCGTGGCTGATCACGCAGATCGAGCCCGCGAAGTTCAAGATCCCTTCCTCCAGCGCGCGAAGGGTGTCCACGTCGAGGTCGTTCGTCGGCTCATCGAGCAGGAGGAGGTTTCCGCCGGAGCGCAGGAGCTTGGCCAGATGGACCCGGTTCCGCTCCCCGCCGCTCAGGTTCTTCACCAGCTTCTGCTGGTCGGCGCCCTTGAAGTTGAACATCGCGACGTAGGATCGCGACGGCACCGCCCGGCTTCCTAGCTGGATTTCATCCTCGCCGTTCGAGATTTCCTCCCAGACGTTTCGGTCGCCCTGAAGCGCGTCGCGGCTCTGATCGACGACCGCGAGCTTCACGGTATCGCCGGTCCGGACGGTGCCCGAATCTGTGGACTCGAGACCGGCGATCAGCCGGAACAGCGTCGTCTTGCCCGCGCCGTTCGGGCCGATGATTCCAATGATTCCCCCCGGGGGGAGCTGGAACGAAAGCCCGTCGATCAGCACGCGGTCCCCGTAGCCCTTCACGAGATCGCGCGCCTCCACGACGAGATTCCCCAGCCGGGGACCCGCGGGAATCGAGATCTCGACGACCTCCGAGCGCTTCTCGCTCTCCCGTCGCAGGAGATCCTCGTATGCCGTGACGCGCGCCTTGCTCTTCGCCTGCCTGGCGCGGGGGGACATCCGGATCCACTCCAGCTCGCGCTGGAGGGTGCGTTGGCGCGCCGTCTCCGCCTTCTCCTCGAGGGCGAGCCGCTGCTGCTTCTGCTCGAGCCAAGAGGAGTAGTTGCCTTCCCACGGGATTCCCTGACCGCGGTCCAGCTCGAGGATCCATCCCGCAACGTTGTCCAGGAAGTAACGGTCGTGGGTCACCGCGACGACCGTGCCGGGATATTCCTTGAGGAAGCGCTCGAGCCACGCCACGGATTCGGCGTCCAGGTGATTCGTCGGCTCGTCGAGGAGAAGCAGATCGGGTTGTTGGAGGAGGAGCCGGCACAGGGCGACACGGCGCCGCTCGCCTCCGGAAAGGGTCGCGACCGGCGTGTCGCCGGCGGGCACCCGCAGCGCGTCCATCGCGATCTCCACCGTGCGATCCAGCTCCCAGGCGTTCTTGGCCTCGATCTCCGCCATAACGCGGCCGTGCTCCTCGAGGACGCTTTCCATTTCTTTCTCGGAGAGGCTCTCGCCCAATTTCATATTGAGCTCGTTGAAACGCTGGAGCAGAGCGCGCGTCTCGGCGACTCCTTCTTCGATGTTCCCGAGGACGTCCTTCGAGGCATCGAGGAGCGGCTCTTGCGGGAGGTACCCGACGCGGATCCCCTTGGCGGGTCGCGCCTCGCCTCCCGAGGGTTCCTCGACGCCCGCCATGATGCGGAGAAGGGTGCTCTTTCCGGCGCCGTTCAGCCCGAGCACGCCGATTTTGGCGCCCGGGAGAAACGAGAGCCAGATCCCCTTCAAGACCTCGCGGTTCGGGGGATAGACCTTGCGGAGGTCCTTCATCGTGAAGATGTATTGATGAGCCATGCGTTCCGGGGAGTATATACTCAACTCGATTCCCCGTGGCGGCGATCGCCAGCGCTCCGGGATCGCGCGCACGACCAGGAGGATTCATGCCGGGAGCCACGATCACGATACGCAACAATGGTTCGATCCGGATCGAGGGGGATTTCGCGATCGTCGACCAGGAGGGGAGGCCGTTCGACCTGGCCGGCCGCACGACGATCTCTCTCTGCCGCTGCGGTCAGTCCTCGAACAAACCGTTCTGTGACGGCACCCACAACACGTGCGGTTTTGCGTCCATCGTCGAGGCGCGCGCGCTCCCGCCGCCCGCTCCGAAACCCGCATAACCTCCCGGAGGCCCCCGTTCCATGATCCAGTCCTTCCGCGTCGAAGAGCTGCAACGCCTTTTATTGACCGACGGGCCGGGGCCCCTTCTATCGCTCTACCTGCCGACCCATCGTCGTCACCCGGAATGGAAACAGGACCCGGTGCGCTTCCGCGCCCTCCTGCATCAGGCGGGGGAGCTTCTCGGGACGAGGTACAAGAGCCGCGACGCGGAGGCGTTCCTGGAACCCCTGCGCAAGCTCGAGACCGATCGGCACTGGGAGTATTCGCTCGACGGGCTCGCGCTCTTTCGATCGGAGAACGCGACGGCGGTGTACCGTCTCCCCATCCCGGTTCCGGAGCTCGTCGTCGTCGCGGACACGTATCACACGAAGCCTCTGCTCAAGTTCCTCCACTCGAACCGCCGGTACCTCGTCCTCGCGGTGAGCCAGAACGCGGTGAGCCTCTACGAGGGGAGTCCGTTCGGCGCGGGCGCGGTCAACCTGCACGGCGTGCCGTTGAGCCTTCGCGAAGCGCTCGGGATCCCCGATTACGACCGGTCCTTCTCGGCAGCCGGCGGGTGGGTCCAGGGGGGCGTCTTTCACGGGAGAGGCCCCGGTAAGGAGCGGAAGAAAGAGGAGCTGCTCCGGTTCTTCAACGCCATCGACCGGGGTCTCCATGATTATCTGCGCGATGAGCGGGTGCCGCTCCTGCTCGCCGCCGTCAAGTATTACCATCCGATCTACAGGCAGGTGAACCGTTACCCCGATCTTCTCGAGGCCGGTCTCGAGGGAAACTACGAGCGCGCGCCTTCCGAGCAGATCCACGCCGAGGCGTGGCCGCTCGTGAGCCGGGCGCTCCAGGACCGTATCGAGACCTGGGTGGCGCGTTACCGCGAGCGGGCGGGGACGGGCCGCGCCTCGGAGCGGCTCGACGAAATCGCCGTGGCCGCGGTGACCGGCCGCGTGCAGCTTCTCCTGGTCGCGGAAGAGGAATCGATCTGGGGGATCTTGGATCGCAAGACAGGATCGATCCAGGTTCACGAGCGGCAAATGAACGCGGACGACGCCGACGTGCTGGACGACATCGCCGAGGAATCTCTGAAACGTGGCGGCGAGGTGTACGTGGTTCCGCGCGCTTCGATGCCTGGTTCGGGACCGATCGCCGCGCTATTCCGTTTCTGACCCCCGAGGGGGAGAAACCGTGCCGCCGTCCGCCCTGCTGACGGATCTCTACGAGCTGACGATGCTCGCGGGATACTTCGAGCAGGGCATGCATCAGCTTCCCGCGACATTCGATCTTTTCTTCCGCGAGCTCCCGTTCGAGGGTGGATACGCGGTGATGGCCGGCCTGGACCCGGCGCTCGAGTTCCTGGAATCGTTGAGATTCCGGGAAGACGATCTGGACTACATCGAGTCGATCGGTCTGTTCCGCGGCCCGTTCATCGCCTACCTCTCGTCCCTCCGCTTCCGAGGAACCGTCACCGCCGTGCCGGAGGGCACTGCGGTCTTTCCGTACGAACCGATCCTCACCGTGGAAGGAGCCCTGGCGGAAACGCAGCTCGTCGAAACCGCGCTCCTGAATATCGTCAATTTCCAAACCTTGATCGCGACGAAGGCTTCACGTGTGGTGCAGGCCGCGGCGCCCGCCAAGGTCGTGGAGTTCGGAACGAGGCGTGCCCAGGGGCCGGACGGCGCGATCTCGGCCACACGCGCCGCGGCGGTCGGCGGGGTGCTCACGACCAGCAATCTCGCCGCGGGGAAGGCGTTCGGTCTTCCCGTCGCCGGAACCCAGGCGCACAGCTGGGTGATGTCCTTCCGCACCGAGCTCGAGGCGTTTCGTGCGTACGCCACCGCGTTTCCGGACGACTGCGTGCTGCTCGTCGACACCTACGACACGCTCCGGAGCGGAATCCCGAACGCGATCACGGTCGCGAAGGAGCTGGAAGCCGGCGGGCACAAGATGTCGGGAGTGCGCCTGGATTCCGGGGACCTCGCCTATCTGAGCCGGGAATCGCGGCGACTCCTCGACGAAGCGGGATTGAACCACGTGAAGATCCTCGCCTCGAACGAGCTGGACGAGCACGTGATCCAATCCATCCGCTCGGAAGGCGGGCAGGTGGACATGTACGGCGTGGGAACGCGGCTCGTGACCGGGGCGGGACAAGGGGGAGGGGCGCTCGGGGGCATCTACAAGCTCGTGGAGATCGACGGGAAACCCAAGGTCAAGGTGAGCGGCGATCCCTCCAAGGGCACGATCCCCGGGAAGAAACAGCTGTGGCGCGTGATCCGCCCGGACGGTGGGTACGAAATGGACGTGATCGGCCTTGAGGGCGAGACAATCGGTCCGGGTGCGCAGGTCTTCGATCCGAGCCATCCGCTTCGCCACGCGCCGATTCCAGGCGACACGCGGCTCGAGGATCTACGGACGGTGGTGATGGACCGCGGGTCGCGGGTCTTGAGTCCCGCAGCGCTTCCCGCCCTCGCGAAGCGGGCCGCCAAGGAGGTCAGGTCGCTGCCCGAGGGGTCCCTTCGGCTGATGAACCCGCATCGATACCGGGTGTCGCTGAGTCCTAAGCTTCATGAGCTGCGCTTGCGGCTCATCGAGGAGGCCAGAGCCGGATGAGCGGGAATTCAGCGCTTGTCGTTGTCGACGTTCAAAATGGATTCATCTCGGAGGCCGGTGAGCTGCCGGTCGCGGGGGGCGCCGAGGTGGTACCGCTCATCAACGCGTTGATGCCGCTCTTTCCGATCCGGGTCGCGACACAGGATTGGCATCCGAGGGATCACCGGAGCTTCGCCAGCCAGCACCCCGGCAAGAAGCCGTTCGATCAGGGAATGCTGGGTGGGCTCCCTCAGACGTTCTGGCCGGATCACTGCGTCCAGGGGACCCGCGGCGCGGAGCTGCATCCGGATCTGGACCAGACGCGGATCCAAGCCGTGATCCGGAAAGGCTACGACCCAATGGTCGACAGCTACTCGGGCTTCTCGGACAACGCGGGGCGAAACCCGACGGGCCTCGACGGTTATTTGCGCGGGCGAGGAGTGACCCGGATCTACATAGCTGGCCTGACCCTGGACTACTGCGTTCGGTGGAGCTCCCTCGATGCACGCCGGCTCCTGCCGGAAGCCCAAGTCTTCGTCATCGTGGACGCGACGCGCCCGGTGGATTCGAAGACGGGAGAGGAGGCCCTGCGCGAGCTCGCCGGGGCCCGGGTCCACCTGATCCAGTCCTCCGAAGTGCGGGCTGGAATTGAGCGTGCATCCGCCGTATAGTCTTTGATTCCGAGTGTCCTGAACTCTCTCCCCGCATTCGGGGTCCCCGGTACCCGCCGGAGGTCGTTTGCACGTCGCTGACAGCCAGACCACCCTCCTCTACCCAGCCGGCAATCCAGCCAAGCGCCGACTCACCGCAGAGGATCTTTGGAAGGTCGCCCGCGTGGGCACGCCCCAACCCACTCCGAACGGTGACGGTATCGTTGTTTCCGTCACCATGTTCGATCTCGAGGCAAACAAGGGGAAGCATCGGCTTTGGCTCGTTCCCACCGAAGGGGGCGACCCGCGCCCGCTGACATCGGAAGAGTACGGGAGCACCGATCCCGCCGTGTCTCCGGACGGACGGTGGATATCCTTCACGCGGGCGCGGGGTGAGGAAAAACCGCAGCTCCACATCATGCCGCTCGACGGGGGGGAAGCCGAGCGGTTAACAGATTTCCCGCTCGGCGTATCCGATCCGAAATGGTTTCCGGATGGGAAGAGGATCGCGTTCGTGGCGATGCTGCTCAGCGAGGCACCGACTCCTGAAGGCACCAAGGAGCTGCTCGAGAAGCGCGGGAAGGATCCGGTCAAGGTCCACATCACCGAAGACCGGGTGTACCGGTACTGGGATCGCTGGCTCCTCGACGGGGAACGGCCGCATCTTTTCGTGTTCGATCTGCCGACCCGCCGGCTGACCGACCTCACGCCCGAGGGCACCGGTTGGTTCGATTTGATGGACCCCTCCGGGCAGTACGATATTTCCCCCGATGGGGCGGAGATCGCGTTTTCCGCGAACTCGAGCCTGCCGCCGCACCGGCTCCTCCGCTGGGCGGTCTACACCGTGGCGACGACGGGGAAGGACCCGGTCCGGTGTCTCACTCGTGAAGGGACCCCGCCCAATTCGGCCGATTGCAGCCGGCCGCGCTACGCACTGGATGGGGGATCGATCGTCTACGGGATGCAGCGCTCTCCCTACTTCTACGCCGACAGGGTGCGGATGGTGCGGTATGACCGGGCGGCGGGTACGCACACGGTCCTCACCGAGGAATGGGACCGGTCTCCAGCCGCGTGGGAGCATGCGCCCGACGGCACCCTGGTTCTGGAGGCGGAGGACCGCGGACGCGTCGTGCTGTACGCGCTGGGAAAGGCCGGCGGCACACCGAAATCCTTGCTCGAAGCCGGCACGATCTCGGGGCTGCGCATCGGGCGCGACGGGCGGGTCTACTTCACCACGCAGTCTCTGAACTCGGCCCCCGAGGCGGCTTCGTGCCGGCTCGATGGGGGTGGATTCCGAAAGCTGACGCAGTTCAACGACGCGTTGATGAGCGAGGTCGCCCTGGGAGAGGTGCGCGAGGTCGAGTTCGCCGGTGCGAACGGCGATCGCGTGCAGATGTTCCTCGTTCTCCCACCCGGCTTCGACCCAGCGCGAAAATGGCCGCTCGTCCACGTCATCCATGGCGGGCCGCATGGGATCGCCGGCGACAATTTCCACTTCCGCTGGAACCCGCAAGCGTTCGCGGCTCCCGGGTATGTCGTCGCCTGCGTCAATTTCCACGGCTCCACTTCGTGGGGGCAGGACTTCGCCGCGTGCATCCTGGGAGGGCACGGCGACAAGCCGTTCACCGACATCATGCGCGCCACCGACGTGCTCCTCGAAACGGGGTTCATCGACGAGAAGCGCATGGCCGCGACCGGGGGAAGCTACGGCGGGTACCTCGTGTGCTGGATCGCAGGAAACACCGACCGGTTCGCGTGTCTCGTCAACCATGCGGGCGTCTTCGACCTTCTCGCCGAATACGCAAGCGACATCACCCAGGGACGCCACCTGTCCTATGGCGGTGAACCGTGGGACAAGCTCGACGCGATCGACCGATGGAACCCGGCTCGCTTCGCGCGCGGTTTCACGACCCCAATGCTCGTGACCCACGGCGAGCGCGACTACCGCGTTCCGCACACCCAGGCGCTGGCGGTCTACAACATCTACAAGTCGAAGGGGATCGACGCGCGGCTCGTGTTCTTCCCGGACGAGAACCACTGGGTCCTGAAGCCGCAAAACTCGCTCGTCTGGAACCGCGAGATCCACGCCTGGCTCAAGCGCTACCTCTCTCCGTAGCCCGGACCCGCCGGGGCCGCGGCGGCCGGATCCAGGACCTCGAATGGGAAAGCCCCCGGAGACAAGCTCCGGGGGCTCTTCTTTTTGGCATCGCCCGCGCCCCTGGGCGCCCGGCGGTCTGTCGATCTAGTGGAAAAGGTAGAGGTGGAATCCGACCTCCGTGAAGTTGTTCCCGAGGGTCGTGAAGAAGGTCTCTTTGTCCGCGCCGAAGGCGGGGTCGAAGCTCTCGTATGCGATCCCCGTGCTCGCGGACACGCTGAAGTTTTCAAGGATGAACCCTTCTCCTTCGAGCTCGCCGGTCACGAAGAAGTCCTTCTGATTCTCCGTGTCGAACACAAGGGGCGTTGAGGGGTCCTCGACCTGCTGGCTCCTGTAAAGGATGCCGGGGCGGAAGAGAACGTGAACCCTGGGCCAGCTCTTCACGACGATCGGTACCCCCGCGTCAATCGCCCATCCCGTCAACTTGTCATCCGGAAACCCCGACGACGCCGCGTCATCCGAGTGGAATCCGAGTCCGAGATCGATGCCCACCTTCTGACTCGCGAGCCACCAACGCACGCCCAGCGGTGCCGAGGTGTCATGGAAGCCCAACGCGACGTTTGGGTGCTCGGCCGCCGGCCCGTTGTCGGCGAATGACGGTGACCCCACACAGAAGAGAGAAAGCAGTGCTGCGGCGACTACGAGGATTCGTCGGTACATACAATCCCTCCTTGGAGAGTGATCAACCCGAATGCGCGGACCGATTCCGCAGGGGAGAATACCTGCCTGCTTCGCCCCGGTGTCAAGTCCGCAGTGAGATCCCGGGCCCCTGGAAAGATGTTACGTTCCTGTCGTTTATGGATTTAGGTCTGGCGGTGGATCAGGGTACCCGGCCCATCGCCACGCACAAGGGGAGGTGCATTTGCGCGCTCCCTGGGGCATCATGGGTTCAAGCCAAGACCCCCTTCAGGGTTCGCAAAAGAGACTCTCACCCGGCTGCGCGACCTACCGGCCGCCGCCAAGTAGCCACCGAGGAGGACCCCATGAAACGATCCTTCGCCATGCGGCTCCACCGACCCGCGTTGCTCGCATCCGCGCTCGCGTTCCTGCTCGTCTCCGCCGGAGGCTGCGGCCGCAACAGCGCCGTTGCCGAGAAGGAAAAGGAAGAGACGCTGACAACCGGGACCACCTTCGTCGGGGCGCTGCAGACCACGATCGACACCGGCAGGAACAAGGTCGGGGATCCGGTCACGGTCCGCACGCTCGAGCCGGTCCGGGTCAACGAGAAGACCATCGTTCCAGCGGGGGCCACCATTCACGGGCAGGTCACCCACATCGACCCTGCGGGACGGATCGCGGGCGGTGCGGAGCTCACGCTTCGCTTCACGGAGCTTACGATGGCCGACGGCACAAGCTACGCGATCTCGTGCGAGCCGTTCCGTCTCAAGGGCAAAGGGGACGCCGGAGAGAGCGCCAAGGAGATCGGCGGCGGTGCCGTGGCCGGCGGAATCGTGGGCGGGATCCTGGGCGGAAAGAAGAGCATCGTGAAGGGAGCGGCGGTTGGAGCGGTGCTCGGGACCGGCGTTGCCGTCGCGACCAAGGGAGACCAGATCGTGCTGCCCGCCGGCCAGAAGCTCAAGGTCACGCTCAGCGCGCCGGTCGCGATCCAGCTGAAGCCGGCTCCCGCGGCGTGAGCCGCGCGGAGCTGCCCATCAACTAATCGCCATGCGCTGGTCCTGGAAGATCGCGAGCGTGGCCGGTATTCCGGTCCGGATCCACGCGACGTTCCTGCTCTTTATCGTGTGGCTCTTCTGGGCGAGCTACGCCCGGGGAGGTGGCGCGCAGGCGCTACAGGGCGTCGGGTTCATCCTCTCCGCCTTCGCCTGCGTCTTGCTCCACGAGCTGGGACACGCCCTGATGGGGCGTCGGTTCGGCGTCGTGACCCGGGACATCACGCTCCTCCCGATCGGGGGCGTGGCGCGCCTCGACCGCATCCCACAGAAACCCGCGCAAGAGCTCGCCATCGCCTTCGCGGGCCCGTTGGTCAACGTGCTGATCGCGGCGGTGCTATTCCTGTTCCTGTACGTCTCCTCCGGCGTAACCGGTCTCGGCGACCCCACGTTGCTCGAGCGAAGCTTCGTCGCGCGACTCTTCTCGTTCAACGTGATCGTGACCGTTTTCAACCTGATTCCCGCGTTCCCGATGGACGGGGGTCGCGTGCTCCGCGCGGTGCTCGCGATGCGCCTCGACTACGTCCGGGCAACCCGGATCGCGGCCAACATCGGCCAGGCGATCGCCCTCCTCTTTGGGCTCCTGGGCCTCTTCGGAAACCCGGTGCTTCTTTTCATCGCGGTGTTCGTCTTCATCGGGGCCGGTCAGGAGTCGGCCTTCGTCCAGATGCGTTCCGTGTTCGACGGCATTCCGGTTTCCCGCGCCATGATCCGCGATTTCCAAGCGCTTCGTCCCGAGGAGCCCCTCTCGCGGGCCGTGGAGCTATTGCTCGGCGGGCACCAACAGGACTTTCCCGTCCTCGGCGCCGCCGCTCCGGATCCGCCGCTCGGAATCCTCGCCAGGTCGGATCTTCTCAAGGCGCTCGCGGGGGGCCGCACCGATACGAAGGTGGCGGATGTGGCGCGCCGAAACTGCGGCTTGGCTCAGCCTGGTGAAATGCTCGAGGACGTGTTTCGGAGGATGCAGGAGAGCGGTTGTCCGGCCGTGCCCGTCGTGGAGCCGGGGCGCGGGCTTGTCGGGATGGTGACACTCGAAAACGTCGGGGAGTTCGCGATGGTCCAGGCGGCGATGGCCGGCGGGCAGAGGATCGCGTGATGGATCGGGGGCCTTAGCTCTTCTCCCAGAGCTGTTCCAGGAATGGATCCCGACCGATCACGCTCTCGAGGCCCTCCTGTCGAGGGAGCCGGATCCAGAACGCGGCGCCCGACCCCGTCGGACCCGCGCCGACGCCCACTTGACCCCCGTGCAGCTCCACGAATCGTTTGGTCAGGTGAAGTCCGAATCCCAACCCATCCTTCACCCGCTTCGAGAGCCCCTCCCCCTGGGTTTCGATGTCGAAGACACTGGGCGCGGCCTCCGCCTCGACCGCCGGGCCGGAATCCCGAACCTCGATGCGGACATGGTCGTCGCCGAGCCACGTGGTGAGCGTCACGCGTCCCTTCCCAGGGGAGAACCGAATTCCGTTGTGCAGCAGATGCAGGATCGCTTGCCGCATCTTCGTCGCGTCCATGTGCTGATCAGGGATCTTCTCGTCAAGCTTGAGCTCGATGTCGATCTGCTTGCCGGTCGCGAGGGGCCGGACGACATCGGCCGCGGCGCGTGAGATCGCGTTCACGTTGTCCTTGCGAAGATCGAGAAGGAAGCGCCCCGTCTCGAGCCTCGCCAGATCGAGAACGTCGTCGACCAGGTTCATCAGGCGCTCCGCCTCGCCCCGAACCCGCGCGGTGAACTCCCGCCGCATCGACGTCGTCATCCGTTTGTCGTTCTGGTCCAGCACCTCGGAATAGGCGAGGATGGTCGTGAGCGGGGCTTTGAGCTCGTTTTCAGCGGACGACAGAAAGGAGTCTTGAAACGGCGTCACGTGGTGTGGGGCCGGCCCCCCCTTGGCGCTGGGCTTGAGATCGGTGGCTCGCTGTTCCAGATGACGCACGACCAGCGCGCGATCAATCACTCCGGCCACGTTATCCGCGAAGAGCTGACCGATGTCGCGGTGCTCGAGCCTGAAGGGCTCGGCCTTCGCCGCGCGATGCACGCGTAAGACCGCGACGCAGCGGTTCTCGAAATTGACGGGGAGAATGAGCGCGGATCCCGCGTCGGGATGCGCCATGAAGTGCTCCGCGAACCGAGCTTGCCGGTCGGTCGCGCTCATCAAGATGGCCTCTCGGTGCCGCGCCGACCAGCCGACCGCGCCCTCGCCCGCCCGGACCTCGGGCTCCGGCTCCCTGGGCGTGAGCCCAAAGCGCGCGCGGCACGTGAGCGTCTTCGTGTCCGACTCGTACAGGAAGAGCGCCACGTCATGGGAGTGAAGCGTGCTGGCCACCCGCCGGACGGTGATTTCGAGGATCGTGTCCAGCGGGAGGTCCATGTGCAGGCTGTTTCCGAGCTGAAACAGCGACGTGAGCTCCGCGAGCCGCCCCCGTGACTGCTCCAGCTGCATCTGCTCGGTCACCAGCCGCGAGCGAAACCGGTTGATCTTCGACTGCTGGTGCACGATGTACAGGCAGAAGAGGATCGTGAGCCCCACGAGCCCCACGACCAGCATCCACCCGTTCACCGGCACGTTGTCGCCCAGGAATCCGGACCGGACGATCGACACCCAGAGCGTCTGAACGGTGAAGACGAATCCCAGCAGAACGAGGATGATCAGGCCCAGGAGGGCCCACGTCCTGCGATCCGCCTGCCTCTGGGCTAGGCTGGCCTTGTTTCGCGACACGAGATCCTCCACGCGGGGATGGTGATGTGGTCAGGGGGTTCATCGGCAGCCGATCGGCGCATCTGAAGGCCGACTCGGGGACCCATTCTCCCCTCTTTCCCTTTGGAGGATCAGCGATTAGAGTGTCCGGGTCCCATGGAGATATTGAGAAGTCACCTCAAGACCGGCTCGGCCGAATTCCAACGCAACCGCGCGCATCACGAAGGGCTTGTCCAGGATCTGCGCCGTCGCCTCACGGCCGTTGCGAGCGCGGCGCCGCCCCAGGTCGTGAAGCTCCAGCGGGACCGCGGGAAGCTCCTCGTGCGCGAGCGGATCGAGCAACTGCTCGACCCCGATACACCATTCCTGGAACTCAGCCCGCTCGCGGCAACCGGTCTCTATGACGACGAAATCCCAGCCGCCGGCATCATTACCGGCATCGGCGTCGTTTCCGGACGCGAATGCGTCATCGTGGCGAACGACGCGACCGTCAAGGGGGGCACCTATTACCCGATCACGATCAAGAAACACATCCGCGCCCAGGAAATCGCGCTCGAGAACCGGGTTCCCGCGGTTTACCTGGTCGATTCGGGCGGGGTGTTTCTGCCCCTGCAGGCCGAGGTGTTCCCCGATAAGGAGCACTTCGGCCGCATTTTCTACAACCAGGCGATCATGTCCGCCGAGGCGATCCCGCAGGTCGCGGCGGTGCTCGGCATGTGCACCGCGGGGGGCGCGTATGTGCCCGCGATGTCCGACGAGAACGTCATCGTGAAGGGAGCCGGTACGATCTACCTGGCAGGACCGCCGCTCGTCAAGGCCGCTACCGGCGAGGAGGTCACCCCGGAAGAATTGGGAGGAGCCGAGGTCCACGCGCGCGTGAGCGGCGTCGTGGATCACATGGCTGCGAACGAGGCGGAAGCGCTCCAGACCGTCCGGAACATCATGGGGAATCTGAATCGGGTCAAGCGCGTCGACCTCGATCTCGAGGAGCCCGAGGACCCGGCGTATCCACCTGAGGAGATCTACGGCGTGCTGCCTACCGACCTGAAGCAGCCCTACGACGTTCGGGAGGTGCTCGCGCGGCTCCTGGACGGGAGCCGGTTCCACGAATTCAAGGCGAACTACGGGACCACTCTGGTCTGCGGCTTCGGTCGTTGGATGGGGTATCCGGTGGGGGTGGTCGCCAACAACGGCGTGCTCTTCTCGGAAAGCGCGCTCAAGGGAACGCACTTCATCGAGCTATGCGCCCAACGCCGGGTCCCACTCCTGTTCTTGCAGAACATCACCGGCTTCATGGTCGGGAAGAAATATGAAGCGGGCGGGATCGCGAAGGACGGCGCCAAGATGGTTCAGGCGGTCGCGACCGCGCAGGTCCCACGCATCACGGTTCTGATCGGGGCCTCGCACGGCGCGGGAAACTACGCGATGTGCGGGCGCGGTTACCGGCCGCGCTTCCTCTTCACCTGGCCCAACTCGAGGATCTCGGTGATGGGAGGGCAGCAGGCGGCGGAGGTCCTCGTCCAGGTGAAGCGCGAGCAGCTCGCGCGCGAGGGCAAGACCCTGTCGCCCGAGGAGGCGAAGGCGATTGCCGACCCCGTACTCGCGAAGTACGAGAAGGAGGGAAGCCCCTACTTCGCGACGGGACATCTCTGGGACGACGGCGTGATCGATCCCGCTCAGACGCGCGAGGTGGTCGGCTTAGCACTCTCCGCGGCTCTCAACGCGCCGGTCACGCGGGGCCCTGCGCCGGTATACAGGATGTAGGGGCGGCGCCATCCTTCCGCGCGCGTTCCTCTCTCGACGCCCATGAGAACCTTTTCACGGATCAAGGTCGATATCAAGCCGCCGGCCGCCCGGGTTACGCTCGCCCGCCCGGAAGTTCGAAATGCCTTCGACGACGTCCTGATGGGGGAGCTCACGCGCGCGCTGGAGGAGATCCGTACCGCGTACGAGGCGGCTCCGGAACGGGCGCCGCGCGCTCTCGTCCTGGCCGCGGAAGGGGCGGTCTTCTGCGCGGGCGCCGACATGAGCTGGATGCGCCGGAGCGTGACCTACACGCAGTCGGAAAACGAATCGGACGCGCGGCGGATGGCGACCATGTATCGGACGCTCGACGAGCTCCCCATTCCGACGATCGCCCGCGTCCAAGGCACCTCGCTCGGCGGCGGGATGGGGCTTCTCGCTTGCTGCGATATTGCCGTCGCCGTGGACACCGCGCAATTCGGTTTCACAGAGGCGCGGCTCGGGATCGCGCCTGCCGTGATATCCGCCTTCGTGCTCCCGAAAATAGGCGCATCCGCGGCGAGGCGCTATTTCCTCACCACGGAGATCTTCGGCGCGGCCCAGGCCAAGGAGATCGGCCTCGTGCACGAGATCGTCTCGGCGGCGGACCTGGATCCGACCGTCGACCGGCTCGTCGCAGCCCTCGCGGAAAACGGTCCACGCGCGGTCTCTGCGGCAAAACGGCTCATCCGAGAGACGCTCGCCCTCACCCGGGATGACGCGATCGAGAACGCGATCCGGGCGATCGCGGGGTTGCGCGCGTCTCCGGAGGGGCAGGAGGGCCTCGGGGCCTTTCTCGAGAAGCGCCCTCCTTCCTGGAAGCAGTGAGCCCGGCGCGCGCGGATTTCGCAACCCGGGGCGCCCAAGTGGACCAGCGGGCGCGGGCCTTCCGGAAGGTTTTGGTCGCGAACCGGGGAGAGATCGCGGTTCGCGTCTGCCGCACCCTGAAGGAGATGGGGATCCCGTCGGTCACCGTCTACTCCGATGCGGACCGCGGCGCGCCGCACGTGCGCTTGGGGGACGAGTCGGTCGCGATCGGCCCCGCCCCTCCGGCCCAGAGCTATCTCAACGCCCAGGCCATCCTCGAAGCCGCGCGGCGCGTGGGCGCGGACGCGATTCATCCGGGCTACGGATTCCTGTCGGAGAGCGCGATATTCGCGAAGCAATGCCGCGACGCGGGGGTTGCCTTCATCGGTCCGTCGCCGGAGAGCATGGCGCGCCTCGGGGACAAATCCGCCGCGCGCCGGACGGCGGCCGAGTGCGGTGTGCCGTGCGTCCCGGGGGCGGAGGGGGTCGACTCCGTGGAGCGCGCGCTCGGCGAGGCCGACCGGGTCGGATATCCCGTGCTCCTCAAGGCGTCGGGCGGAGGCGGCGGACGCGGCATGCGCCTGGTGCGCGCCCGCGAGGAGATGCCGGCCGCGCTCGAGGCCGCGCGGCGCGAGGCGGGATCGGCCTTCGACGATGAGCGGCTCCTCCTGGAGAAATACGTCCACCCAGCGCGTCACATCGAAATACAAATCCTGGCCGACGGTCGCGAGGTCGCGGCGCTGGGGGAGCGCGAGTGCAGCCTTCAGCGGCGACATCAGAAATTGATCGAGGAATCGCCGTCCGTTGCGGTGGCGTCCACGCTCCGCGAGGCGATGCAGGGTGCCGCCGCTTCGCTCGCCCGCGCCGCTTCCTATGCTGGCGCGATGACGGCCGAGTTCCTGGTGGGTTCCGATGGGACGTTCTATTTCCTCGAGGTGAACACACGGCTGCAGGTGGAGCATCCAGTGACCGAAATGCGTAGCGGGCTCGATCTCGTCCGAGCGCAAATCCTGATCGCGGCGGGAAGGCCCCTCGGGGAGGCGCTGGGCGGGGACACGCCAGAGCTGCGCGGGCATGCGATCGAGGCCCGGCTCTGCGCGGAGGACCCGTATCAGGGCTTCCTGCCGCAGACCGGGAAGATCCTCCTTCTCGCGTGGCCCGAGGCGGACGGATCGCGTGTCGACACCGGCATCGCGGAAGGGCAGATGCTTCATCCGTATTACGATTCGCTCCTGGCCAAAGTGATCGCGCACGGGCGGGATCGCGAGGATGCGAGAACGAGGCTGCTGAGCGCCTTGCGCGGGATCGCGCTGCTCGGCGTCGTGACGAACCAGTCGTTCCTGATCGACTTGCTGGAGGATGCGGCGTTTCGGCGGGGAGAAACGTTCACGCACACGGTGGAATCCCGCGAGTGGCGGGCGCCGAAGGAGATTCCGGACGCGGTGCTCGCGGCGGCCGCCACGTTCTTGACGTCACCCAAGGCCGCGGGCGGTGGGGAAGAGGAAACCGACCGCTACTCGCCGTGGCAACGCCTCGGAGTGTGGGGCCGGACCCCGTGAGCCGCCTCCTCCGGCTGCGCCACGGCCGAACACCGCTCCCACTCGGCTACGAACGGAAGGCCGGACACATCCTGCTCGAGACGGATGGACGAAGGATCGAGGCCGATGTGAGCCGCGACGGATCCTGGTTCGAGGTGCGCTCGGGCGGGGCGTCGACCCGGTGCGCCGTGGCGCCGGGCCGGCGCGGCGTCTGGGTCTCCTGCGAGGGGCGATCCTATCTCTTGGAGCATGATCGACCTGAGGCGGCAGCCAAGGCCGAACGCTCGTCCGATGAGCTTCGCGCGCCGATGACCGGACGCGTCGTCCATGTGGCGGCCCCGGTGGGCTCGATCGTGCGCGAAGGGGATCTCCTCATGACGATCGAGGCGATGAAGATGGAATTCCGCCTGGTCGCGCCTGAGGGCGGCAGGGTGGTCGAAGTGCGATGCGGTGACGGAGAGCGTGTCGAGCTCGGCGATCTGCTCGTCGTGCTCGAGCCGGCGGCGGAGACTCCCGGCGCTCGTTCCGCGGATCCGACGGGTCGCGCGTGAAGGTCCGCGTGGTCGAAGTGGGGCCGAGGGATGGGCTCCAGAACGAATCGAAAACGGTCCCGACCGACTCCAAGGTTGCCTTCGTGGACGCGCTCTCGGATGCGGGTTACGAGGAGATCGAGGTCAGCGCGTTCGTTTCGCCGCGATGGGTACCGCAGCTCGCCGACGCCGAGGAAGTATTCGCGCGCATCCGGCGCAAGGATTCCACGGTCTACTCGGCGCTCGTGCCGAACGAGAGGGGGCTCGAGCGCGCGCTGAGCGCGAAGGTCCGGAAGGTCGCCGTGTTCACAGCCGCCTCCGAGACCTTCAATCGCAGGAACGTCAACGCCTCGATCCAGGAATCGATCGAGCGGTTCCAGCCGGTCGTGGACGGAGCGCGTCGCGAAAAGATTCCGGTGCGGGGGTACGTGTCGACCGCGTTCTGGTGTCCCTATGAGGGAAAGATCACGCCCGATGCCGTGGTGGGGGTGATGCGGCAGCTCCTGGATCTCGGGGTCGACGAGATCTCGATCGGCGACACCATAGGCAAGGCTGTCCCCGCGGAGGTGCATGCCCTGCTCGATCTGCTGCTCGATCACGTCGACCAGGACAGGCTTGCGATGCATTTCCACGACACCTACGGCAACGCGATCGCGAACGTCCTTGCTTCCTACGAACGAGGGATCGCCGTGTTCGACTCCTCGGCCGGCGGTGTGGGCGGATGTCCTTTCGCGCCGGGGGCGGCGGGCAACGTCGCCACGGAGGATCTGATCTCGGCGCTCACCCGGGTCGGCGCTTCGCTCTCCCCCGACCTCGAGCGGGTGCGCGCCGCTTCCGCCCTGCTTTCTACGGTGCTGGGCCGGCCTCTGCGCCCGCGCGAGCGCGAGGCTCCTTCGGGCGGGAAATCGTCCGCTTGAGGCTCCACTGGAGGGCGGTGGGCGTGACGACCGTCGTCAGGATCACCATGATGACCACCGCCGAGTAGAGTTCCGGCGTGATGACCGGCCGCCCGGCAATCGCGAGGGTGGCGCCCACGTTCGCGAAGATGAGACCCACCTCACCGCGCGGCACCATGCCAAGACCGACCGCGAGCCGGTTCACCCCGCGCTCGAGCACGCCAAGCGAGCACGCCTGTTTCCCGACCCACGCCGCGACCGTCAAAACCAGGGCGATCACGACGATCCGCCCGTCCGCGAAGGATTTGAGCTCGACCTTGAGTCCCGTGAGCACGAAAAAGATTGGGACGAGGAAGGTCGAGATCGGATGGAGGAGCGATTCGATGCTGGATTCCCGGCTCTCCTCGAAGTCCTTGAAATGGCCGGCCTCGAGGATCAGCCCCGCCGCGAACGCACCGACGATGGGAGAGAGCCCCACCAAAGTTCCCAGATACGCGAGCCCGAAGCAGATGACGAGCCCGCTCGTGAGAAGCATTCCGGTCACCCTGATGCGGGAGGCCCATGCCAGCAGCCTCGGCGTGAGTTTCCGTCCAATCAGGATGGACGCGACGAGAAAGCCGAGCGCCTTGACCGAGATCCACGCCACCTCCGCAGCGTTGAGCCCGCCGCCCCCTTGATTCGCCGCGGTGATGATTCCCGATAGAGCCGCCAGGATGACGAGCCCGAGCACGTCGTCGATCACGGCTGCGCCCAGGATGATTCTGGCCTCGCCGGTCCGCGAGAAGCCCAAATCGCGGAGAACACGGGCCGTGATCCCGACGCTCGTCGCCGTGAGGACCGCCCCGAGGAATGCGTGCACGAGCGGCGTCTCGTGCGGGAGAAGCCAGGCGCCCGCAAGCCACCCGAGCGCGAATGGGGTCACAACGCCCAGAGTGGCGACGAGGACCGACGACGGTCCGACGCGCATCATCTCCTGAACGGTCGATTGGAGCCCCACTTCAAAGAGGAGGAGGATGACGCCGAGGGAAGCCAGAATGGCGAGAATCGGATCGGTCTTCATCGGCTCGAACCCGTGAAAGCCAAGGAGCGTGACGTTCCCGAGCAGAATTCCGATCAGGATTTCGCCGAGGACTGCCGGCTGGCCCGCCTTGAGGGAGATCCACCCGGCAACCTTCGCCGCGGCGAGAAGAACCGCGAGCTGGATCAGAAGCGTCGTAATCGGGTCGTGCATGGCGGGGGAGGATACCTGGATCAAGGGCGATCTGCTAGGCTGGAGGGCGCGAACGATGAAGGTCTCCGGCGGCACTCCCCCGGGCCGCCGGTGCCGAGAATCCGGTTCTACTCAGGAGGCATCACAATGCATTCGTCCCGAAGCATGCGTCGCTCGTTAGTAGGCATCATCCCCGCAATCCTCGTCGCCCTCGGTTTCGCGGCGGGGGCCCGCGCTTCCGGCACCGCGCCACCGCCCCGCCAACCGCCGCCCCCGGAGGTCGCTCCTGGATCCCCGGCTCAGCCCGCGGAAGCGGCGGCGAAGCGGGGTCGGGCCGAAGCCGAAAAGATCTACGCCAAGGGGTGGGAAACGGTCGAGGAGGCCAAGAAGGAGTTGGCTCAAGGGAAGACAGACTCTGCCAAGAAGCGGTTCGGCAAGGCGCTCAAGAAATTCGACGAGGCCACGCAGATCGATCCGTCCTATTACCAAGGGTGGAATATGGTGGGCTTCTGCTCCCGGAAGACCGGGGATTTGAAGCGCGCATTCGAGGCGTACCAGAAATGTCTCTCCATTGAGCCCGAATACGCGGAAGCTCACGAATATCTGGGCGAGGCGTATCTCATGAGCGGCGACCGCGCGAAGGCGAAAGAGCAGCT
>DASXTQ010000092.1:0-24506 GCA_036505295.1 Candidatus Eiseniibacteriota bacterium
CCACCGTCCGTCTTCACCAGTGTCCGAAGGAGGCGTCCGCTGACATCGGTGATGTCGACGCGCAGCCTGCCCGCCCGGGTCGTGGTGAAGCTGAGCGTCCCACTATTCCGGAACGGATTCGGGGCGAACCGGGGCTCGACCGTTGCGACCGCGACGGTGAGCGCAGCGGAGCTCGACGCGGTTGCTCCAGCGTTGTCAGCCGCGGTCACGACGGCGGTCCAGTTCCCCGCCGCATACGTATGTGTCGCGGTCGGCGACGTCTGCGAAACCGGGGTCGTGCCGTCCCCGAAGTCGAACCGGTAGGATACGATCAAACCATCGGGATCCGTCGACCCCGAAGCATCCGCGATGACCGCGAGGGGAGCGTTTCCGGTAGACGGGGTCACTACCAGAGAGGACGTTGGAGACTGATTATTCGGATCCGGTTGCACGGTAATGGAGCGCGTGTCCGGGGCAGGATCCGACTTCCCGAGGGCATCCGTCACCGTGAACGAGATGGTATACGTGCCCGGCATGTAGAAGATCACCGGGCCTGGATCCTCTGCAAATTGGTTCGTCGCCCCGCCGCCCAGGTTCCAGAGGTACGTAAGGGGCGTATCCCCGTCCGGGTCGGTCCCTGTGCCGGTCAGGTTAAGCGCCTGCCCCGTGTAGATCGTCGTGTTCGAGGGAGGTGAGTCAATTGAGCCGTCGGGCGGCAGGTTGGGACGGGACGCTGTAACGGGTGCAAGGGCGCGCCCCGTGAGCCCTAGGTCATCCGTCGCGATCATGGTCACGGTCCAGTTGCCTTCCAAGTACGTGTGCGTCGATGTCGGTTGAGCCTGTGGGCCGACGACTGTCTGGTCGCCGAAATCGAACTGATAGGAGACGATGCTGCCGTCCGCGTCGCGAGACCCGGAGGCATCTGCTGTTACGCCCAACGGAGCCTCACCCGACGAAGGAGTCACGATCAGAGCGGCTGTCGGAGGATCATCTGGATCGAACTCCAGCGCCCCCCGATCCGCGTACGCTACTGGCCCCGCACCCGTGTTGGGGGTCAGCAGATCATCCTGACGCACAGAACCTTCCGCGTCGGTTGCCGGCCAATTCGGAACCCCCGAGTCGGCCGCATCGATCGCGGGTGATCCCGCCCCGACATGGAAGTCGCCGCTCAACGGGCTCAGAAACTTGGGATCCGCTTGCGTCGAGTGCGTGTCTTGGCCGCTCACCGCGCTGTAAGCCGCGATTGTGGAGTAAAGCGTCCTGATGTACTTGATCGGCGCCTGGGTCGTCGAGTTCCAAAAGATGTTGAAGTCCGACCTGAACCCCGGCGACGATGCCTCGTCCATCCACAAATTGAATTCGTTCGTTGTCAGGCCGTTATCGATGGCGATGCAGTTGTGTAGAGATGCGTACGGGGAGGTGTCCTCGATGGAAAAGCCATCCTTGAAGTTGTTGTAAGCCACGTCCCCGATATGCGAGACGCCTCGGCAGTGCACTTGGTCGAAGCCGTGGTCGCCATTGTTCCAGGAGAGGTTCTGGATCGAGACACAACTGTCGGACCCCGTGTCGACCTGAAGCCCGGAATCCTGGTTGTCGTGCAGTCGATTGCGCTGGATCAGGTTTCCTGGCGAAGAAAAGATCAGAATTCCTACCGATTGGCGAATGTCCGGGTTGGCATTCCGGAACGACTCGTTGTCCTGAATGGTGCAGTTTGTGCTCTGACGCTCGGCGGACTCCGTGATCATGATTCCATGGCCGCCATTGTCGAAGACTGTATTCTTCTCAACCAGAACGTGATCGCAACCGGGCACGTAGATCCCGTATTTGTGGCTAAGACTAATCCTGTTATTTCGGATCGTGCTGAAGTCGGATGAACTCCCCAGCCTTATGGCGCGGTCGTCACTTCGTAGGATCGTGAAGCCGTCGACCGTCACATACGAGCCGGTCCACAGATAGAATGCAGTGGGTCGCCGCCCGACCAGCAACTGCCGAGTCCCCGGATTGAGGCCACCTGCGTTCAGGTAGAGGCCGTTCCCCGAGACATAGGTGAAGGAGTTCACCGGTAAATCATCGGGAGGGTCGGTAGACGGCGCAAGCCGTACGCCATCCATGAATACCTGGCTCGGACTCCAAGTGACGCTCCTAGCCAGATACACGTTTCCGGAAAAGTGGGTCCACTTGGATGGGAACGAGAAGTCGTCGGAGCCATCCAGGATCACCGGCCCGCCGAGCGCCTTGAACTCGTACGGGCGGCCGGCAGATCCTGAATCGTGAACCGCCACCGATTCTCGATACACCCCGGGCTTGACGTATATCGTAATCCCCGGGCCCTTATGGGCCGAGGCGGCCGCTGAGATCGTGCAATAGGGCCGCGCCTCGGTACCCGGCCCCAAGTCGGAGCACGAGGCACTCGAGTTGTCGACATAAATAGGAGTCTGCGCCGAGAAGGACGGGACTGGCGTGAGTAGTGACAGCACGACGGCCACGGATCCCATCAACGTGGCCAGCGGAGTCGAGCGAGGATGGTCAACCGCTGCGCGTAGCCGGCAGGAGCCCCGTCCAACAGAGGTCCCACCTAAAGCGATACTCTTCATCATACTCTTCAGAGCCTGTGCAGAAGCCTCACGATGGTCTCGCCTCCATGCGCAACCCGCGAATGCGACCGCACGGAGCCCTACTGACCCCCTGCGACAACATTAGTTTACATAGTTTGCCGACTGGATGCTATCTGGTTTTCAAAGGCGGTCGGGCTGTCACCTCCAGGGAATCCCGTGGGAACCCAATTGCTCCTGGGCCGCCGCGAGTCCCAGCCGGGCAGCGCGCACCATTGCGGCTATCGCTTGGTCGTTCCTTCCGAGCTCATCCAAGGTGAGGGCGAGGTTGTAGAACGCCTTCGCGTGATGCGGATCGACACTTGTTGCCTTTCGATAAAGCTCAACGGCGCCCTCGCGGTCCCCTTCCGAGTAGGAGATGACTCCCAAATTATAGAAGGCTTCCGCGTTCGTCGGATCGATCTCTGCCGCTTTCTCCAAGATCGTGCGAGCCTCCCGCGGACGCTTCTCCTGTGCGTAGGAGACGCCGAGGTTCAAGTACGCATCCGAATAGTCCGGCTTGGGAGGGAATTTCGCGACCACGTACCCCCAAAGCGACGTCGATGATTTCCAGAGGGATGCCTGGGCTCCGGTGAGGCTGGCCAAGATCACCGCAACCACCCCGCACGATGCAGCCACCGCGATGCGCCGCCCGCCTCCTGCCCCTTCCAAGGCAACCGAGATTCCAGCGCCCAGGAGGAGGAAGAGGCTGATTGTGGAAAGGTAGGAGTACCGGTCCGCTACAGGCTGCACCCCCGACGACAACCCACCCACCGTCGGAACCAACAGCAGGAGGTAAGCCAACCAGGCAAGCAGGGCCCCTTTCCGTCCGCGGGCCGCATGGAAAATGCAGACGCCGGTGATCGCGACGACGAAGGCAAGCCCGCCGATCATCCATCCAAGTCCGACCCTCGGATAAATGGGCGACAGATGCATGGGGAGAAGGGTCTTGTAAACGGAGAACGAGAGGGAGTAGAGCGGAAACAGCATCGCCTCGAGTCCGGACAGATGCGCAACGGCGTAGGCCTTCTTCCCCTCGGGAGACAAGGAAAAGGAGAACAAGGTCAGGACCAGAGCCAGGAGGAGAAACGGAGCCTTTTCGCGAATGAGCCCAAGGTAGCCCGGTCTCTTCTCTCGTGGCGCCCCGCCAAGCCAATCCAGGAGGAGCAGAAGAACTGGAAATGCTACGGCGACGGATTTCGAAAGAACGGCCAGGACAAAGAGGACGAGCGATGCCACGTACCAGCGCCTGGCGGGAGCGGTTCCTCTCATCGATGAATACTTCATGTACGCGAGGACGCCGGGCAGAAAGAAGAACGTGCAGAGGAGGTCCTTTCGATCGGACACCCAGGAGACCGATTCCGCTCTCAGGGGATGGATCGCGAAGAGAATGGCCGCAGCCGACATGCCGATCAGTGTCGAGGGACGCGGAGCCCGAAGAAGCGTCAGACCGAGGAGGAAGACCCAGACGGTGTTTGCGCTATGCAGCAGCACGTTCGTCAGATGATGGCCGCTCGGGTTCATTCCCCACAGGGCAACGTCCAGAGCGTGACTGAGCAGCGTTACCGGAATGTACGCATAGAAGTACGGATGGGAGAGGATCCACCAGGTCTGGTGAGGGGATAGGGACCGGATCGCCGGGTTGGCGAAAACGTAGACGTCGTCGTCCCAGTTCACGAACCCGTGACCGAGGGTAGTCGCGAACGCGGCGAACGTCACCGCGGCGATGGCCAAGGCGCATGCAACGGTTTGCGCTCGTCTGGAAGGAGCTTTATCCGGTTTACGCGGGATCACGACCTACGCAAGTTTTGATGGGAGGGCACCTTATTCGCGGCCGTGCTCCTCACCGCGGCGGGGCGTTGAGGGCGTCGAGCACCAGCGGATCCCAGTTGTAGATGTCGCGCATATACCGGATTTCGCCGGAGGCGCCGACGCTCACCGTCCAGTAAACGATCACCACGGGCACCGGATGGGCCAGCTCCACGTTCTCGGTGGTCCCGCTTTCGATGACCTGGTTGATCTTGGCGAGGGTCCAGGAGTCCTGGCCCGAGAGGAGCAGCGTCGCAAGCTCGAGCGGCCTCTCGAGCCGGATGCATCCGTGGCTGAACGTGCGACGCTCGGCCTCGAAGAGCGTACGGCTCGGCGTGTCGTGCAGGTAGATCGAGTACTTGTTCGGGAACAGGAATTTGACGCGGCCCAGCGCGTTGTCCGCTCCAGGCAGCTGGCGGAGCGTGTAAGGAAAACTCTCGGGGGTCGCTCCCCCCCAGTCGATGGATCCGGGATCGACCTCCTGATTGTCCTTGTCGAAGACAACCAGCTTCTTTTTCGCGAGGACGTCCTCCCCCTTCCGCATCCCTTCGAGCACCTCCTCGGCGAGAATCGTTGGGGGGACCGTCCAGTCGGGATTGAACACGACCGTCCTCATGACTGCGCGGAACGTCGGGGTCTGCTTCCCTTCATCCCCAATTTGCGTCCGCCCCTCCCAGATGTTCCTGCCCTCTCGAATCAGGTAAGCCTTGAAGGCGGGTAGATTGACCAGGAGGAACTCATCTCCCAGCCCACCGAGCACCCAACGAGCGCGCTCCAGGTTCACGCGAACCTGGTCGGCGCGGTCGGCCGCGCTCACGTTCATCGCGTCGATCACGTCTTTGTCGATGATTCCATTGGGATCGATGCGGTGGCGCGCTTGGAAGAGCTCGACCGCCTTCCGGAGCCTGGTGTCGTAGCTCAGGGACCTGGACCCGGTGCCCGCTCTGAGCTCTCCCGAAACCGCGAGCCGCGCTCGGACCGTGGGAATCCTGGGGTCCGACGCGCCCGGCTTGATCGGCCCTCCGTGCGGCACCGAGGGCCATCCCCCCTTGGCGACGATCTCCCGCAGCTGGACGAGCGCCCCGACCAGACCGCGATAGATGAAGTGGTTCGGTTTCGCGGCGTCGATCGCATCACCGGCGGAGTGGGCCGAAACGATCCGGGCCACCTCCTTCTCCAGCGGCGGTGCATCCTCGCGCGGGTCCACGTTCCATCGGGGGTCGAGCGATGCCGGGCGCACGCGGCCGTAGCGGATGTGATCCACCATTTTCGCGACCGCGTCGGTGAGGAGGATGTCGACGTCCGCGTCGAGCGCGGCGCTTCGGGCAGTCTCCCGCTCGCGCGCCAATCGTTCGAGCGTCGCGAGGTGATACTCCGACGGGGTGAGGCCGTCCCCCTCGATCCCGCGAATGGCCTTCACAATCTGGTCGACGTCGCCGTCTGCCCAGGCGGGCTTGAACTCTCGCGCCTCGTAGAAGCGCCGGACGGCCGCCGCAGCCAGCATCCGCTCGCCACGGACTGCGGCACTTTCCCGATGCAGTGAATGGATCCGGCTGCGCAGGCTCCTGGCGATCTCGGCAGGGGTCCGTCCGGATGGACCGCATCCCCCGGCGGCCAGGGCCAGCGCGGCAAGAAGCGCCGGGATCCGAATGAGCGGGGCGCATAGGAGCGTCCGCACGGGTCTACGCGGATCCTCTCGACTGAAGTACGACCGCCAGGTCCTTATCGCCGCGCCCGGAGAGGTTCACGACAATCCACGACTCGGCAGGGATCGTGTTGGAGCGCCTCGCGCGCATGAGGTAGGCGAGCGCGTGCGAGGATTCGAGCGCGGGGAGGATCCCTTCGGTTCGGGCCAGGAGATCGAACGCGTCCAGCGCCTCCTCGTCCGTGGCGCTCTCGTACGCGACCCGCCCGGCCGCGTGGAGGGCGGCGTGCTCGGGCCCGACAGCGGGATAGTCGAGACCGGCCGATATGGAATGCGTGGGCCGGATCTGCCCCGCGTCATCTTGTAGGACGTGGGTTTTGGTCCCGTGGAGCACCCCGACCGAAAGATCCGCGAAGCGTGCGGCATGCAGCCCGCTCGTGATCCCCTTACCGCCCGCCTCGACGCCGACCATCCGAACCGATCGGTCCTCCAGAAACGCGTGAAACAGCCCGATCGAGTTGCTTCCGCCCCCGACGCACGCCACGAGCAAATTCGGAAGCCTTCCCGCGAGCGCCTGGATCTGCTCCTTGGTCTCCCGGCCGATCACCGACTGGAAATCGCGCACCATGGTGGGATACGGGTGCGGCCCGAGCACGGAGCCCAGCAGGTAATGGGTCGTGCGGACCGTGGCTGACCAATCGCGCATCGCCTCGTTGATCGCGTCCTTGAGGGTGCGGCTTCCGGACGCGACCGGGATCACGTCGGCACCCAGGAGGCGCATGCGCTCCACGTTGGGATGCTGGCGATCCATATCCAGCTCCCCCATGTAGACCGCGCACGCAAGCCCGAGCCGCGCGCTTGCGGTCGCGGCGGCGACTCCGTGCTGCCCCGCCCCGGTCTCGGCGATGATTCGGGTCTTGCCCATGCGCCGTGCGAGCAGCGCTTGCCCGAGCGCGTTGTTGATCTTGTGCGCCCCGGTGTGGAGAAGATCCTCGCGCTTCAAGAGAACGTGCTTCAGACCCACCGATTCGCCGAAGCGCGTCGCGTGGGTCAGCGGCGTGGGGCGGCCCGCGAAAGTCCTGAGCTCGCGTTCGAGCTCGGTCTGAAAGGCGGGATCACGCCGGGCTTCGTCGTAGGCGCGCGCCAGCTCGAGGACGGGCGTCATGAGGATTTCAGGCACGAAGATGCCGCCGAACTCGCCAAACCGGCCGGCTTCTCCGTTCACGACCCCGCGCCCCTCGCTCAAGAGCGTTTCGGTCGCATACGATCCGCTTCGCGGATCCGCTCCACGAACGCCTGTACCTTGGCCGGGTCCTTGCGACCCGGCTCCGATTCCAGGCCGCTCGCGGCATCGACTCCGAATGGCCGGACCTCAAGGACAAGGTCGGATACGTTCTCGGGGCGCAGCCCTCCGGCGACGATGAGCCTGAGCCCCGCGTTCACGGCTCGGCGCGCCCAGTCCCAATCGGCGCGCTTCCCCGTGCCCCCGGGCAACCCGGGATCGTGGGCATCGAGGAGGTACGTTCGCAGCGGAACCATAGGAAGGGCCGCCGGCTCTGGGAGCGACGCCCCGCGCAGGACGTGCCAGATCTCGTACGATCCATTCGGCGCGGCGTCGCTCCACCCCCGGACCTGGACCGCGTGGACCGGAAGCCCTTCCAAGGCACGCGCAACCTCCTCGGGCGCCTCATCGGCGAAGACAGCGATCAGTAGGGTGGCCGGCGGTAGCGCGATCGCGATCTCCCGCACGCGCCTCGGGGTGACCCCACGGGGGCTTTCGGTCAGCACGACGCCGACATAGTCCGCGCCGGCCCGGGCCGCCATGGCCGCGTCATCGGGTGTCGTCACGCCGCACACTTTGATCCGGGTGCGCATCAGCCCGATTGTTTCCCCGTGGGTTTCTTACCCGACGCCACCCCGAACAAGGTCGCGAACGCCTCTTCGATCGATTCCGCCTTGAGGAGCGTCTCCCCGACCAGGACGCCGTCGGCCCCCACGCGCTCCAGCTCGCGCATTTCTTCGCGGGCGCTGTAACCGCTCTCCGCGATCCGCACACGGTCGGCGGGAATGAGCGGCAGAATTCCGGAAGCGTGGTGCCGCCTCATCTCGAGCGTACGCAGATTCCGGTTGTTCACGCCTACCGCGCCCTCGAGGGCGAGGGCGCGCTCGACTTCCGTCTTCTCGTGAACCTCGATGAGCACCTCGAGACCAATCTCCCGCGCCAGCGCGGCGTAGTCTCGAAGCTGAGCCGGGCTCAGGAGCGATACAATGAGGAGCGCCGCGTCCGCGCCGTTCGCGCGGGCCTCGTAGAGCTGCCGCTCGTGTACGACGAAGTCCTTGAGTAAGACTGGAATCGAAACGGCCTCACGGACGAGTCGCAAATCCTCGATCGATCCCTGGAAGCGGAGCGGTTCGGTCAATACGGAAATCGCCGCGGCGCCGACCCGCTCGTATTCGATCCCGATCTCGACGGGTTTGAACTCCTCCTTGAGCACTCCCGCGGAAGGGGACGCTCGCTTGATTTCCGCGATCACGCGAAGCGGCTCGCCTGAGGGTCGCCTGAGGGCCGCCCCGAACGCCCGCGAATCCCCTGCCCGGGCTTCTGCGTCGCGCCTCAGCTCGACCGTGGGCGTGTGGTGCGCCTCCCGCTCGAGCCGTTCCCGCCTCTCCTTTGCGATCGTGCTGAGAAAATCCGCCATCACGCGTCTCCGAGCTTTTTCGACAGCACCACGAACCGGTCCAGTGTAGCGAGCGCTCGCCCGGAATCGACCTGCTCCGCCGCAAGCCGTGCGCCGTCCGACAAGGTCGGTGCCTTGCCCGCGACCCAGAGCGCAGCTGCGGCGTTCAAGATGAGAGCGTCGCGCTTGGGACCCCGTTCACCCGAAAGCACCGAACGGATGATCGCGGCGTTTGCGGCCGGGTCGCCCCCCCGAAGCGCCGCGATCCCTGCCGCCGGGAGACCGATGGATTTCGCCTCGAGCGGACCGGGTTTCCCTGCACCGCCCGGCCCAGCTTCGACCACCACATTTCCGTCCTCGAGGGAGAGCTCATCCAGCCCTCCCGTGCCGTGCACGACGAGCGCCCGCTTGACGCCCAGCCGTGAGAGCACTTCCGCCACAATGGCGACCCGGCGTCCGTCCGCGACCCCGAGGAGCTGGTGCGTGGCCCGGGCGGGATTCGAAAGCGGCCCGAGCCAGTTGAACAACGTTCGCACTCCAAGATCGGTCCTGGCCCGAGCCACGTGCTGCATCGCGGGATGAAATCGTCTCGCGTTCAGAAACGTGAATCCGGTCTCCTCCAGCGCGCGCGCCGAGCCTTCGGGACCAAGGTCGATCCGGGCTCCAAGGGCCTCGAGCACGTCGGCGCTCCCCGAGGCGCTCGAGACCGATCGGTTCCCGTGCTTTCCCACGGGGACGCCCGCCGCTGCGGCGACCAGGGCGGTCGCGGTGGAGATATTGTACGTCCTGGAGCCGTCCCCGCCGGTGCCGCACGTGTCCAAAAGCGTCTCACGGGCCGCAGGAAAAGGGACCGCTTCGGCGCGCAGGGCCTCGGCTCCCCCGAGCATCTCGTCGGCGGATTCCCCACGCTGCGCGAGCGCGAAGAGGAACGCCGCGATCTGCGCGTCGGGCACCTCGCCCCGCATCATCGCCCGCACGGCACCGCCCGTCTCCTCGCGACTCAAATGCTCTCCGCGGAGGAGACGCGGAAGAAGCTCGCGGATCATCGGGGCGTGGTCTTCGCGGAATCCGGCACCAGGCGGAGAAAGTTCCGGAGCAAATCCTTGCCGCACGTCGTGAGGATCGATTCCGGATGGAACTGCACTCCCCAGGTCTCGTGGTCCTTGTGCCGCACCGCCATGATCTCGTTCTCCGGGGTCCACGCCATCACTTGCAAGACGCCGGGGAGCGTGTCCCGCGCCACGATGAGCGAATGGTAGCGGGTGGCTTGAAACGGATTGTCCACGTCGAGGAAGAGGCCGCGTCCGGTATGGATCACCGCGGAAGTTTTCCCGTGCACCAGCCGGTCGGCGCGCACCACCTTGCCCCCGAATACCTCCCCGATGCACTGGTGCCCGAGGCAGACGCCCAGGATCGGGACTTTCCCGGAGAGTCGCTCGATGACGCCACGGCTGATCCCGGCGTCGCTCGGGCGGCCGGGCCCCGGGGAGATCACGATCGCCTGAGGGTTCCTCCGCACGGCGTCCTCGACGGAGATCTCGTCGTTCCGGACCACCTCTGGGGTATTCCCCAGCTCGCCCAGATACTGGACGAGGTTCCACGTAAAGGAGTCGTAGTTGTCGATCATGAGGATCACGAGTCGAACCCCCGCGACGCGAGCCGCACCGCTTCCTCGACCGCGCGCCCCTTGTTCCGAGTTTCGAGCCACTCCTCCTCGGGATCGGAATCCGCGACGATCCCCGCCCCGACGCCGCAGTGGATTTTCCCGCGCTCAAAGGTGGCCGTGCGGATCGCGATGCAGAAATCGGCGTTTCCGTGAAAATCGAAGTAGCCGACCGCGCCGGCATACGCACCCCGCCGGGCGGGCTCCATTTCTTCGATCAGCTCCATCGCGCGTTTCTTCGGAGCGCCGCTCACGGTCCCGGCGGGAAAGCAGGCCCGGACGACGTCGAAGGGGGAGAGTCCGTCGCGCGCCTCCCCTTCGACCTGGCTGACCAGGTGCATCACATGCGAGTAGCGCTCCACCTCCATGAAGCTTGTGGCCCGCACGCTTCCCACCCGCGCGATACGCCCGACGTCGTTTCTTCCGAGGTCCACCAGCATCACGTGCTCCGCGCGATCCTTCTCGCTTGCGAGGAGCTCCTGCTCGAGCGACTCGTCCTCCGCGCGGGTTGCCCCCCGGCGGCGGGTCCCGGCGATCGGACGGAGCGCGATCCTTGAGCCCGAGACGCGGACCAGGATCTCGGGGGACGAGCCCGCGACCGAGCGCTCCCGATTCTTGAGAAAGAACATGTAGGGCGACGGGTTCAGGATCCGAAGCGCGCGATAGACGTCGAACGGGCTCACCGGGGCTTCCGCGTCGAGCCTGTGCGCAAGCACGAGCTGGACCGCGTCGCCCGCCCGAATGTGCTCCTTCGCCTTTTCAACGCCTGCCATGTAACGTTGTTCTCCCATATTGCTTACAAATGCAACCTCGTGTGCTTTGTGACCGGTCTCGGCGATCGCGGCGGGAAGCCCCCGGAGCCGCGCGACCATCTCATCGATCGTCGCCACCGCCTCGCGATATCTCCGCTCCGGCTGCCCGTTGGGGAGGCTGTTGACGACAAACCGGAGCCTGTGGCGAAAGTTGTCGAAGACCAGGACCACCTCCGGGAATACGAAGTGGAGGTCCGGCTGACCGAGGTCGTCCGGTAGCGAGGATGGGAGCCGCTCGAGAAACCGAACGTAGTCGTACCCGATGAGGCCTACGGCGCCGCCGCTGAAGGGGGGCAATCCCGGCACGTCCGCGGCCCGAACCTCGGACAGGAGGCCCTGAAGCACCGAGAGCGGATCCTGGCTCTCGGTCCGCTCCGTGCGCTCGCCTCGCCGGATCTCGACCTCGGTTCCCTTCGAGCGGAACTCGAGCCCGGGCTTGAAACCGAGGATCGAGTAGCGGCCCCAGTTCTCCCCACCCTCCAGGCTCTCGAGAAGAAAGGACGCGTCTCCCCGGTCCAGCTTGGTGAAGGCGGAGACGGGCGTGTCGAAGTCGGCGAGGATTTCCCTCGTGACTGGCACGAGATTCCTCTCGCGGGCGAGCCGGAGGTAATCGGAGAGGGTCGGGTTGATCATGCGCCTCTCGACGCGGTCCGGCGGGCTCTCGGCGGCGCATCATCCGAGCGGTCGCGCACCGCATGCAGAAGCTCCCGGGCTTGCCTGCGGGTCGTTTCGGTGACCCGCGCTCCGGCCAGCAGCCGGGAGATTTCCTCTTCACGGTCCTTTCCGGTCAGCATGCGCACTCCCGTGGTCGTGCGGCCGCGCGCGGACGACTTGATCACCTCGAAATGACGCGTCCCGTGGGCGGCGATCAGGGGCAGATGGGTGATACAAAGCACCTGGCGGCGGCTCGCGAGCGCGCGAAGTAACCGGCCGACTTCCTCGCCCACAGCTCCTCCGATCCCCTGGTCGACCTCATCGAAGACGAGAAGCGCCACCTGATCCCGCTCCGCCATCAAGGATTTGACCGCGAGCATGACCCGGGAAAGCTCGCCTCCCGACGCGATCCGACGAAGCGAGCGCGGGGGCTCGCCCGCGTTCGGTCGGAAATGGAATTCTAGGCCCGGGATCGCGACAGGGTCAATTGCGGGCCGGTCGCGCGCCTCGTCGGATTCGACGAACGCGACGGAAAGCGAGGCCTTCTGAAATCCTAGCTTTTGCAGCCGGGCGCCGACCTCGCGCTCGAAGCGTGCTGCCTCTGCCCTTCGTTTGTCGACCAGGCCATCGAGGCCCTTCGCGAACTCCGCCATGCGCCGTTTGAGGGCCGCGTCCCGCGGGTCGAGCCCTTGTCCGCCTGGGCCCAGGGCCGGGAAGCGGGCGAGGAGCGAGTCTCGCATGGCCAGAAGACCCGCGAAATCGCTCCTGTGTTTCCGCTTCAGGCGGTGAATCAAGTCGAGCCGCGTCTCGAGCTGCTCTAGGGGTAGCGGCTCTTCGAGCGCGCGCGCTTCCGCGTCCTCGATCTTCCCCGTCAGGTCGTGGAGGGAATCGAGGAGCGATTCCGCCTGATCGGCCAGCACGCCTTGGTCGGGAACCGTCGACGCGAGTGAACGCAACGTACGTGCGGCGCGCCGGACCAGACCCTCTGCGGCTCCTTCCTCGGCGGCGAGCGATTGCCGGGCAGCCCGCAGCGACTCGACGATGCGCTCGCGATGGCGGAGCCGCTCGCGCTCATCCTTCAGCTTCTCCTCCTCATCCGGCTCGAGCGACGCCTTCGTGAGCTCGGCGAGGTCTTCACGCAGGCGCTCCTCATCGGCGCGGTCCCGCTCCCACGCGGCGCGAGCCTCCCGGAGCGCGCGCCCCTCTTCGACGATCGTGGCCCGCTCGCCCTCAAGCGCGGATCGCTCCTCCAACACGCCCGCCCAGGCGTCGTAAAAGTCCGCTTGGCTCTCGGCGCGGAGCAGAAGCTGATGCTCGTGCTGGCCGTGGAGATCGACGAGTAGGTCGCCTAGCTTCCGGAGCTGCGAGATCAGAACGGTGCGTCCGTTGACCAGCGCCCGGTTCTTGCCGTCGCCGGTCAGCTCGCGACGCACGATGACGCGGTCCTCCTCGAGCTCGACCTCGAGGGCGCGCACCGCCAGAAGAAGGTCCGGACGTCCGCTCAGATCGAAGCTTCCTTCGACGAACCCGCGGTCCTCGCCCGCGCGCAGCCAGTCCGGATCGGCCCGCTCGCCGAGGAGAAGCGCAATGGAGCCTAGGATGAGCGACTTTCCCGCCCCGGTCTCACCCGTCAGGACGTTGAGCGCGGGATCGAACGAAAGCTCGATACGGTCCACGAGCGCGAGCCCCTGGATCGAGAGCCAAGTCAGCATCGATCACCCGCGAAGCCGCGTGCCGGAGGGAGAACCGGCCCAGGCGAGCTTCTCGCGAAGGACCTCGTAGAAGGACTCGCGTTTGAGTGAGAGCATCTGCACCCGGGATTTTGCCCGGCGAACCTCCACTTCGTCTCCAGGCGCGAGGGCGCGCGAGATCTGGCCATCGATCGTGAGCCGGGCACGGCTCACGTCGTGGCCGAGACGGATGCGGAGCTTCTCGCTTGCGTCCACGAGGAGCGGACGAAATGCGAGCGAGTGTGGGCAGATCGGGGTGGCGAGCAGCGCCTCGATCGTGGGGCGCACGATGGGACCCCCCGCGGAGAGCGAATAGGCGGTCGAGCCTGTCGGCGTGGCGACGATGAGGCCGTCCGCCGCGAGGGTCCCGATCGATGTACGTCCAATCCGGACGTCGAGCCTCACCATCCGCGATTCGTCGGCCTGGTGGATCACGGCATCATTGAGTCCGCATTCCGACCAGACCGCCCGCCCTCTGCGTGATCGGACGCGGGCCTCGATCATCATCCGCGTCTCGATCTCGACCTCCCCCGCGAGGAGGCGCTCCAGGGCCGGATAGAGGTCGGCCTCCGCAGTTTCCGTCAGGAAGCCGAGCCCCCCCAGGTTCACGCCGAGGATCGGGACACCGACGCGTGCCGTTTGGCGGGCCGTCGAAAGGAAGGTGCCGTCCCCGCCCAGAACGAGTACCGCGTCGACGCGTGAGACCAGCGATTGGAGCGGGAGGCCCGCGCCCACGCCGCGCACGCCTTGGCAAAGACCCCGCTCCAGCGTGACGCTCAGGCCGCGGTCCCGCATCCAGCGAACGAGCGCGGGTAGAAGAGCCCGCGCGCCTTTTTTCTCCCGGTTCCCCACGATTCCGACCCGGCGGGGTGGGAGCGTCATGCGTCTGTTCCGACCGGCGCGAGCGATTCCGGTTGCGGTCGGGGTTCCTCCTTGAGCCAGCGCTCGACTTCTCGAGCAATCGAGTCGGCGTCGAGCCCGGCATGGCGCAGAAGCGAATCCCGCGTCCCGTGGTCGAAGAAGCGATCGGGAACGCCGAAGCACCTGGCCCGGATCTCCGGTCTTCCTGTGCGGGCGAGGAGCTCGAGCACCGCGTCGCCGAATCCCCCCGGCAGCGCTCCCTCCTCCAGCGTGACGATCCGGCCGGTGCGGCGCGCCCATTCCCCGATCAGGCGCTCATCCAGCGGTTTCGCGAACCGCGCGTTGATTACCGCGGCGCGGATCCCGCTCTCCATGAGCTTCTTCGCGGCGGTGCGGGCCGGTGCGACCATGGTGCCGTAGGCGACCAGGACGAGGTCCTCGCCCGGCTCGAGAAGCTCCCCTACCCCGATCGGGAGCGGCTGCGGCTTCGGATCGATCGGCACGCCGAGCCCGCTGCCGCGCGGATACCGCACCGCGATCGGGCCGTCACCGTAGGCGCTCATGGTGGCGAGCATGTGGCGGAACTCGTTCTCGTCCTTCGGGGCCATGAGCACGAAACCGGGCAGGCACCGCAGGTAGGAGATATCGAAGACGCCGTGGTGCGTGGCTCCGTCTTCGCCCACGAGCCCTGCGCGGTCCAGCGCGAAGCGGACCGGCAGCTTCTGCACCGCGACGTCATGGACGATCTGGTCGTAGGCGCGCTGCAAGAACGTAGAGTAAATCGTGGCAAAGGGCTTCGCTCCTGCCGCGGCAAGACCGGCGGAGAAACAGGTCCCGTGCTGTTCCGCAATACCGACGTCGTGGAATCGTTCGGGATAGGCGGTCGCGAACTTCGCCAGCCCGGTACCGTCCGGCATGGCGGCGGTGATCGCAACGATGGTTGGATCCTTCGCCGCGAGCTCGGCAAGGGTCTGTCCGTAGACCTCGGTGTAGGTCGGCGCGGAAGGCCTTCTTGCGCTCGTGCCGGTGAGCTTGTCGAAGGAGCTCACGCCATGGTATTTCCGCGCATCCTCTTCGGCGAACTTGTACCCCTTCCCTTTTCGGGTCAGCGTGTGGAGGATCACGGGTCCTTTGATTTCTTTGAGCTGCTTCAAGACGTCGATCAGGGTCGGCAGATCATGCCCATCGATCGGTCCGTAGTACTTGAAGCCGAACTCCTCGAAGAGGATATTCGGGAGCACGAGATTCTTCATGCTCTCCTTGATGCGGCGGACGAGGGTCCGCGCCTTTCCCCCGGCGGGCACCTTGCCCAGGAGCTCCCACACGTCGGTCTCGAGCCTGCGATACACCGGCGCCGAGGTGATCCGCGTGAGATAGCGCGCGATGGCCCCCACGTTGGGGGAGATCGACATCGAGTTGTCGTTCAGAACGACGAGGAGATCGGTCGCGACGACACCCGCCTGATTCAAGCCCTCAAACGCGAGCCCTCCGGTCAGCGCGCCGTCGCCCACCACAGCGATCACCTTGTGATGTTCGCGCTTCAGGTCGCGCGCGCACGCGAACCCGAGTGCGGCCGAGATCGCAGTCGAGGCGTGGGCGGTCCCGAAGGGATCGTATTCGCTTTCCATCCGGCGCGGAAATCCCGAGAGGCCGTTCTCCTGGCGGATGGTGTCGAACCGGTCGTTCCGCCCGGTGAGGATCTTGTGCCCATAGGATTGGTGTCCGACGTCCCAGATCAGGATGTCGCGGGGCGTGTCGAAGACGGAGTGCAGCGCCACCGTGAGCTCGACGGTACCCAGGCTGGGCGCCAGGTGGCCGCCGTTCGCGGAGACCACCTGGACGATTCGCTCACGCATTTCCTCCGCGAGCTCGGCGAGCGCCTCGGGAGGCAGCCGCTTCAGATCGTCGGGAGTGCGTATCGAATCAAGATGCGTGCTCACGGACCTCCCGGCGGGCGATAGATGGCCATCGAGAACAGGACGCCGATAATGGCTCCCACGAGCACTTCGAGCGGCGTGTGCCCCAGCAGCTCCCGCAAGCGATCGTGCGGCGGTCCAGGAAGCTGAATGTGCTCGTGTAGGATGCGGTTCAAAAGCGTCGCTTGACGGCCCGCCGCACGCCTCAACCCCGCAGCGTCATACATCACGATGAGGCTGAAGAATACGACGACATTGAACAGGACGGAATCGAAGCCTTCCACGAGCCCGACGCACGTGCTGAGCGCCGAGACCGACGCCGCGTGCGAGCTGGGCATCCCTCCTGTTTCCACAAAACGCCGCACGTTGATTTTCTTCTCTCGCAGGAGGAACGTCAACACCTTGCTCACCTGCACCAGAAAGCCGCACGCCAGGGCGTGGAAGAGGGGGTTCGAGGCCGCCGATAGGGACACGATGCGCCCTCCGCCCTAGCTCGTCCGCGTCCCGAGAAACTCGGTCAGGGACTCGAACTCCGCCGCGCGACGCCCAAGGCCCTTCGCAATCCGCCGAGCCTCCCGCAGCAGCCGTTCCGATTCACGTTCCGCGCCTTCGACGCCGACCGCCCCGGGCGCGGTGGCTTTACCGCGCGCTTGATCCGAGCCGACGGCCTTGCCGATCTTCTTCCGGCTCGACCGGACGTTGAGGAGGTCGTCTCCGATTTGGAACGCAAGGCCGACGCGCAAACCGTAGTTGCTGAAACGACGCTTGAGGACGGGGGAAGCTCCTCCAATCTCGGCCCCGAGAAGAAGGGAGCCGCGGATCAGCATCGCGGTCTTGCGCGCGTGCATCGCGAGGACGCGTTTCAAGGGGCTCCGCTTCCCTTCCGACATCAGGTCCATCGCCTGTCCCCCGATCATCCCTTCTGTCCCGGTCGCTTCGGTGACGATGCGGATCAGCGCGCGCGGATCCTTGGCTCTGCCCAAAGGGGACGACGCGAGCGTCTGAAAACCGAGTGCCAAGAGGGCATCCCCCGCCAGGATCGCCATGCCCTCCCCGAAGATAATGTGGTTCGAAGGGCGGCCGCGCCGCCAGTCGTCGTCATCCATGCCGGGCAAATCATCGTGGATCAAGCTGAATGTGTGAATCATTTCGAGCGCTACGGCCGCGGGAACGGCGGGGGCGCTCGAGCCAAGGACTGATTCGCAAGCAAGAAGGCAGAGCGCCGGCCTCAGGCGCTTCCCGCCCGCGAAGACGCTGTAGCGGATTGCGGCGTGCAGGGGACCTGGCACCTCACGCGCGCGCGGGAGCCGTGCGTCCAACGCGGTGTCGATACGGCGCCGGGTCCGCTCGAGGTAGCGTTCAAAAAGGGAGCTCGTCGGCTCCACGCTCCTCCTCATCGGCCGGCGGCGCCGCCTGGGTGAGCGATGCCCCCTCCTGGGTCAGGTGCTGGATCCGTTTCTCCGCCTGGCCCAGAACCGCCGTGCACTCCTTCACGAGCTTGATCCCCTCCTCGAACGCGCGGATCGACTCTTCCAGTGAGAGATCCCCTCGCTCCAGTGTCGAGACCAGCTCCTCAAGCCGTCCCATCATCTGCTCGAAGGAGGGCCCCTCGGTTCCAGGATTCACGTCCGGCTCGGTTCCCTTTCGCTTCATGGCTTCTCCTTCTCCTGCTCGCTTGCGTCGGGCTCCACCTGCGTTACCCGCGCCCTCGCCCTCGCGTCGTAGAACTGAACCTCGATGGAGTCGCTTTCCCTGAGAGCCATGCCTCGCTTCAGCAGCGCCCGGTGCCCCTCGCTCCATACGAGGGCGTAGCCGCGCTCAAGGACGCGGTGGTGGTCGAAGGAGTCGAGGAGCCTGGCCTGGCTCTGGATTCGCTCACGCTGCCGCGAAAGACGCGAAGTGAACGTCTGCAACGCCCGGCGGCGGATCGCCTCGATCCGGTCGCGGGCGCGCGCGAAGGACCGGCTTGGAGCGTAACCGTATAGCCGCTCGGCGAGCACCTCGGTCCGGCGGCGGCGGGAGATCACCCATCCGCTGAGCGCGCGGGAGAGACGATCCTGGTACTGGTCGAGCGACTGGAGCTCTTCCCGGATGCGCCGCTCGGGACGCTTGAGGGCGTGGTGGTGCTCGAGCGCACGAAGGTGCGTGCGGGCCTGGTTGATTTCGCGAAGGATCCGGTCGCGGGCGTGCCGGCTCATGTCGAGTAGCGTGCGCCGGATGTCCTCCAAATCCTTCAATATCTCCTCGCCGGCGTGGCTGGGCGTGGCGGCTCGCAGGTCGGCGGCAAGGTCGGCGAGCGTGATGTCCACCTCGTGCCCCACGGCTGAAACCACCGGGATCCGCGACGCGGCGATGGCCCGCACGACCGCTTCCTCGTTGAAGGCCCAGAGGTCCTCGGGCGAGCCGCCGCCGCGCCCGACCACGATCACGTCGACCTGTCCCCAGGCATTCATCCGACCGAGGGCGGCCGCGATCTCCTTGGCGGCGCCGTCTCCCTGAACGCGCGTGTCGATGACGGTGATGGACGTGTAGGGAGCCCGTGTCCGGATGATCCGGACCATGTCCTTGAGCGCCGCCCCGGATGCCGACGTCACGATCCCGATCCGCGTCGGGTACCGCGGGAGGGTACGCTTCCGCTCGGGCGCGAAGAGCCCCTCGGCCTGGAGCTTTCGCTTCAGCGCCTCGAACCGGACCTGGAGCGCGCCGTATCCAACCGGCTCCACGCGGAGCGCGCGGATCTGGTAGTACCCCGACTTCGGGTAGACCGTGACTTCACCTTCCACCTGGACCGCGATCCCATTGGCGAGCGTGTTCCGAACGGAGACCCCCGCCTGTCCGGCGAACAGCACGACGCGGATGACGGAGAGCTCATCTTTGAGAGAGAAATACAGGTGGCCGCTGGCATGTCTGACGAGGGCGGTAACCTCTCCTTGGACGAGAACGACCCCGAACCGATCCTCGAGGAAGTTCTTGATGCCTTGGGTCAGCTCGGAGACGGTGAACACGCGATTCCGGCGCCCTGGGGCAGGGAGCGGGAGGACCCGGCCTCTCTGATTCATCGCGCTCCTTCCTGCGCTTCCACGGCGTCGGCGAGATTGCGGAGCAGGAACGCCACCGTCATGGGTCCGACTCCTCCCGGAACCGGAGTGACCGCCGAGGCGACGGAGCGAACCGAGGCCATGTCCACGTCTCCCTCGAAGCGCGGACCGCCCGGCTGTGGCTCGGGGATCTCATGTATGCCGACATCCACGACAACAGCGCCGGGGTGAACGTACTCCGAGGTGATCGCCCGGGGCCGTCCGATCGCGACGACAAGAATCTCCGCTTCCCGGGTTACGGACGTGAGATCCCGGGTCGCCGAATGGCAAAGCGTGACGGTGGCGTTCAAGCCAGGGGTCCGCTCCGAGAGAAAGACGGAGAGAGGGCGCCCGACGATGCGGCTTCGCCCGATGATCACGACCCGTTTTCCGGTCAGGTCGCCGCAGTGCCGCCGCAAGAGCTCGAGCACGCCGAGCGGCGTCGCTGGCCTGGGGCCGGCAAGCCCGTGCACCCACCGCCCCACGTTCAGCGGATGGAGCCCGTCCACGTCCTTGATCGGAGCGATGTCCTCGAGGTGGCGGTCCTCCTTAAGGTGCGAAGGGAGCGGAAGCTGCAAGATGATGCCATGGACGCCGCGGTCCGCGCTCAGCTCGCGGAGCTTCGCGTGGAGCGCATCCTCCGTCGTGGTTCCGGGAAATCGCTCCACGCGGGCGCGCACCCCCAGCTCCTCCGCGGCGCGGCTCTTCGAGCGGACGTACGGGTTCCCTGCCGGCGTTTCGCCGACGGTGACGATCGCCAATCCCGGCTGGATGCCGCGCGCGGCGATCCGGTCGAAGCGTTCCTTCACCTGGGCCCTGATCTCCGCAGCCGCTTCCTTGCCCCAGAGAAGGGTTGCCGCCATGGTGTCCTTCACGACCCTCCCGCGGCCGGCGTCGAGTCCAGGTCCACCGCCACCCGTTCGATGTGCCGGCAACGCCCGGTCGTCTCGTCCACGTCGAGGTGGACGCCGTGGAGCTTCACGTCTCCGGTCGCGGGCTCGAAGCGCGTGGGAAGCTGCGTGAGGAATTTTCGGATGGCCAGTTCCTTTTGAACCCCGATGACGGAATCGTGCGGGCCGGTCATGCCGGCGTCCGTGATGTAACCCGTGCCGTTCGGAAAGATTCGCTCATCCGCCGTTTGAACGTGCGTGTGCGTTCCGACCACGGCGGAGACGCGTCCGTCCAGGTACCAGCAGAGGGCGATTTTCTCCGCCGTCGCTTCCGCGTGGAAATCGACGAAGATCACCTTCGTCTGGTCCCGCATCGCGGCGATCTCGCGGTCCGCGACCCGGAAGGGACACTCGATGTCGTTCATGAACACGCGTCCCATGAGATTCAAGACGCCGATCGGAACGCCCGCGCGCGTGCGAAAGAGCTTGGCGCCGCAGCCCGGGACGCCGGGCGGATAGTTATGCGGCCTCAAGAGGAGCGGCTCCTGATCGAGAACCGGGAGCACTTCCCTGCGGTCCCAGATATGGTTCCCGCTCGTCATGCACTCCACGCCGAGCGACTTCAACTCTTCGAGGATGTCCTTGGTCACCCCGAAGCCCGCGGCCGCGTTCTCGACGTTCGCGATCAGAAAATCGATTCCCATCGAAGATACGAGCTCGGGCACGAGGTCCCGTACGGCTCTCCGGCCCGGCGAACCGAAGATATCCGCGACGAAGAGGATGTTCACGGGAAGCCCTAGCGGGCGTACTCCATTGCTCGCGTTTCGCGGATCACCACCACTTTGATCTGGCCGGGATACTGAAGTTCCTTCTCCACCTTGCGCGCGACGTCGGAGGCTAGCTGCAGGGCACGCGAGTCGTCCACGTGCTTGGGCTCGACCATGATCCGGATCTCACGACCGGCCTGGATCGCGAAGGACTTCTCCACGCCCGGGAAGCTGTCCGCAATCTTTTCTAGTGCCTCGAGGCGTTTCACGTAGTTCTCGATGCTCTCGCGCCGCGCGCCGGGGCGCGCGCCCGAGACCGCATCGGCGGCCATGACCAGAGCGGCGTAGAGGTTCTCGGCCGTCGGATCATGATGGTGATACCCCACTGCCTTTACGACGTCCGCCGGCTCGCCGTACTTCTGCGCGAGATCCATCGAGATCTGCGCGTGCGCACCCTCGACCTCGTGGGTCACGGCCTTGCCCAGATCGTGGAGAAGGCCGGCCCTCTTCGCGATCTGGACGTCGAAGCCGAGCTGCGCGGCGATCATGCCGCAGATCCAAGCCACCTCCTTCGAATGCTGGAGGATATTTTGACCGTAGGAAGTCCGGTATTGGAGCCTTCCGAGAAGCTTGACGATCTCGGGGTGGATACCATGCAGACCCACCTCCAGCACCGCCGCCTCGCCCAGCTCGATGATCTGCTCATCCAGTTCCTTCTGGACCTTGGCGACCACCTCCTCGATGCGGCCGGGATGGATCCGTCCATCCGTGATGAGCCGCTCGAGCGCACGTTTCGCGACTTCTCGGCGCACCGGATCGAATCCGGATAGGATGACCGCTTCCGGCGTATCGTCGATGATGACGTCGATCCCCGTCACGGTCTCGAAGGCCCGAATGTTCCGTCCTTCACGGCCGATGATGCGGCCTTTCATCTCGTCGCTCGGGAGGTGGACCACGGAGACCGTCGATTCCGCGGAGTGATCCGCCGCGCATCGTTGGATCGCGAGCGTGATGATCTCGCGTGCTTCGCGCTCGGCGTTCCGGTTCAGGTCCTCGCGGATTTCCTGCAGTCGCTTCGCGGCTTCGGACCGGGCCTCGTTCTCGAGATTCGTGATGAGCTGCTGTTTCGCTTCGTCGGCGGTCATCCCGCTGATCCGCTGGAGGCGAGCGCTCTGCTCGAGCAGCACTCGCTGCAGCTCCTTGTCCCGCTCGTCCACTTGGACGGTCTTCGTCTCCAGCTCCCGTTCCAGCCGTCTCTGGTCCCGGTCTTTCTTGTCGAGGACCTCGGCGCGGCGGTTCAGATTCCCTTCCTGCTCCTGGAGCTTCCGTTCCACTCCCAGGATCTCGCTCTTCAGGGTCTGGGTTTCGCGATCCAGCTTGGCCTTCTCGCGGAACCACTCATCCTTCGCCTCCAGAAGGGCGCTCTTTTTCTGGTTCTCTGCCTCGCGCTCGGCTTCACGAACGATCTTCTCGGCCAGCTGCTCGGCACCGAGAACCTTGCCCTCTCCGATGCGCCGGTGCGCGGTCCAGCCCAGGAAGAGCGCCGCGATGGCTGCGCCAAGCGCGACGAGGATTGTTGCTAGCGGGGATAGCATGTGAGTTGAACCTCCCTTATATAAAAAAAGCCCCGCCGATGCCGTTCACACGAGACTTTTGAACCTGGATTCTCCAGGTGGGTGCCCCAGCTTCGGGTTCGCGCCGCCCGCGTGAGGCCGGGCTTCCGCTATGCCGAAGTTTCGGGCTCCCGGCTTTTGAGTCGTGGCTCAAAAATGCCTGGTGCATCACGTACATGGCAGGGCGCCTTTATGTCAGGTTCGTATCGTGTCCCTTACGAGATCCCTCCTCCTGGTCTGGAACGCGTCGCCAATTCCTAGGTCTCCTCGCGTAGGCAAGCGTCAAGGGCAGACCCCAAGGTTCGGGCCTTGCCTTTCAGATCCGTCATGAGCCGATCCTTCTCCATCCGTTCCCGGAAGAGCTCGTCGGCGATGTTGAGCGAGGTGAGGATCGCGATCCTGGCCGGGGACCCGGAGGAGAGGCGGCGGTCGAGCTCGCGCATCTTCGCGTCGACGTACGCCGCAACCTCACCGATGTACTCTGGGTCGGCGCCCTTGATCTTGTATTCGCTTCCGAAGATCGTCACGCTGAGCATGTCCGGTTCTGTTGCCATCGCGATCCCCTCGGATCTCTGGTTCGGCGACGGTCCTGGCCGGGAGGCGCCGGGCCGTAGGACCACTCTGGTACTTAGGCGTGCACCGCCTTCTCCAGAATGGAAAGCTTGACCAACATCTCCTCCACGCGTCGGGCGATCGCTCGCCTCTCATCAAGCAGCGACGTCCGCTCCAGCTCGAGCGCGTGAAGCCGCGGCTTTAGCTCCGACGACGACTTTTCCCTTCCGACCGAGTTCTCCAGGACACGGACGCGCTCCTTGAGCTCGCGGTTATCCCGCTCCAACGCGCGTTTCTCCTCACGGAGCCGGTCCAGGATCTTCGCGGCCGCCTCAATCTTGCGTTCCAGCTGGTCGAGTTCGGCGATCATGGTCATGGTCGTCCCGCGGCGGTCGATTCCACGCCGCCCCTTAGAGTAGCACCCACCGCCGAGCCCAGCGCGCGGACGATGTTCTGAACCGCTTCGTCGACTTCCCGATCTTGGAGTGTGCGGTCGGGTGAACGAAATTCGAGCGCATACGCCAGGCTCTTCTTGCCCGATCCGAGTTGCTCACCCTCGAAAACGTCGAACAGCTTGACGCTCTCGAGGAGCCTTCCTCCGCTCGTTCGGATCGTGTCTTCCACCTCGCCGTGCGATACCGCGCGGTCCACAAGGATCGCGAGGTCCCGCTTCACGGCGGGGTATTTCGGCAACGGCCGGAACCGTCTTCGCGAAGGTACAGCATCCGCGATCGTTGTGAAATCCAGTACGGCCGCCCAAGCGGGCCGTTCCAGACCGGCCGCCGCCGCGAGCTTCGGCGCCACCTGGCCGAGCCGCGCGAGCCGCTTCCTGCCCGACTCGATCGCGGCCCCCGCTCCGCTCGCCCAGCACGTTTCATGGTATGGGGCGCTCTTTCTCGAGTCAATTCCCAAAGCCTCGAGACAAGACTCAACCACGCCCTTCAGCTCAAGGTATCGGTCCTGATCGGCTCGGGGCTGGATCCACGGGTCGGGCGTTCCTACCAGGACGAGGCCGATCTCGCGGCGCTCGGATCCGAGTGGAGGCGGCGAGGCTTGGAAGATCTTTCCTGCCTCGACCAGACGCACCTCATGGGCTCCGTGACGCAGATTTCGCGCCGCGGCCTGAAGGAGCCCCGGAAGGAGGCTCGGCCTCAGATGCTTGAGCTCACGGCTCTTGGGATTTTGGATCTCCCAGAGGTCCTCCTCCCCTCCAGCGGGAAGCACTTCGGGGGGCACATCTCCGACCAAGGCGTTGGTTAGAAGTTCGTC
>DASXTQ010000093.1:0-80645 GCA_036505295.1 Candidatus Eiseniibacteriota bacterium
TCGACGCGGAATGCCCCGGCGCGGACTCCCGGATCCGTGAGGCAGATGGCGCGAACTTCGTCGACCGACTCCGAGTCAAAAATGCAGATACCGCGCAGGTCGGTGTCGTCGAGAAACGGACCGACGGCGATCGCCTTCCCCTCCCGGAACAACCGGGAAATGTGCGCGAGGTGCTCGCGCTGCAGCTCCTCGGCCTTGGCAGGATCGGCGGGATGGTAGGCGCCCCGGTAGAGAAAAGAGACGATGTAGGTGCGCATGGACCACGGGGGCGGCGGATCGCCTGATTCGGACGGAATTCCGGGCACAGCTTCCTCGTTCACGCGACCCTCCTCCAAGATTGGCGCCCGGTCATGCCGGCGCCCCTTCCCCCGCGCCGTCCGCGGTCCGTCCTCCGGCGAACGGTGCTTCGTCGAGCGCCGGGGTCTCGCCGCCGGGCCGCGCCCTTTCTGGCGTACCCTCCGCCGCGCCATCCCACTGCTTGCTGTACTGAAGCTCGTACAATCGCGCGTAGATTCCGCCGCGCGCCAGAAGCTCCGCGTGCGTTCCCTGCTCGCGCAGCTCGCCTTTATGCATCACGAGAATTCGGTCCGCGTCCAAGATCGTGCTCAGCCGGTGCGCGATCACCAACGATGTTCGCCCTTCCAACAAGCGGCGCAATGCCGACTGAATGACACGTTCGGTTTCCACGTCCACGCTCGAGGTCGCCTCGTCCAGGATCAGGAGGCTCGGGTCGTAGTGGAGCGCCCGGGCGAAGGCCAGGAGCTGACGCTCGCCCATCGAGAAATAGACGCCCCGCTCGCCGACCTCTTCCTCGAGCCCGCGCGGCAGCCGCCCCAGCATCCGCCCGCCGCCGATCTCCTCCAGCGCGCGCTCGGCCTCGGCGGGGTCCCGCTCCCGCGCCCCAAATCTCAGATTCTCCCGCACCGAGCCCGAGAACAGGAACACGTCCTGTAATACGAGCCCGATCTGACGCCGCAGCGCCCGTCCCTCGATCTCGCGGATGTCGCGCCCGTCCACGCGAATCGAGCCGCGCTGGAATTCATAGAACCGGGTCAGCAAGTTCGCGATCGAGCTCTTTCCGGCACCGGTCGCGCCGACCAGGGCCACCTTCTCTCCGGGCGCGATCCGGAAGGAGATGTCGCGAAGTACGAAGTCATCGTCCTTGTAGGCGAACCAGACGCGATCAAACTCCACCCCGCCGCGCAATCGTCCGACCGGGGCCGGGCGCTCGGGCTCCGGGACGGCGGGTTTCGTGTCGAGGAGATCGAAGATCCTCTCGGAGGCGACCATGGCCGACTGGAACACGTTATACTTCTCGCTCAGGTCGCGCACAGGCTGGTAGAAACGCTCCGAGTACTGCAAGAAAGCCACGACCACGCCGAACGTCACCGTGCCCCCGAGAATCCCCAGCCCTCCGTACCAGACGATGAGCGCGAGGGCGATGGCCCCGATGAACTCCACGGTCGGGAAAAAGACCGCGTAGTAGAAGAGGTTTTGCAGATGCGCGGTCAGGTGATCCTTGTTGGCCCGGTCGAAACCCCGAAACTCCTTCGCCTCGACGTTGAAGAGCTTCACGACCTCCATCCCCTGGAGATGTTCCTGCGTGTAGGCGTTGATGCGGGCAAGCCGCGTGCGCACCCGACGGTAGCTAACCCGCACTTTCGCGCGGAAAATCCCGGTCGCCAACACCAACAACGGAATCGTCGTGAAGACCACGAGCGCGAGCTTCCAGTTCATCCAGAGCATCGCGCCGATGATTCCGGCCAACAGGAAGATGTCCCCGATCACGGCGACGACGCCTTGGGCAAAGAGCTCGCTTAGGGCCGAGACGTCCTGGGTCACCCGAGTCAGGATCCGCCCCACGGGGCGGGTGTCGAAATAGGTCGGTGTCAAGGTCTCCACGTGCTTGAAGATCTCGAGCCTCAGATCCTGCATCGCGCGCTGGCCCACCATCGACATCGTGTAGGTCTGCCAGTACCGCAGCGCGAACGCCACGATCAGGATCCCCACGTACGCGAGCGAAAGGACGATGAGCCCACGGATGGCTATCGCCGGCACGGGTCCGACTCCGTGCAAAGGACGAACGTACGTGTCGATCGCGACCTTGGTGATGTAGGGGCCGGCCACCTCCAGAAGCGAGATCGCGGCCAGGAGCACCACGGAGATGAAGATCTCCTTCCGGTAGGGCTTGAGATAGCGGATCAGCCGCTTCGCGAGGCCGTGGTCGTAGACCGCTCCGACCTTTTCTTCGTCGTGCCCGTAGGCCTCCCAGGGGGCGCTCATAGGGTCTCCAGCTCCTCGACCATCTCCTCGCGGTGATAGAGGTCGGCGTAGAGCCCGCCTCGCGCGATCAGCTCCGCGTGCCTGCCGGTGTCGACCACGCGCCCCTCATCCAGCACGACGATGCGGTCGACGCGCAGGAGCGCGGAGCGCCGGTGCGTCGCTAACACCAGCGTCGGGCGTGAGGGATGCTCGAACAGCGATTCCAGAATTTCCTCCTCCGTGCCCGGGTCCACGCTCGCGAAGGCATCATCCAGGAGGAGCACGGGGCGCTCCAAAGCCAGCGCCCGCGCCAGCGCGACGCGCTGCTTCTGACCGCCCGAGAGGGTGATCCCCCGCTCGCCGATGATGGTGTCGAGCCCTTTCGGGAACTGGTCCAGGTCGCGCGCGAGCCCGGCGCGCGCGACAGGGCCGTCGGGACCCGGCGCGGCCGACAAATCGTCGAAGCCGAAGGCTACGTTGGCGCGGATCGTGTCGGAGAAGAGGAAGCTCTCCTGCTGCACGATCCCGAACACACGGCGCAGCTCCGCCCGGGTCAACCCGCGCGCGTCCCGCCCGCCCACGAGGACCGCGCCCTCGTCCGGGTCGAACAAGCGCGTGAGGAGCGAAAGGATTGTCGTCTTCCCGGAGCCCGTTCGGCCGACCAGCGCGACCCGCTCACCGGGCTGCACTTTGAGGTTCAAAGCACGCAGGATGAATCGGTCGGACATGGGATACTTGAACCCGACATCGCGCAGCTCCAGCGTGACTCCGAGCGGCAGCCGGGCGTGCTCGTGCTTGGCGTGGACCACCGCCGCGTCGAGGTCTTCCTCAATCGGCTCGTCCATGATGGCCCGAATCCGCGCCATCGCCGCGGCCCCCCGCTGGAACAGATTGGAGACCCAACCCAGGGAAATCATCGGCCAGAGCAGCATCATCAAGTAGATCTGGAACGCGACCAGGTCCCCGAGCGAGATCCTCCCGGACACGACCGCGCTTCCTCCGATCCAGAGAACGACGGCGTTGGCGATCCCGCCAAGGAGCCCCATCAAGGGAAACATCATGGACCAGAGCTGGATCATCTTCCGGTTCTGCTCCGTGAAGTCCTCGTGGATGGCGCGGAACGCGTCGTACTCGCCTTCCTCCTCGACGTACGCCTTCACGACGCGGATCCCCGCCAGCGTCTCCTGCGCCTTGGCGGTGAGCTTCCCAAATCGATCCTGAATCGCTTCGTAGTAGTGATGGATCGTCGCGCCAAGCCGGGCGACGGTGAGCGACAGGATCGGAAGCGGGATCAGCGCGATCAACGTGAGCCTCACGTCGATCCGGCACATGAGCGTGACCGCAAAGCAGAACGTCACGATGGTGTTGGCGAAGTACATGATGCCGGGTCCCAGGAAGTTCCTCACCGCGTCGAGATCGTTCGTCGTGCGCGACAACAAATCCCCGACCCGCGTCCGGCGGTAGAAGCCGGCGTGAAGCCGCTGCATGTGGTCGTAGAGATCGTTCCGAAGCTCGTACTCCATCTGGCGGGAGGAGCGGATCAGCGTCATCCGCATCAGGAACAAGAAGAGGCCCTGCAGCGCGACCGCGAGCAGGATCAGCCCCGCGTCGCGCATCAGGGTCGCGCGGATGGTCCCGTGCTGGAGGTGGTCGACCGCCTGGCGGACGATCCAGGGAGACCACACCTGGAACAGAGTGGTGGCGAGAATGGCGACGCCGCCCAAGACGAGGGCCAGGCGGTGGCGCTTGAGATACGGGAGAAGGTGTCTTAAGGCTCCGATCGGATCATCACCCCATTACGTGGCGCTTGCCTCGGTCCAGATCACGATGCGCCCACACGACTCACACTGAAGCACGGCGTCGTTACGGCGGACCTCCTGCATGGCCTGGGGGGTCAGCGCCGTGAAGCATGCGCCGCACGCGCCCTTGCGTATCTCGGCGACCGCGATGCCGTTCCGCGAGCCGGCGAGGCGGTCGTAGCGGGCGAGAACCGTTGCGGGGATGCGAGGCCGAACCTGGTCCCGGTCCACCCGAAGGGAGTGGATGGTCTGGTCGAGCGTCGCCGCTTCTTTCTCAAGCTCCGCTTCCCCCGCCTTGAGCCTGCGCTCTTCCTCCGCGATCCTCTGCTCCGCCTGCTTGGCCTGCGCGACCAGGGACTCCTCGCGCTCGAAACATTCGAGAACCAGCGTTTCCCGGTCGGACCGTTTGGATTTCAGAAGCTGGATCTCGTGCAACATCGCCTGGTATTCCTTGTTGGTCTTCAGGTCGAGCAGCTGGCGCTCGAGCTTCGATCCCTCGTTTTGCACGACCTCGATCTCCTTCTCCTGCCCTCGGCGCTCGAGGCGCACGCGCTCCAGCTCCTTCTTGGCATGCTCGTGCGAGGCCTTCGCCTGGTCGAGCGCTGCGCGCAGCGCCTCGCGACGCGCCGGGATCTCGTCCCGCTTGCGCTGGGCGTCCATCAGCCGCGCGTCGTAGCGCTGCACTTGAAGGAGCGCTTCCAGCTCAGGAAGCACGCGCGGCCTCCAATAAAAAACGGGGAGCGCGCCGGAGCGCACTCCCCGTCGGATACCCCGGGGCTCGGCCGGTGCGGTTTCGCCACGGCCGGGACGTCGCGCCGCGATGGTGGGCGGTACAGGGATTGAACCTGTGACCTCTGGCTTGTGATACCAGCGCTCTCCCAGCTGAGCTAACCGCCCGTGCGATGGAAACCAAGAACGAGGATCCCTTCTCTGCGTGATGCAGGGGATACGGGGCAAATGGGCCCACTTGGACTTGAACCAAGGACCACCCGGTTATGAGCCGGGCGCTCTCACCAACTGAGCTATGGGCCCGAAGAAGATCGAAATCGTCGTAACGGACCCGAGCCCGGCAGCCTAGCACCCGGCTTCCGGTCCGGTCAAGGCGCCCAGGGCGCTTCTTACGCCCCTGTCGATCACATAATCTCCACGTAGCCCTTGAGCCTCCGGCTCCGCGTCGGATGACGGAGCTTCCGGAGCGCCTTGGCTTCGATCTGGCGAATTCGTTCCCGCGTGACGTTGAAGGTGGCGCCCACCTCTTCCAAGGTGCGGGGGCAACCGTCATCCGTGAGCCCGAATCGCAGACGGATCACCTTGGCTTCCCGCTTGCTCAGGGTTTCGAGCACTTCGTTCACCTCGTCCTTCAGCATGGAGAAGGCTGCCGCCTGCGCGGGGGACACGACGCTCGTGTCCTCGATGAAATCTCCGAGGTTCGAGTCGTCATCCTCGCCGATCGGTCGATCCAGCGAGATCGGTTCCTGCGCCGCCTTGAGCACGCTCTTGATCTTGTCCACCGGAAGCTGAAGCTTGCCGGCGACCTCCTCCGGCGTGGGCTCCCTTCCCAGCTCCTGCACGAGACGCCGCGACGTGCGCACGACCTTGTTGATCGCTTCGATCATGTGCACCGGCACGCGGATCGTGCGCGCCTGGTCCGCGATCGCGCGGGTGATCGCCTGGCGGATCCACCACGTGGCGTACGTCGAGAACTTGTATCCCTTCCGGTAGTCGAACTTGTCGACCGCGCGCATCAATCCCGAATTACCCTCCTGGATCAAGTCGAGGAACTCGAGCCCGCGGTTCGTATAGCGCTTCGCGATCGAGATCACGAGCCGCACGTTCGCTTCGATCATCTCGCGTTTCGCCTTGTCGCGCGCGATCTCGCCGGAGCGGATCTCGGTGTTGACCTCTCGGATCTGCTCGCGGGTCATCTTGCCGTCGACTTCGACCTTGCGGACCTTGCGGCGCGCGCTCTTCACCGCGCGCTCGAACTCGACCAGGTCCGGCATGGTGAGCCGGGACTCCTTCTCGACCTGCTTCAAGTCCTTCCGGCTCTTCCGCGCGCGCTTCAGGAGCACATGGAGCTCTTCGGCGCTCCTGTCGTGGCGGCGCTCGAAATGGGTTACCTCCGACTCCGCCTCGCGGACGTCCAGCGCGAGCTGCTTCATCCGGGTCGCGAGCCGCTCGATCAACCGCCCGTTGAAGTTGAGCGCATAGAGATCGCGGAGGAGCTCTTCATCGGCCTGACGCACCTTCTCGACGTGCGCCCGGCGCTTGTCCTCGGAGGCCCGCGAAGTCGGCTTTTCTTGAAGCTTCACGAGCTTCGTGTGAAGCTGGCGCACCCGCTCCATCGCCTTCTGGGCTCGCGCCCGCTCGCGCTTCGGCGAATACTCAGGGTTCCAGTTGCCGAAATCGATCTGCAGGAAATCCTCGACTCGCATCTTTCCCTGCTTGAGCCTGACCCCCATCGCGAGGAGCTCTTTGATGATCGGGGTCGAGCGGAAGAGCGCAGTGCAGATCTGCCGTTCGCCCGCCTTGATCCGCTTGGCGATTTCGACCTCACCCTCGCGGTCGAGGAGCGGGACGCGCCCCATCTCGCGCAGATACATGCGCACGGGGTCGTCGTACCGCATCGGATGCTGCAGGAGCTGTTTCTCCTGCGGCCGCTTCTCCTCACGGCGCTTCAGCTTGAGCTTCTGCTGCGCCTCCTCGTGGCTGTCGAAAACGTCGACCTTGAGGTCGTTGAGCGCGATGTAGACCTCGTCCATGTCCTCCACCGAGGCGCTCTCGTCCAAAAACGCCTCGATCTGGTCGTGGAGCAGGTACTGCTGCTTGCCAGCCAGCCCCTTGAGCTCCAGGAGACGGTCCGTCTTCGCACGCTTCGGCATTCGCTCGTTTCTCCTTCCGGTCTGACCCGGTCCCTTAATGGATTGCGGCATGGCTGCTCCGCGTATGTAGCTTCGATGCAAGATCCCGCCGCTCGGCGATAAGCCTTCCCAGCGACCCCTCGTCCCGGCTCCGCTCCGCCTCGCGGATCGCCTGGTCCAGCAGCTGGATGCTCGCTTTCAGCCGGCGCTCTTCCAGACGCTGGATCAGGTCCCGGGCCTCTTTGCGGGACGCCTCGACGGTCCTTCCCGGCTCCTGCGGGAGCTCGGCAAGGAGCGATCGGGTAAGTGGGCTTTGGGCCAACAGCTCCCGAAGCTCGTCCGGAAGCGGTGCGCGCCCTTCCCCAAACCATGGATTCAAAAGATCGCGGAGAGGTTCGCTCCGGAAACAGATAGCCCCACCCTGGTCAACGACTTCCGCGAAAGCCCCCTCCTCGGTCAGGACGCGGCCGGCCAGCTCATGCTCGATCGGGTCGGCGGGCAGGGATGCGGCCCCTTCGGTGGGCGGATCGGCCCCAGCTGATGCGGAAGCACGCACGGGACCGGGCTGGGGGGCTACCGGACGGGTCTTCGAGCCCTTCTTCCCCCGGCCCCCGGTGCCTCCCTGCACGGCTTCCATGAGGACGGCCTCTTCAAGGCCGAATACTTCGGCCCCGCGCCGGAGCAGGAGCCGGCGCCGGATCGGATCCTCGATGCGCTCCAAGAGCCCCACAAATCTTCGTACCCTCAATTCCAGGCTAGGGCTCGCGCCTTCCCCGCCCGCGAGCTTCGATTCCGCCAGGAAGCCCGGAACGTCCAGCGCACCCGCCAGCCGCTCTTGGAGCGCGCCCGCCCCCTCTTTCCGGAGGAAGGAATCCGGATCCTCACCCCCCGGCAGCAGCAACACGCGCGTGTTCACGCCCGCCTGGAGCAGGGAATCCAGGCCCCGGTCCGCAGCGCGCACGCCCGCGTCGTCACCGTCGTAGAGCAAGAGCACATCGACCTGGAGCCTTGCCAAGAGCCGCGCCTGATCCGGCGTGAGCGCGGTCCCGCACGTCGAGACCGCGTTCGTGAACCCGCTCGCGTGGAGCCGGATCACGTCGAGATACCCCTCGGAAACGATCGCCTCTCGATGCTCGCGGATGCTCTGCCGCGCGAGCGGGAGCCCGTAGAGGAGCCTTCCCTTGCGAAAGACCGGCGTCTCCGGCGAGTTGAGATACTTCGGCGTGTCCGATTCCCCGATGGCCCTTGCTCCGAAGCCCGCGATCTTTCCCGCGCCGGTCGCGACCGGGAAGAGAATCCGGTTCCGGAACCGGTCGTAGTGCCCGCTGCCGTCCCCGCGGCGCAGGATCAGCCCCGCCTGTTCCATCACGGCCGTGGGCAGGAGCTTCGAGAGCGCGGTCAAGAGCCCGTCCCAACGCTCCGGGGCCCATCCGATCTCGAATCGCGTGAGCCACGGTTCTTCGAACCCGCGCCCCGCAAGGTAGGCGCGCGCCGCCGCGGCGCCCTCACCGTGAAGGCTCGCGTGGAAGAAATCCCGCGCGAGCGCGTTGGCCTGATAGAGCCGGTCGAACATCTCCTCGCCTGGGACGCGCTCCTGCTTCGGCATCTCGATCCCGGCGCGGTCCGCCAGCATGCGGAGCGCCTCGGGAAACGTGACCTCCTCGGTCTCCATCACGAACGCGAAGGCATCCCCGCCGCGGCTACAGCCGAAGCAGTGCCAGATCTGACGGTCGGGCGTCACGGTGAACGACGGGGTCTTCTCCGTGTGAAAGGGGCAGAGCCCTTTGAACGAACGCCCCGCGCGCCTGAGCTCGACGCGCTCGCCGATGAGCTGGACGATGTCGGTCGCGTCCCGAACACGCTCGCGGACTTCTTCGCCGATCCGCATGGTCATGGGCTCCTATCCGAGGACCACGATCGTGACCCCGGTCCCTCCCTCGCGGAGCTCGCCCAAGCGAAACTCCTTCACGGTCGGTTGCTCCTTGAGCCAGCGCTTCATCCTGTCCCTCAGGATTCCCTTGCCCTTGCCGTGGATGATGCGGGCGCTGTCCACGCCGCCCATGATCGCGTTCTCGAGGAACACCTCGACCGCGCGGATCGCGTCGTCCGGCTCAAAGCCGCGCACGTCGATCTCGCGCGGGACCTCAGGGATCTCGATCTCCTGCCGGAGCGGGGCCGCGCGGCCGGACTCAGCGCTGTCCGTCCGATCGCTCGGCGCTCCCGAGTCCCGACGTAGGTGTCCGATGGGGAGCACCGCCGTCGCGCGTCCGATCTTCACCCGAACGCGTCCATCCTGATCCGGACTCGAGAGCGCGACCCCTTCCGTCTGGAGCGCGGGCACGTAGACCTTGTCCCCTTCGCGGACCCGCTCGACCGGGACCCCGCGGTCGGGCCCCGCGGTCCATTCCGTCTCCGCGTCGATAGATTGGGACACGCTGCGCGCGAGCCCGCGCGCTTCCTCAAGCGTCTCGGCGCTCGCGCGCCGGTCCGCCCGAAGCTTCTTTCGGTAGTCGTCGATCTGGCTCTCGAGCTTCCGGAGCAGATCGCGCCTCGCCTGAAGCTCGGCCTGCTTGCGCTCGCGCCGCTCCCCCTCCAGGCTCGAGAGCGCGTTCTTGAGCTCCCCTTCGCGTTCCGCGAGCCTCATCCGCGTCTGCGTAAGCTCCTCCCGTTCCCGTGCGACGTCCCCTTTGAGGCGTCCCAGCTCCTCGATCAGGGCCCCCAGGTCGCGCTCGCCGCGCGGCAGAAGCTCACGCGCGCGCTCGAGCACTCCGCGATCCATGCCGAACCGTTCCGCCACCTGGATCGCGCGGCTCCTTCCCGGCACCCCGACGATGAGCGTGAATCTTGGCTTGAGCGTCTCCTCGTCGAACGCCATCGAGGCGTTCCTCACGCCTGCCGTCTCCTGCGCGAACGACTTGAGCGCGCCATGGTGCGTCGTCGCCAAGCAGAGCGTGCTCCGCTCGAGCAGTCGCTCGAGAATCGCCTGCCCCAGCGCCGCCCCCTCGGTCGGATCGGTCCCCGATCCCAGCTCATCCAGGAGCACCAAGCTCCGCGGGGTCGCGACCGAGATCGCCTCCGACACCCGGCGCAGGTGCGAGAGGAAGGTGCTCACGTCCTCCATGAGGGACTGTTCGTCGCCGATATCGCAGACCACGTGGTCGAACCAGGGAACCCTCGTACCCTCCGCGGCCGGAATCGGCAGGCCGGCCATCGCGAGCAACGCCGACAGCCCGGCCGTTTTGAGCGCGACCGTCTTCCCTCCCATGTTCGGCCCGGTCACGAGCAAGAGCGGGGATTCGCGATCCAGCTCCAGATCGAGCGGCACCGGCGAAGACTCCATCTCTCGGCGCGCATGGCGCTCGACCAGGATCGGATGCCGCGCCCCCCGCAGCAGGAGCGAACGCTCTTCGGTCAGTGCGGGCAGGGTCCCTCCCACAGCCTGCGCCCACGCGGAGACCGCCTGCGCCGCGTCCAGCCGCGCGAGGCATGCCAGGTCCCGCACCAGCGCCTCGCGGTCGCGCCGTGCGAGACCGCTCAACTCACGCAGGATCCGATTCACCTCCCGCAGCTCGTCGATGAAAAGATCCGCGAGCTGGCTATTCGCCTCCGCGGCTTCGCGCGGCTCCAGGAACACAGTGGTCCCCGTTCCGGAGTAACCGAGCGCGACGCCCGGAACCTGGCGCCGCTGCGAAGCGGGCACCGCGATCGCGTAGCGGCCCTCCCTCAGCGTGACGAAGCTCTCGGCGATTCCCATGCCGCGCAGGATCGACTCGAGTCTCTGCGCCAGCCGCTCCCGCAGCGTCTGAATCGAGCGGCGAATCCTGGCCAGGTCGGCGCTCGCGTCGTCGCGGACCTCGCCGGACGGCTCGAGCGTCCTGCCGAGCTCGCGATGAAGCACCGGGAGCGGCTCGAGCTCACCCAGCAGCCTCGAGAGGCCGGGCGTTTCCTTGCGGTTCTTTCGGACCCACGCGTGGGCAAGGCCCGCCTGATCGAGAAGGAGGCGAAGCTGCCACAGCTCCCCCCCCGCGAGCAGGGCGCCTTCGGTTTCCAGCTGCTCGAGCAGGAGGCCCACGTCGGGAACGGTGCCGGCCGGCGGTTCATCCCCAGTCCCCGCCAGAGAGATCAAATCGCCGTAAAGCTCCTGGTCCCGGCGTGCGTCATCCAACCGTTCGTGGCACTGGATCCCGAGCACACGATCCCGTCCGGGGGCGGAACGCGTCCGCCCCGCGATCGTCGCAATGACGGCGGGGAACTCCAGAACTTGTTGCGCGTGACCTGGAGGGCCGGATTCCAATGGAACCGGGCGCCCCGATGGCTCGCGCCTAGGTGAGTTCGTAATGTCTGTTCGTCCGGAGTGCGGTGTCGGTGACGAAGCTTCGCCCAAGTGGGTAAGCGGGAAACCGGCCCCCGCCGATTTCCCGCGTTCTGCCGATGGACCGGATCTATTCCGCTTTCATCCGGGCCATCATCTTTCTCTTCGCGGCGTTCAGCTTGCGCTTCCGCCGCTCGCTCGGTTTTTCGAAGTGCTGGTGACGACGCAAATCCGCGAGAACTCCTGCCTTCTCACACTTCTTCTTGAACCGGCGAAGGGCACTCTCGAAGGATTCACCTTCCTTTACCCTGATGCCGGGCATCCTATGAATCGCCTCCTAACCCTGGTTTGGGGTTCCGTTCAATCCTCCATGTCTGCCTTGGTGGGCAGCATTCCCCTAACACTAATCAAGATACCCCGAACGGGCACAACTGTCAACATGAACCTAATTCACATTACCGTAACGAGTTTCGGGCCAGGCTGATAAGCGCCAGAGCCGCCGTTTCTGTCGTTAACCTGCTGGGGCCTAACGAGATAATCGAGAAATGCTCCTCTTGCAGCAAGCGGCGCTCCCCTTCCGTATATCCACCAGGAGGTCCAATCGCCAGTGTCACTGGATCTTCCGAGGTTTTGACGAGAGCAGGAGCCGGCTCTTCTCCCAGCGGGTCGGCCGCGAATCTGAGCCCCGACGGCAAATGTTTGACCGCCTCTCCGAGCGAGCCCGAGGAGCGTATCTCGGGAAGCCGAGTCCTGCGTGACTGCTTGAGCCCTGCCCGGGCGATCCGCCCGAGCCGCGAGAGGCGCGGGGATTTTAGGGCCGCCCGCCCGCTCCGCTCACACACGACGAAGTCGAACGCGCTCACGCCGAGCGGAACGCCGTGGGCCACGACATCGTCGACATCGCCCGAGTCCGGCAAGCCCACCAGCACCACGATGGTGCGGGTGAGCTCGCCGACTCCTTCGCGACGCTCCACGATTCGTCCGACGGCGGCGCGACGCTCGACCGATTCGAGCACGCACTCGAAAAATGACCCCTCACCGTCGATCGCCTGAAACGGGGTCCCTTCCTTGGCGCGATGGACGCGGAGAAGATGGTGTGATTCGTCGGGGCTCAGCTTGAGACGATCGGACCCGACGGATGCCGGATCCACCCAGAAGAGCGTGTCCGGACGGCGGCGCTCCGCCAAATCAGCCACCGCCCCGGGGACGATGCGGTGGGGGCACCTTCGATTCAGGCAGCTCCTCGAGCTCCATGAAGAGCTTCTTTCCGCGTTCGGAGAGCTTGGTGGGCGTGTGGACGGTCACCTTCACAAGAAGGTCACCCGTGCCGGATCGCTTGAGGCTCTTCAGACCTTTCCCACGCAACCGGAGCACTTGACCCGACTGGATACCCAGCGGGATATCGACCTTGGCTTTGCCGCCCAGCGTGGGCACCTCGATCTTCCCGCCGACCGCCGCACGGGCCACGCTGATCGGGACCTCGACGATGAGGTCCTCGCCGTCCCGCGCGAACACCGGATGCTCGATCTCCTCGATATGCGCGATGAGATCCCCGGGAGGTCCGCCGCGAACCCCCGCGTCCCCCAGCTTCCGAAGAGGGATGTAGTTTCCGTTCATGACCCCCGGCGGCACCCGGATCGTGATCTCTTCTTGAGTCCTCACGCGCCCCTCGCCCGAGCATGTGGGACAGGGGTCTTCGATCACCGCCCCTTCGCCCTGGCATCGGTCGCACGTGGTCACGCTGATGAGCTGGCCGAAGAGCGACCTCTGCACCGCACGGACCTGGCCCGAGCCGCCGCAGACGGGGCACGTGCGTTTCGCCGTACCCGCTTTGGCGCCTGTACCGCTGCACACCGAGCAGGGTGTCATACGCCGGATCTTGATCCGCTTCTCGACGCCGGTCGCGATTTCCTCCAGCGTGAGGGGCAGGCGGATTTCGAGATTCCGTCCGCGCCGCTCGCTCGGTCCGGCTCGCCGCCCACCCATCTGCGACTCGAAGACGTCCCCGAAGCCGCCCCCCATGCCCCCGCCGCCGAAGTCGCGCATGAACGCGCGGAGGGCATCGGCGAGATCGAAGCCTTCGAACTCCGCGCCCCCCCCGCCCCCAGTGCCGCCGGCGGGCGCCCCCGCGGCGTGGCCGAACCGGTCGTAGTGCGTGCGCTTCTCCGGGTCGTGAAGGACTTCGTAGGCTTCGGCGACCTCCTTGAAGCTCTCTTCGGCCTTCTTATCGCCCGGATTGCGGTCCGGGTGGAATTTCATCGCGAGCTGCCGATAGGCCTTCTTGAGCTCGTCATCCGTCGCCGTTCGGGGAACACCCAGGATCTCGTAGTAATCCCGCCGCGTCGTCAGACCTAAACCTCCCCGGCGCCCTGCGCCGTGTGTTTTTCGTTTCTTCGTGCGGAATCGTGGGGCGAGGACGAGGGCGGTCCCGCGACGACCACTTGAGCGTGCCGCAAGACGCGGGCTTTGAAGAGGTATCCAGGAACGAGGACTTCGATCACGGTGCCGGCCGGATGGGTTTCGCTCGGCCGTTGCGCCATCGCGTCGTGGAGCTCCGGATCGAACTTCGCTCCCAACGCCGGGATCTCCTCGAGCCCCTCTTTCTCAAGCGTTCGCCAGAGCCGTTCGCGGATCAGAAGGACGCCGGAACGGAAGGGGCCCCCCTCCCGATCCTTAGACGCCTCGAGCGCGCGATCGATGTCATCGAGAACCGGAAGGACGTTGCGAACCAAAGACTCCTGCGCGGTGAGGACGGATGCTTCCGTGTCCTGCTTGCGCCGGCGGTTCACGTTCGTCAGCTCGGCGAGCGCGCGCAGGAGCTCGTCTTCCCGTGCGCGTGCCCGCGTCAGCTCCGCGAGCAGCCGTGCGGGATCCTCCACCAGAGGCGGCCTCGCCTCGACAGCCGCTCCCTCACCCGCCTGCTCCGACGTGGCCCCCGCGGGCGTCTCGGGGGCTACCTCGGTGTCCTGGTCCTCGGGAATCTGATCCTTCTTCCGATTCATGCGAACTCCGCGAGTCGCCCGCCCACGTAGGATACGAGCGAGAGCAGCCGAGGATACGGCATCCGGACGGGTCCCAGCACGCCCAGAGATCCATGAAACCGGCTCGAGGCGATCCCGGTGCCGACGAGCGAGCAGGCGCGCATCGCTCCCTCCCCAAGCTCGCGGCCGATCGTGACCCGCGCGGCTCCGACGCCCATGAACGCGTCCATGGCGCGAGTCAAAGGCTCCGGTTCCGCGAGCAGCGCCACGAGCCCGCGGAGGCGATCGGCAGACTGAAACTCCGGTTGCGAGGCGATGTTCTCGGCACCGCCGATGCGAACGTCGGGGCGCCGCAGGCCCTCGAGCAGCTTGCCCGCGCGATGCAGCACCTCGGCGATGAGCGGGACCGCGGCCGCGGGCGCCTCCCTGCGCGCGGCACGGGCCAGCGCCGCGCACGCGGCCGGGTCGCGCAGGGGCAAGCGCTCGGCGATCCATCGCTGCGCGAGCCGGATGGTCGCCGCGTCGGCTGCCCGGGATGGCCGCCAGGTCGTGGACGAGCCGCGTTCCCCGATCGCGAGAAGGAGCACCCCCTCCTCGAGCGCGACCAGATCCAGGCTCTGGATCGGAACCTCCGCCCATGGCCGCACGGCCACCATCGCGAGCTGCCCCGAGCTCTTCGCGAGGACGCGGGTCGCGAGCCCCTGTAGGTCTTCGGCGGCGGGAGCGCGGCAATCGAGGGCCTTGTCCAAGACACGCCTGGTCGCGGGCGTGATCGGCTCGGGCTCCATGAGCGAATCGACATAGTAGCGATAGCCTGCTTCCGTGGGGACGCGGCCGGCCGATGTATGCGGATGATCGAGAAGGCCTTCCCCCTCGAGACGTTTCATCGCGCCTCGGATGGTCGCGGGGGAAATACTCAGGTGGTAAGCCATGCGGACATACTGCGAGCCGACCGGCTCTGCCCTCATGACGTGGCTCTCCACCACGAATTTGAGGATCCGGCGATGCCGCTCGTCCAGGCTGGGTCTGGGCATAAAGGTCGGGTGGATTGGCACTCGATGAGGTCAAGTGCTAACCCAAAGCGAACGCTATCAGCCTGGGGGGTTTGATGTCAAGCGGAAGGGCTATGCTGCTGTGCTCCAGCGCCTTACGGTCTGGCTTGGGGCTCGCGCCGATCGGTCCTGGCGAAAAGCTCGCTCGCCAGATCGTGGGCCAGGAAAAGCCCCTGATCGTTCGGACGTAGGCGGCCCGGCGGGGAGTCCGCCACGGCATTCCCTTCCTGAGCCCAGACCCTCCACGCCGCGACCTCCGCGGCGGGAAAAGCGGCGAGGTGCCGTGACACCCTGAGCCCTCGCGAACGGCGGAGCCCGAGGAAGATCGCCTCCTCCGAGGCTTCCGCGGCCGAAAGCTCGCGTCGATCCTCCCGGGGCAGCTCCGCGGATTCGACCCGCTCGAAGTATCGCGGGATCGATTCCTCGTTTTGCCAGCGCGCGCGCCCATCGAAGGAATGCGCGCCGGGACCGAGGCCCAGATAGGGACGCCTCGTCCAATACCCCTCGTTGTGGCGGGACCGGAATCCCGGCAGGGCGAAGTTCGAAACTTCGTAGTGGTGGTAGCCCGCGCCGGTGAGAATCCGTAGAAGCTCTTCGTAGCGCCCGACCACTTCCGTTTCGCCGGGAACCGCAAGCGCGCCACGCGCCGCCTTGGAGTGGAGGGGCGTGCCCTCTTCGAGCTGGAGCGGATACGCGGAGATGTGCGGGATGCCGAGCGCGATCAGCCGCTCCAGGCCCGCGCGGAGCCCGTCCCTGGTCTCGCCCGGAACGCCGTACATGAGATCGACCGAGAGATTCCGAAACCCCGCGCTGCGCGCGAGCGTCACCGCGTGGAGGGCGGATTCCGCCGTGTGGATGCGCCCCAGGGCGCGGAGCGCCGGAGCTTCGAGCGACTGGATGCCGAGGCTCAGGCGATCCACGCCTCCTTCGAACAGGATCGACAGCTTCTCCGGATTGAGCCCTTCGGGATTCGCCTCGACCGTGAACTCACGAACGCGGCGTAGGTCCCAGGCCTCGTGGATCCAGGTCAGGAACCGCGCGAGGGCCGGTGTCTCGAGCGCGGTCGGCGTGCCGCCGCCCACGTAGACGGTCCGCGGCCGGCTCCACGCCTCGCCATCCGCCGCCCGCGCCAGGTCCCACTCGCGGCGCAGGGCCGAGAGAAGGCGTTCCGGCTCCGCGTGGTGCAGCGGCGCTTTCACGAAGTCGCAGTAGGGGCAAATGCTGCGGCAGTAGGGAAGATGGATGTAGAGACCGTATTCCACGCGTCAATGCACCGGGTGAAAGAGACGGTTAAACCGGGGCATGCTCTTCTCGGCGTCCCAGGACCAGTAGAGGATCATCGCCTTCCCCTTCACGAGATTGAGCGGAAGCGGGCCCCAGAAGCGGCTGTCATGACTGTTGTCCCGGTTGTCTCCCATCATGAAGATGTGCCCCTTCGGCACCACGAAAGGACCGAAGTTGTCGCGCGCGCTGATCTCGCGCGGCAGGATCCGCTCGTCGGAATGCTTGACGTAGGGCTCCCGCTGCAGCGTGTCGTTGACGTAGAGAGACTTGTTCTTGATCTCGATCGTCTGACCCTCCACGGCCACGCATCGTTTGATGAAGTCGCGGCTGGGGTCGTCGGGGTACCGGAACACGATGACGTCTCCCCGATGCGGCTGGCGGATCGCGGGGAATCGGTAATACACGAGACGATGGCCCGCGGCGCCGATGTCGATCTCCGAGCCGTAGACGAGCTTGTTCACGAAAAGAAAGTCCCCGACCAGGAGTGTGTCCTCCATCGAGCCGGTCGGGATGCGGAACGCCTGGACGACGAGACCGCGGATCACGACCGTGAGCAGGACGGCGAGGACGATCGCCTCGACGTATTCCCGCAGGGTGGACTTGGTCCGCGTGGCACGTCTCGACTTCGTCTTGGCCGCTACTCTCGCGCTCTCCATTCCATCACCTCCCAACCGGGCCCTACCGTTCCACGCGCAGGACCGCGAGAAATGCCTCTTGCGGAATCCGGACGGTGCCGACCTGTTTCATACGTTTCTTTCCCTCGCGCTGTTTCTCGAGAAGCTTTCTCTTGCGTGTGATGTCTCCGCCGTAGCATTTCGCGAGGACGTTCTTTCGCATCGCGGGGATGGTCTCCCGCGCGATGACCTGGTTTCCGATCGTGGCCTGGACGGCGATTGGAAACATCTGCCTCGGAATCAGCTCCTTGAGCTTCGCCGAAACGTCGCGACCCCAGTCGTACGCCTTCTCGCGGTGCACGATGACCGAGAGCGCGTCCACCGACTCGCTGTTCAAGAGCAGGTCCATCCGGACAAGGTCCGCCGGCTTCATCCCAGAGAACTCGTAATCCAGTGACGCGTAGCCCCGGCTGATCGACTTGAGCCTGTCGTAAAAGTCGAGCACGATCTCGGCCAGCGGTAGCTCGTAGGTGATGTGGGCGCGGGCCTCGTCCGGAAACTCCATCCCGATAAAGATGCCGCGGCGGTCCTGCGCGAGCTTCATGATGTTCCCCACGTAGTCCGCCGGCACCACGATCTGCGCCCTCACGTACGGCTCCTCGATCTGCTCGATCTGGTTCGCAGGCGGCAGGAGCGCCGGGTTTTCGACCAGCAGAACCCCGCCGTTCGTCTTGGTCACGCGGTACTCCACGCTCGGGACGGTCGCGATCAGGTTGACCCCATACTCGCGGGTGAGCCGCTCCTGGATGATCTCCATGTGGAGCAGCCCGAGAAACCCGCAGCGGAAACCGAACCCGAGCGCGAGCGACGTCTCGGGCTCGAAGGTGAGCGAGGCGTCGTTCAACTGGAGCTTGGCAAGCGACTCCTTGAGCGACTCGTAGCTCTCCGCTTCGATGGGGTAGAGCCCCGAGAACACCATCGGCTTCACCGGGCGGTATCCGGGGAGCGCCCGCGCCTCGGGGTCCAGCGCGTCTGTGATCGTGTCGCCGACCTTCGCGTCCGCGACCACCTTTACGTTCGCGATCACGTACCCCACGTCGCCGGCCGAAAGCTCCTCCTTGGGCTCGAGCCCCAGGCGCAGCACGCCGACCTCGAGCACCTCGTGGGTCTTCTCGGTGGAATGGAACCGGACCGAGCCTCCCGCGCGGATGACGCCGCGCACGATGCGCACGTAGACGATCACGCCCCGGAATTGGTCGAACACCGAGTCGAAGATCAGAGCCTGAAGCGATTCGTTGCTCCGATCCTCGGGAGGCGGGATCCGCTCGATGACCGCCTCCAGCAGCTCCTCGATGTTGCGCCCCTCTTTCGCCGAGACCCGGATCACCTCCTCGGGCTCCACGTGCAAGAGATGCGCCATCTCGAGGGCAACGTCGTCGGGGTGGGCCGCGGGCAGGTCGATCTTGTTCAGGACCGGCACGATGGTCAGTTTCTGGTCCAGAGCCAGAAAGAGGTTCGAGAGCGTCTGAGCCTCGATGCCCTGCGACGCGTCCACGACCAGGATCGCGCCCTCGCACGCCGCCAGGCTCCGCGAGACCTCGTAGGTGAAGTCCACGTGCCCGGGGGTGTCGATCAAGTTGAGCTGGTAGGTCTGCCCATCCCGGGCGCGGTACCCCATCGCGATCGCGTGGGACTTGATCGTGATTCCCTTCTCGCGCTCCAGGTCCATGTTGTCGAGCACCTGATCCTTCATTTTCCCTCGTGGAATCGTGTTCGTGATCTCGAGCAGCCGGTCCGCGAGAGTCGATTTCCCGTGGTCTATGTGCGCGATGATGCAGAAGTTCCGGACAAGGGAGCGCGGATTCATGGGCGGGGGATCAGAATCGGGTCCGGAGGGCGAGTGTGATTCGGGGCTTCTCCCCTGGTTCCGAAGAGCCGAAATCCGCCTCGAAGGTTCCGAGGTGGGCATCGACGTACGCATCGACGGTGGAAAGGAGGTGGGCGGCGATGCCCCACCAGATCCAATTGATCTTCTTGTTCCGATGCACCTCCCGATCCTGGTCCGCGGCCAGGTACGCGGGGTCGACTTGGTAGTCCACTCCGGCCTCGACATCTGCGGAGGCGATGGCGCTCAGGCGATCCACCGCGTCGTTCTCCTTCCGGTATTCGTTCCATGCCTGGTACGCGAGGAGCCCCTCGCCGGCGACCACCGCCACGGCTTTCAGATACTTGCGGTTGTAGAGTTGCCCCCAGCCGGGCACGGCTGCCGACCGGAGCATGACGAGAAAAGGACGCGATCGATGACGGAGTGAATCCGCGCGGGCCGAGGCGGGCGCGGGGGGAGCCGATGCCGCGAAAGCCGCGGCGGCGCCCCACGCGAGCAGGAAAGCCGCGAGTAGAAACGCAGCGCTATTCCTTGGTGAAGGCTTGAGCGATCGCAAGGAAGAGGAGCAGCAATCCGCCGAATGCATAAACTCCGATCACAACGCCATGGGTGAAATCGTGTCCCAACGAGGAGTGCCGCAACAGGTACTGGAGCCCTTCCGCAAGCGTGACGACCAACACGATCAGGACCACGAACGACCACTTTCGAGTGATAGCGACAATCACGATCGCGACCAGGAACGCGATCACGCGTGGATCGGTCCAATTGAGTGAGAGGAGCGAATGGATGAAATCATTCATCGTATCTCAACCTCGAATCGTGATGGCGGGAACGTGTGGGAATCGAACCCACCTCGGGCGTTATGAGCGCCCGACAGAAGGATTTGAAGTCCTCGGAGTCCACCAGAACCCATCCGTCCCCGCACTTGGCGTCACGCCGCCACCTCGAGCGGGCGCGTTCGGCGGGGAAGAACTTCCCCGACCACCGTCGCGGACACCTTTCCCCGCGCGAGCCGGCGCATGAGCGCGGTCGCGCGCGAAGGCCGAACCGCGATCAGGAGGCCCCCGGAGGTCTGCGGGTCGACAAGCACGTGCCGGAGCGGCTCGGATACGCCGGCGTCGAAGGTCACGTGGGGCGCGGCGTAGGCCGCGTTGGTCATCAACCCGCCGGGCATGACGCCCCGGGCCGCGAGCTCCAGCACGCCCGGCAACACGGGAACCGCCGCGCTCCAGATCCGGATCGTCTTCCGGCTGGCGCGGGCGACGTTCAGCGCGTGACCCAAGAGACCGAAGCCCGTCACGTCGGTCGCCGCGCTCACCCCCACGGCCTGCATCGCCTCCCCCGCGGCGCGGTTCAGCGTCGCCATCTGGGTCGTCATGAGATCGACCGTCTCTTCCGGGAGGAGGCGCTGCTTCAGCGCGGTCGCAAGGATGCCGACCCCCAAGGGCTTTGTCAAAATGAGCATGTCTCCGCCCTTGGCCCCCGCGTTCGAGACGATCCGCTTCGGGTGGACCTCCCCGGTGACCGCGAATCCGAACTTCATCTCCTTGTCGCGCACGGAGTGTCCTCCCATGAGCGCCACACGCGCCTGCTTCAGCGTCGCAGCGCCCCCGCGGAGGATCTCGCCTAAGACCGCCATGTCCCCCGACTCGGGATAGCAAACGATCGAGAGCGCGGTCAGCGGCGTTCCGCCCATGGCATAGACGTCGCTCAACGCGTTCGCGGCGGCGATCCGCCCGAAGTCGAATGGATCGTTGACCATGGGCGTGAAGAAATCCACCGTCTGGACGAGCGCGCGCGTAGGAGAGATCCGGTACACGCCGGCGTCGTCCCAGGTTTCGGGACCGATCAGCACGCCTTTCGATCTCGGAGCACCGGGGAGGGCGGAGAGGACCTGGCTCAAGTCGAGGGGGCTGAGCTTCGCGGCGCAGCCCGCGCAGGACACCTGCTCGGTCAAACGCACGGCTTCGCTTCGCGCGCGGTTCACGTGAGAAACGCCCAGACCTCGATCTCGACCCTTGCGTCCCGAGGTAGCGAGCGGACCGCGACGGTGCTCCGCGCCGGCTTGGGGTCCGGGAAGAACCCCCCGTAGACCTCGTTCATGGCTGCGAAGTCGCCCATGTCGGCCAGAAACACCGTGGTCTTGACCACGTCACCCAACCCCGCGTCGGCCGCCTTCAGAACCGCTTCGAGGTTTCGAAGGGCGCGCTCGGTTTCCGGCCCCACCCCGCCTGAGACGAGCTTCCCCGTCGCTGGGTCGAGGCCCACCTGGCCGGACGAAACGATCCAACGCCCGGCGAGCGACCCCGTCCGGCCCTGCGCGTAGGGCCCGATCGCCGCGGGCGCGTTCGGGGTTTGGATGGCAGCCAGCGGATCCGGGCTCACTCGACCGTGACGCTCTTGGCCAAGTTGCGGGGCTGGTCCACGTCGCACTTGCGCTCCACCGCGATATAGTACGCGAGCAGCTGGAGCGGTACGACCGAGAGGAGCGGCGTGAGCGGCCCGAGCACGCGCGGGATATAGAGCACATGGTCCGCCTTGGTCGCCACGTGCTCGTCCCCCTCGGAAGCGATCGCGATGATCTTGCCTCGCCGGGCCCTCACCTCTTCCATGTTGTTCAGGACCTTCTCGTAGGCCGAGTCCTGCGTGCAAATGAACACGACCGGCATGTTCTCGTCGATGAGCGCGATCGGGCCGTGCTTCATCTCGGCGGCGGGGTAGCCCTCCGCGTGGATGTACGAAATCTCCTTGAGCTTCAAGGCCCCCTCGAGCGCGACCGGAAAATTGTAGCCGCGTCCCAGGTAGAGGAAGTTGTTGTGGCGGGCGTACGCCTGCGCGATCGCCTTCACCTTGTCGGCGCCGGCCAGGATGCGCTCAATCTTGTCGGGGATCGACGCGAGCTCCCGCGTCAGCTCGGCTCCAAGCTCCGGGGAGAGCTCGCCCAAGCGCCCGAGGTACAAGGTCAGGAGGGCGAGCGCCGCGACCTGCGACGTGAACGCCTTCGTCGACGCCACGCCGATCTCAGGTCCCGCGTGGATGTAAACGCCGCCGCCCGACTCGCGCGCGATCGTGCTTCCGACCACGTTGCAGACGCCGAGCACCCGCGCGCCTCTCCGCTTGGCCTCGCGCATCGCCGCCAGCGTGTCGGCGGTCTCGCCCGACTGGCTCACCGCGATCACCACCGTCCCGGGCTCCAGAATCGGATTCCGGTACCGGAACTCCGAGGCATACTCCACCTCGACCGGGATGCGGGCCAGCTCCTCGATCAGGTACTCGCCGATCATTCCGGCATGCCAGGAGGTCCCGCACGCGGTGATGACGACGCGGGTGATCGCGCGAAGCTCGGCCGGCGACATGTTGAGCCCGCCCAGGCGCGACGTCCCTTCTTCGGCCAGCAAGCGGCCGCGGAGGGTGTTCCGGAGCGACTGGGGCTGCTCGAAGATCTCCTTGAGCATGAAATGCGCGTATCCCGCCTTCTCGATTTTCTCGAGATCCCAATCGACGGTCTCCACGCGTTTCGAAACGGTCTCCTCTCGGATCGTGGTGGTGTGGATCCCCCGGGGCGTGAGCACGACCATCTCTTCGTCGTCGAGATACACGACCTGATTCGTGTGCCGGATGATCGCGGAAACGTCGGACGCGAGCACGTACTCGGAATCGCAGATTCCGACCACGAGCGGGCTCCCGTGGCGAGCGCCCACGATCTTTCCGGGGTCGTCCCGCGCGATGACGGCGATGCCGTACGTCCCGGTGACATGCCGGAGCGCGGCGGCCACCGCACGCTCCAGATTGCCCTCGAAGTACTTCTCGATCAGGTGGGCGATGGTCTCGGTATCGGTGTCGGTGGTGAAGCGATGCCCTTCCTCTTCGAGCTTCTTCCTGAGGGTGACGTAGTTTTCGATGATTCCGTTGTGCGCGACCGCGATGTTGCCCTTGCAGTCCACGTGAGGGTGGGCGTTGACCGTGGTGGGCTCACCGTGCGTCGCCCAGCGCGTGTGGGCAATGCCGAGGGTCCCGCGCGGCTTGGATCCGTCCAGGAGCCCTTCCAGCACGGCGATCTTGCCGGCCGCCTTCTGTACGATCAGCCCCTGGCCGTTCAGGATGGCGACTCCGGCGGAGTCGTAGCCGCGATACTCCAACCGCTTCAGCCCTTCGAGCAGGATCGGCAGTGATTCCTGCGATCCGACGTATCCCACGATTCCGCACATAGTCTCGGCCCTCCCGCCTAGCGCGCTCGAGCGTGCATTTGCGACCGCTCGATCGCCTGGCCAGCACGGCTCGCCAAAGCCTCGGCATCCTCCCGGCTCCGTGCTTCCGCCAGGATCCGCACGATGGGTTCCGTGCCTGAAGCGCGCACTTGGACCCACGAATCTTCCCAGACGTACTTTTCCCCGTCCAGAACATTGCGTTCTCCGTCCGGGAACTCGCGGCGCAGCGCTTCGGAGAGCGCCTCTGTATCCTCCAGCCTCAAATCGAGCTTGCGCTTGACCATGATGACCGGCGGCAGCTCGGCGAGACGCGCGCTCAAGCTTCGCGCGTCACGCGCGAGCCAATCGACCACGATGGCCGCGGCGAGGAGGCCGTCGCGCGTCGCGTGCAGGGCCGGATAGATCACGCCCCCGTTCCCTTCCCCACCGATCACACCGCCGATCTCGATCAGCTTCTGCGCGACGTGGGCCTCGCCGATCTTCGTCCGATGCACCGTCGCGCCGTACCGCCGCGCGATCCGATCGACCCCGATCGAGGTCGACGCGTTCACCGCCACCGGGCCGGGATGGAGCGAGAGCGCCCAATCCACCGCGATTTGAAGCGTACGCTCTTCGCCGATCGGCTCGCCTCGCTCGTCGACGATCGCGAGCCGGTCGGCATCGGGATCGTTCGCCAACCCGAGCGCGGCTCCCGTCGCCCGCACGCGTTCGCCGAGCGCGCCGAGGTTCTCGGGGAGCGGCTCCGCCACCCGCGGGAATCGGCCGGTCGGCTCGCAGAAGAGCCGCTCCACCTCGCAGCCCAACGCTTCGAGCAGCGCGGGGGTCGCTTCCCATCCGGCGCCGTTCGTCGCGTCCACCACCACGCGAAAGCGGCGGGCGCGGATCCGGGGCCGATCGAAGCCCGCGAGCGCAAGAATCGCGTCGCGATGGCGCCCGATCGCGTCCGGATCCTCTCGGATCGATCCTACGTGCGTGTGCGAGGCCCACGCGACTCCTCCGATCCTCGCGCGGCGCGCCACTTCCTCAGATTGCGCCGGCGCGAGGAACGTACCTCCCGGGCCGAACAGCTTGAGGGCGTTCCAAGGGGCGGGATTGTGGCTCGCCGTGATCGCGATGCCCCCCGACGCTCCGTGGTGTCGGATCGCGAAGAGTATGGTGGGCGTCGGCGCGATCCCAACGTCCACGACGTCGTGTCCCGATGCCAGGAGCACCGCCTGCGTGAGTCGCGAGACCCAGGCGCCGCTCGGGCGCGTGTCGCGTCCGACGACCACGGGCCCCGGATCGAGGAAGGAGGCGTGCGCCCCCGCAACCCGGAGCACGACGTCGGGCGTGAGGGTTTGCCCCACGATCCCACGGACGCCGGATGGGCTGACCATGAGGCCCTGCAGAGGATCGGAAGCGGGACCTTTCGGTTCCCGCGTTCCCGCCGCGTCCCCCGCATGGGGGTGCGCGGCGTTGCGGTTTGTCGTCATGACATGTGGCCGAGGGTACGGGTCGGCCGGCCCGGGAATGGAGCTGGTGACCGGAATCGAACCGGTGACCCCGTCATTACGAGTGACGTGCTCTACCAGCTGAGCTACACCAGCTTGGTTTTCGAGAGACGTGATGCTCTGCCGTGGAGGACCGGCCAAAATGAATGGTGCGACCCCGCAGAATCGAACTGCGGACACCCACGTTTTCAGCGTGGTGCTCTACCAACTGAGCTAGGGTCGCGCCGGACGGCAACGCTATCATGACGGGCACCCTCGGTCAACGGCTAGGCGAGCTTGCGGCGGCGGTCGGAGCGACCATCCCGCCGGTCCGGCTTCCTACGACGGTCGTCGTTCTCGCGGGTCGGAAGATAGATCGTGACGATGCTGCTCCAGTCCCCTTCGCTCCGCGCGCGGATCTCGCCGCCGTGCTCCCGCACGATCTGGTACGCCATCGCGAGGCCGACGCCCGCGCCGTAACGCCGCGACGTCGAGAAGGGCACGAACAGGCGATCGAGCACCTCCCCCGCGACCTTCGGCCCGTCGTGCGCGATCTCGGCCTGCACGGCGCCTTGCGCCGCGCGCGTCTCGACGCGCAGCCGGCCCCCGCTGGGTACCGAATGGAGGGCGTAGCTCAGGACGTTCACGAGCACCTGCCGCATCTTTTCGTTGTCGAGGAGAAGGGTGGGCACCTCGGGGGCCAGGCGCTTGAGGAGCCGGACGCGCCGGCGCACCAGGTCCTCCGCCTGAGATTGCAGCACATCCTGTACAAGCGCGTTCAGGCTCTCGAGCTTCAAACGGGGGCGGGTCATCTGCGCCAGCGCGACCTGCTCGCTCAGCACCCGCTCCAACCGCTCGGTCTCGCGCAGGATGATCTCGAGGTATTCGCGATTGGGGTCTTTCGGCGTCAGGCTTTTCAGGACTCGTTTGGCGAACCCGGTGATCGCCGCGACGGGGTTCCGGACGTCCTGCGCGACCTGAACGCCCCGCTCGCCCACGACGGCCAGCTTCTCCGCGTGGCGGAGCTGCGCCTCGACCTCGTGGAGGCGACGATCCTTCATCCGGAGCGTCTCCTCTTGCGAGGAGCGCGTGTCGGCCAGGGATGCGATCGACGTGAGGAGATCGGCGACGTGCGCGTCCTCGGAATCGAAGGCCGCGGGCGCCTCCTGCGTGCCGCCCGCTTTGTTGAACACGAGGAGCGCGCCGGAAATCCGGTTCGTCTCGTGAATCGGCGCGGCCAGAAGGCACCGCCAATCCTCCGGCATGAATCCCGAAAAGCGCGGATCCTCGCTCACGGCGTCGGCGACCAGCGGTTTTCCGTCCGCCTCGAACCACTGGATGATCCAGGCACCGAGCTTCGAAAGATCCTGCGTCGCGCCGGCATCGACCCCGTGCACGTGCGCCAGCTCGGCGGAGCCGTCCTCCCGCTTGATCCACGCCACGCCCCCCCCGGCCTGGGTCGCGCTCAGGAGAACCTTGAGCGCCAGCTCGGCGCGCGTTTCCGGCCGCGCCGGCCGGACCGCCGAGCGGCTGAAGTCGATCGCGGCACGAACCGCCGCACCGCGGCGGCGCGCCACGTCCAGCACCGCATTTCCTTCGAACGCGATCCCGGCCTGCGCGGCGATCGCGCTCAAGAGCTCGACCTGGTCGCTCGTCCAGCCGGCATAGCCCGCGGATTGGGAGACGAGGAGCACGCCGAGCACGCGTTCGCGGCCGAACAGGGGGAGGATGGCGACCGGACCGTCCGGCAGCGATTCGGCGACGCGGTCCGGAAGGCGAAGCTCGCGCTGCGGGCTTGCGATCGACGAAGCTCGGCCGTCGAAAACCGCGTCCGCAAGGAGGTCGCGATCCTGATCGAGAGGAAGCCGCTCCTCCCTGAGACGATCGAACACCTCGCCGTCGAACCCTCCCTGCTCTTCGAACGCCTCCAGATCGAGGATGGCGTGAGGCGGGGCGTCGGGCTCGGCGCGGTCGGCCCGCCGGTAGGATCCCGCCAGCTCGAGCGCGGTTCCGTCCGGAACAATCCTAAAGAGAAGGATGGTGTCCACTTCCTCCGCGAACGCGCCTCCGATCGCCGCGAGGAGAAGCCGCCCGATCCGGCCATGGGTGAGCGCGACGTGCATGAAGGGGATGGAGCGGAAGAGAAACCCGGCGGTGCGGTAGCGCACCCCCTCTTCCTCGAGCCCGTCCTGGTGCTCGACGCGGACCATCCGCGCTTCTTCCTCGAGAAGGTGAAACAGGAGGCCCAGCGTGGGGATCGCGCCCGCCGCTCCGCCGGGCAGAGGGTGGACCTGCTCCGCCGCGTCCTGCATGCGGCTGCAGTGGAGGCAGTCCTGGGCGAAACGGGTTTCGAAGTCGGGCCTCGGGTCGAAAGGGCACGGTCGAGGCGAGAGGTAACACACGCCCTCGGCGACGCGTTGGCAGCCTTGGGCTTTCCGGTCTGCGTAACGCTTCCATCCGATGACGATCTGCTCTTCGATCCGCGCCGAGCCCGACGCCCGCTTTGCACCCATCGCGCCCCCTCCGTGGAATGATCCGGACGCCCGCCGAGTACGCCCCACCCCTATCAGGTTGATTTACGGCAGGTTAGGCGATATCTTGAGACGGCAATGTCGGCGTAACTTCTTGGGAAAAGGAGGATTAGGAATGGAGCCAAAGCAACAGGGACAGCCCGGATCCATCAACGTGGAGCTGGGCGAGCGGGAAGCCGAGGGGATCTACTCGAACTTCGTCGTGATCAGCCACTCGCTTTCGGAATTCGTGCTCGATTTTGCCCGCATCCTTCCCGGGAGTCCGAAAGGCAAAGTATTCGCCCGGGTGGTCATGACGCCGCCGAACGTGCGCTCGCTCCTCACCGCGCTCGAGACCAACGTCAAGAAGTACGAGGATCAGTTCGGGAAGATCAAATCGTTCGAGGTGCCGAGCAAGGACATCGGTTTCACGACGTAGGCGGTGGGGTCTTCCAGCGGCGGTGAAGCCAATACCAGTGATCCGGGCGGCGGCGCACAGCGGCTTCAATCGTCTCGCTGATCGCGCGAGTGAGCCTCTCGACCTCGCGCGGCTCATCCGAGGCGGGATCGGGTAGAAGCGTGGCGACCAAGCGCGAGCGGAACCGGGCGCCGGGCTCCCGCTCGATCAAGCCGATCCCGATCGGGCAGCCGGTACGATACGCCAAGCGCGCCGGGCCTGTGTGCGTGGACGCGGGCCGTCCCAAAAAGGGCACGTGGATTCCGACCCGCCGCGCGTCCTGGTCGGGCAGCATTCCCAGAAAGGCACCCTGGCGCAGCGCCTTGAGCGCCCCGCGCATCCCAAAACCGATCTTAACCGCTTCGATTCCGAGCCTGCTTCGAATCCGGTCGAAGTACTCGTCGCTCCCCTTGTTGCTCTGCGGAGGAAGCAGATACCGCACCGGACCGCCCGCGGCGCGCAGCGCCGCGCCGCATAGCTCCCAGTTCCCGTAGTGCGCGGTGATCATCACCGCACCTTTTCCCTGCCGCGCCCACTCGAGCGCCGGCTCGTACCCGATCAGCTCGACTCGGCGGAGGATTCCCTCGGGCCCGAGGCTGGGAAGGGCGAGGAATTCCATGAACGAGCGGCCGATCTGAACGAACGTCCTGCGCGCCAGGTCGTGCGCGGGCTTGCCCGCGACCTCGGGTCCGAACGCGGCGGTGATGTTCTCGATCGCGATGCGCCTGCGGCGGCCCATCACCCCAAACGCGACCCGGCCCAGGGCGGCGCCGATCGCGCTCGTCCATCGAAACGGAAGGACGCGAGCCATGAGGCCGATCGAATGGAGTGCTACGACCTCGATCTTTTGGCGAAGGGGACGAAACTGCGAGTGAGCCATCTCAGGGAGAAAGCCGGCATGCGCGAGACGTCATCGCCGGACCGGGCGGCGCGTTTTCCGCACGAGCCCGCCCGGCGTGCGCCGCGCGAGGTCGGAGAGCTCGAGCGTCAGGAGGGCGACCGCCAGCTCGGATGCGGTGAGCGATGCCACCTCGGCGAGGTGATCGAGCGGGAGGGGACGTTCGCGCAGGGCGCGGTAGAGCGCCGCTTCCGCCGGCGCAAGCCCGGCGAGGATGTCCGGGGCCGCATGCGGGTCCGCAGCACGGGGCGGGGCGAAGCGTTCGCGGGCCGACGCGGAACCGGTGCTCCGCGCGCCCTCCCTGAAGCCTGGGATGAGATCGAGCACATCGTCTGTGCCGCGCACGAGAGTCGCGACACCACCCCGGATCAGCGCGTGCGGCGCCTCTCCCAGCGGCTCCCTCGAATCCCACGGAATCGCGGCGACCGGCCGGCCCAGCCGGGCCGCCTCCTTGGCAGTGATCAGCGATCCGCTTCCCGCCCGTCCCTGCACGACCACGACGACGTCGACCATCGCCGCGAGCAGGCGGTTTCGTGTCGCGAAGGTGCCTCGCGTCGCCGAGGCCCCGGCACGGACCTCACTCATGAGCCCGAGCGACCGGGAGAGCCTTGCTTGGAGCGCCGCGTTCTCGCGTGGATACGCTCGATCGATGCCGGTGCCCAGGACCGCGCCGCTCACGCCGGCCGCGTCGAGCGCGCCTAGGTGCGCCGCGGTATCGATGCCGCGCGCGAGACCGCTCACCACCGCGATTCCCAGCACAGCCAAGGATGCGGCGAGACCTCGCGCGACGTCGATACCGTCCTCGGTCGCGTTCCGCGCTCCCACGACCGCAACCCATGGACCGGGATGATTCCAGGTCCCGACGACAAAGACGCGCGGCGCCGGCTTGAGATCGCGCAACCCCGGCGGGTAGCCCTCATCCAACGGGCGGAGCTCCCTGCCGTGTTGCCGCGCCGTGACCCCGCTCCACCCTTCCACCCCGAACCCCCGTGCGTCGACCCAGCGCTCAGCGTGCTGCCTGCTTCGCTTCGTCCGACTCGCCGCCCACGAGCGGATCGCCCGCAACCTCGGTACCGGCAGGCTGGGCTGCGCCCGCCCCACCGTCCATGTGGCTCAGGACCCGCCCCGCAGCCTCCGAATCCCGCTCCACCAAGCCATCGAGCGCGAACCGCCTCGCCCGCTCCGGGAGCGCCTCGAACGCCGCGGCGAGCTCCTTCGTCGCGAGCTCGTTGCGGCAGAGGAGGACCAGCCCATCCCAGACCGCGTCGCGCACGGTGCGGTTGGGATCCTTGAGCATCTCCACGAGCGGCGCCGCAGCGCGCGGATTCCCCATCCGCCCGAGCGCCAGAACCGCGGAGGCGCGTGTGTACCAGACCCCGGAGCCCAGGTACTCGATGAGCGGCTCCAAAACCGGCTCCCCCATCGTGGCGAGGACGCGCGCGGCCTGATCCCTCAGAAACCAGCTCTCCTGCTGCAGCACATCGAGGAGCACCTCGATGGACTCCTCGGTCGGATTCTGCGCGAGCTGCGTGATCCATCCGAGTTTTTCCTCCGGGTCCCTGTACCTCAACTCCTCCCAGAGCCTGGCGACGTCCTTCGCTACCATGGTTCTCGCTCCTTCGCTCCGGCGACATGACGGTCGCCGCCGCCTCGCCCTTCCGCCGGCGCCTGGGCGCCGGCCGCGATCAGCACTTCCCAAACCGTTGCTACGAGATCGTCCACGCCCGCCCCGGTCACGCCCGAGATCCATCCGCCCCACCGCATGCCCTCGAGCGGAAACGGCGGCCCCCCGCGTGCCTCATCTCCCTTGAGATCCGAACGGCTCATCGCGACGACCGTGGGCTTTCGCGTTAAATCCTCGCTGTACTCCCTTAGTTCCCGGTTCAGCGTCTCCAGATCCTTGCCGGGATCGGACGACATGCTGTCGATCAGCATCAAGATGGTCCGCGTCCTCTGTATGTGGCGCAAGAATTCGTGTCCGAGCCCTTTCCCCTGATGCGCCCCCTCGATGAGTCCCGGAAGGTCCGCCATCACGAAGCTCTGCTCCTCGCGCACGCGCACCAGGCCCAGATGCGGCTCGAGCGTCGTGAACGGGTAGTCCGCGATCTTGGGCCGCGCCGCGCTCACCCGCGCGAGCAGCGTCGACTTCCCGACGTTGGGGAAGCCCACGATGCCGACGTCGGCAATGAGCCGAAGCTCGAGGAGGAGCTTCCGCTCCTCCGCCTCTCGACCGGGCTCCGCCTTTCGAGGCGCCTGCCGCGTGGGCGTCGCGAAACGCGCGTTCCCGCGCCCGCCCCGCCCGCCTTTGGCGGCCACGAACCGGGCTCCTGGCTCCACGAGATCGACGAGGAGATCTCCGCTCGACTCGTCATACACCAGCGTGCCCGGGGGAACCGCCACCGTAACGTCCTGGCCCGAACGGCCGCTCTTCCTGTTGCCTGACCCGTGCGCGCCCGACTCCGCCTCGAACCGCGCGCGAAACTGAAAATCGAGCAGCGTGCGCAGGTGCTCGTTCACGACGAGGATGACGCTTCCGCCCTCCCCGCCATCTCCCCCGTCCGGCCCTCCCTTGGGCACATACTTCTCGCGGCGGAAGCTCACGCACCCTGAGCCCCCGCGCCCGCCGAGGACGGCGATCGATGCCCGATCGGCGAACACGCGGCCCCCCTCTACCTGAGCGCGGCGATAACGGCGTCCGCCGCGGCGCGCGTTCCCACCGCGGTGGGATCGTCCCGCTTCGGCTTCATGTCGTAGGTCACCTTCGTGCCATCACGGATCACCTGGGCGACGGCCCGCTCCAGCCGATCGCCCGCCTCCCGCTCTCCGATGTGGCGAAGCATGAGCATGCCGCTCAGGATCATCGCGAACGGATTCACCTTGTCCTGGCCCGCGTAACGAGGCGCGCTCCCGTGTGTCGGCTCGAAAAGCGCCGCGCTGTCACCGATGTTCGCCCCCGGCGCGACGCCCAACCCGCCGATCAACCCCGCGGCGAGGTCCGACACAATGTCTCCGTAGAGATTCGGTAACACGAGCATGTCGTAGTTTTCAGGGTTTTGGACGAGCTGCATGCACATGTTGTCGACGATGCGGTCCTCGAACTCGATGTCAGGAACATTCCGCGCGGTCTTGCGCGCCACATCGAGAAAGAGTCCGTCCGAGAACTTCATGATGTTGGCCTTGTGCACCGCGGTGAGTTTCCTGCGTCCGTTCCGTTTCGCGTATGCGAGGGCGTATCGCGTGATCCGTTCGGTCGCGGCGACGCTGATCGGCTTGATCGAGATGCCGGCGTCCTCCGGAATCTCCAGACCCGATTCGGACAGGATCAGTTGACGTAAGTGCGCCGCGCCCGGGCTGCCCCGCTCGAATTCGATGCCCGCGTAAAGGTCCTCCGTGTTCTCCCGCACGATCACCAGATCGATGTTGTCGTACCGAGACCGGACTCCCGGGTAGGTCTTGCACGGCCGGATGCACGCGTAGAGATCCAGTTCCTTTCGAAGCAAAACATTCACGCTCCGAAATCCTTTTCCAACCGGCGTGGTGATCGGGCCCTTGAGTCCGACTTTCGTCCGCCGGAGCGACTCGAGCACGCGGTCCGGAAGCGGGGTCCCTTCCTTCTGGAAGACGTCGATCCCCGCGTGTTGCACGTCCCATTCGAACGCGACACCGGTCGCTTCGAGGACGCGGCGGGTGGCCTCCGTGATCTCAGGCCCGGTCCCATCGCCCGGAATCAACGTCACGCGATGCGGCATCCGCTCCCTTTCGATTTCAGCTTAGAGTTGGGTCGTAACTAATTGGATTCATGGGGCATGCGTGCTTCCGACCGGGGAGGTTAAGACCGGTGACTTGCGCGGACCATGAAGCGTCGCATGAGCGTAGGCACGCTACCAAAAGCGGAGGAAGTGAGTCAAAGGAAAAGCCTTACGACTCCGGGGAGCGCCCCGGCTTTTGATCGCGGCTCTTGGATTCACCTTTTGGCTTAGCGGGATCCCCGGACTCCTTGCGTTTCTGCTCCTTAGCGGGATCTCCTGACTCCTTGCGCTTCTGTTCCTTAGCGGGATCTCCCGACTCTTTGCGCTTCTGTTCCTTATAAGATGTCGACCGGTAATCGGTCGTGTAAAAGCCGCTGCCCTTGAACACGAGTCCGGCGCCCCCGCCGACCAACCGGCGGACTTTCCCTCGGCACTTGGGGCACCGCTTGCGCGGCGGCTCCGTCATCGATTGAAACACCTCGAATTTGTGTTTGCACTTCTCACATTCGTATTCGTATGTCGGCATCAGTTTTCTCCTCTCACATCCTGTCCAGCGCGGCCTCGAGCCGGTTCAGTCCCTCTTCGATGTCGCGGTCGCCGATGGCGTACGACAGCCGCAGGTGTCCTTCCATGCCGAAGGCGGAGCCCGGGACGCAGACGATGCGGGCTTCGTCGATCAGGAAATCGCTCAGCCCCGCGGAATCGGTCACGCCGTTTCGGGCCGAGCGGATTCGCTCGCTCAGGTCCGGAAACGCGTAGAAGGCCCCGTCGGGCGCGACAAGCCGGACGCCGGGCATGCGGCTCAGCCGCCCCGCAATTGTATCGCGGCGGCGGGCGAAACAGTCGCGCATCATGCGCACGGAGTCCCGGGGGCCCGTGAAGGCGCGGAGCGCCGCGAACTGGGAGACCGCCGCGGGATTCGAGGTCGATTGGCCCTGAAGGCGCTCCATGCCCTCGGCCAGATCGGCGGGCGCGGCCGCGAATCCGATCCGCCATCCCGTCATGGCCCAGGTCTTCGATACTCCACCGATCACGATCGTGCGGTCGTAAAGCTCCGGGTGAAGCGAAGCAATGCTCACGTGACGCGCGTTCCCGAACACAAGCTGCTCGTAGATCTCGTCGGAGAGAACGTAAAGCCCGTGACGGCGGACGACCTCCCCGAGCGCTTGCAGCTCCTCCGGCGAGTAGACGGCGCCGGACGGATTGTTGGGGCTGTTCAACACCAGGACCTTGGAACGGGGGGTGATCGCCTGCTCCAGCTGCTCCGGGTTGATCTTCATGCTCCCCTGCTTGGGGTGTACAAACACCGGCTCGCCCCCCACCAGCCGGACAAGCTCGGGGAACGTGACCCAGTACGGCACCGGGCAGAGCACCTCGTCGCCCGGCTCGATCAAGGTGAGGAACGCGTTCCATATCGAGTGCTTCGCGCCGTTCGAGACCACGACCTGGGACGGCGTGTATTCGAGCCCGTTCTCGCGCCTGAGCTTCTCCGCGATCGCCGCGCGCAGCTCCGCCACGCCTCCGACCGCGGTGTAGCGTGTATGACCCGCGCGGATCGCCTGTACGCCCGCCTCCCGGATGTCCTCGGGAGTGTCGAAGTCCGGCTCCCCGGCCGCGAAGGAAATGACCGAGTGCCCTTGCGCCCGTAGCTCGCGCGCGCGGGCTCCGAGCGCCAAAGTCTCGGAGGGCTTCAACGCACGCACGCGGGCGGAGACGCGCGCGGATTTCATCGGGCCTGTTTCAGGCGCTCGCGGAGGCGCGGGGCCACGTTCGGGGGCACGAAATCCTCGATCGCTCCGCCGTAGCGCGCGATCTCCTTCACGAGCGATGCGTTCAGGTAGGTGTAGGTCTCGCTCGGCATGAGGAACACCGTCTCGATCTGGTCATGCAGCCGGCGGTTCATGAGCGCCATCTGGAATTCGTACTCGAAATCGGAGATGAAGCGAAGCCCTCGAACCAGAACCGGAATCTTCCGCTGCCTCGCGAAATCGACGAGGAGCCCGGAGAACGGCTCGACGGTGATCCGGCCGAGCGAGGAAGCGGCTTCGCGGATCATCTCGACGCGCTCCTGCTGCGTAAAAATCACTCCCTTCTCGGCGCGCTCGGCGACCGCGACGGTCAAGGAATCGAACATTCGGAGCGCCCGCTGCATCAGGTCCAGATGCCCGTTGGTGACCGGGTCAAACGTCCCGGCGAACACCGCGCCTTTCATGCGCCTCCTCTCGGCTCAAGACTCACGCCCTGCGGGCGCGATAGAACGCGACCGTGGTATTGGAATACGTCCGCTCCGTCGCGAGCTCGAATGTCGACGGCTCAGGTGCTTGAGCCCCTTTCCGGCGCTCATACACCACGAGCCCGCCCCCCTCGGGCCACGGAAGTCGCGCGAGGCGCTCGAGCCAGCGCGGTCCGGCGCCCCCCGCGTAAGGCGGATCCAGGAACACGAGGTCGAATGGACCGAGGGCCCCCGGCGGCAGCTCGATCCTCGAGAGATCCGCCTCGTGCACCGACGCCCGTTCGGAGAGACCCAGCCGGACCAGGTTTTCCCTCAGCGCGCGCGCGACGGGCCCGCTCCCCTCGACGAACGAGGCCTCTGCGGCGCCACGGCTCAGCGCCTCGATTCCGAGCGCCCCGGTCCCCGCGTAGAGGTCGAGGACGCGCGCCCGCTCGACCGCGCGCGGCCCCAGTACGTTGAAGACCCCCTCGCGCGTCCGGTCCGAGGTGGGACGCACCCCCCGCGCAGGAACCTCGATCTTCCGCCCGCGAAGGTCGCCCCCTACGATCCGGATCGACCCCATGGCCCCCGTGTGCCCCCGAGGATCATCGCGATCCGATCGGCAACCTGCTCGGGCGTACATACGTCTGTATCCACGACGGCCTCCGCCGCGCTCTCGTATCCCTCGCGGCGCGCCTCGAGAAGCGTCCTGAGCCGCCCCTCGAGCGGGCCCTCGCGCAGAAGCGGGCGCGCTGCCTCTCCCGGCGAGCGAAGCCGCTCCGCCGCCTTCGCCGGATCGACCCTGAGCCACACGACCCGCGCATGCGCCTTCAAGAGCTCGCGGTTTGAGGCCTGGACCAGGATCCCGCCTCCGCACGAAAGGACGACCGGCTCGCTCCGCTCCATGACCTTGGCCAGGGCGCGCGACTCGAGGTCGCGGAAGCGCTCCTCCCCCTCCTCATCGAAGATCGCGGGAACGGACCGGCCCGCCATCCGCTCGATCTCAGAGTCGACGTCCGCGCTCGAGCACCCCAGGCGCCGCGCCAGGAGCTTCGCGACGGTGCTCTTTCCCGCGCCCGGCAGACCGACCAGAGCGATGCGCGTGACCAGAGGCTCTCCTCGGCGGTGCAATGAAAACGGGGCCCTCCCCATGAAGGACCCCGCAGTATAACCCGTGTGTGGCGCTCGCGAAAGCGGCGCGCCGGTGCTTAACCCTTCGGCGTCATCCCCTCTCCGAGAATCTTCGGCGTCACGAAGATGAGGAGCTCTCGCTTCTGTTTCGTCGTTGAATTGGAGCGAAAGAGGTTTCCGAGGAGCGGCACGTCCATGAGAACCGGGACGCCGCGCTTCGTCGTGCTCTCGTTGCTCCGGATCAAGCCGCCGATCACAGCCGTCTCGCCGTCGTTCACCATCACCCTCGTGTCGGCCATGGTCGTGTTGATGATGATGCCTCCCTGCACCGTCGCCTGGGACGCAAGGTCGGACACTTCCGGATGGACGTCCATGGTGATCCGGTTCCCGGTGTTGATGTGCGGCGTCACGTTGAGCTTGATCCCGATCGTCGTGAGCTGCGTGACCGCGTTCCCGGCGAAGTCCTGGACGATGAGCGGGATCTGCTTGCCGACCACGACCGAAGCTTCCCGGTTGTTCACCGTCGTGATGCGCGGATTGGAGATGATGTTCGCCTTGTTCTGGGTCTCGAGCGCCTGGAGCCTCGCGTCAATGCTGGCGAACGACTTGATCGTCCCGAGCCTGGCCAGCGCGGCAGGATTGGTCACGTCGGCCGCGTTGATGTCCACGTTCTCGCTTACGCCCGCATCGAAGAGGTCGAGGTTGTGGACCCCCCACTGGATACCCAGATCGCGCGTGGACGATACGTCGACGTCGACGAGGCGCGCCACGATCTCGACCTGCGGCGTCCTGGTGTCGAGGTTGCGCACCATGGCGTCGACCTGGTCCAGTCGGTCCGCGATATCGGTCACGATGAGGGAGTTCGAGCGGTCGTCCACCTCGATGTGACCGCGCTTGGTCAGGGTCTTCTCCACCGACCGCGCCATTTCCTTGGAGTTCGCGTAGTTCACCGGCAGGATCCGGGTCTCGAGCGGCAAGAGCTCCTCCTGCGAGCGCTCGGCCGTACGTCGCTCCAGCTCCTCCTTGCGCAGCGTGTCGAGGTTCGAGACGACGATCGTCTGGCCGCTTTCGACCATCCCGAGCCCCTGCGACTTGAGGACGATGTCGAGGGCGTGGCGCCACGGCACGTTCCGGAGCCTCAGCGTGACCTCGCCCTTCACTTCCTTGCTCGCGACGATGTTCTTGCCGCTGAACTCGGAGAGGCTCCTCAGCACGGTCTGGATGTCGGCGCCCTGCACATCGAGCGACATCCGCCGCCCGTCGGTCGGCTGCATGCGGTCGGATTCAGCCGGCATCACCGGCTCCTTGGAGGCCGGCGTCGGCGGCACCTCGACGGCGAGGACGAGATTGTTCCCGACACTGCTCAGGGCGTAGGAAGAAGCCTGCGAGAGATCCACGACGATCCGGGCTCCCGCTTCCTTGCCCCAGCCCATTTCGCTGGCGCGGACCGTCTTGACCGAGGATCCCTCGCGTCCGGACCAGGTGCGCTCGCTGAAGCCGAGCTGCGATCCTGGGCAGTCCACGACGATCCGGTCCGGCGACTCGAGCGTGAAATCGTGGTAGTTGAGCGGTTCATCCGCCTCGATGATGACCTGCGTCGCGGTACCAGCTTCTTTCATGGAGACGCCCTTGACGGTTGCCGCGAACGCCGGGGAGGCGACCGTAAGAAGAGCCGCCGTCAGCGCCGCGATCGGGCCGCCCCAGCGGCCCGTGCGCGCGAAGCTAGTTTCGAGTCGCATTCTTGTCACCCTCTTTGGTTTGCAGGCGGATCGATAGCGATTGGGATTCGCCGAAGGCGTTCTGTACCACCTGCAGCTCGCTCTTGCTGATCCCTGAGATGTACCCGTTCACGACCGGGTCTCCTACGCGAAGCACGAAACCGCGTCCGCGGCTGTCTTCCACCAGCGCGAACTTGTCCGAGGAGCCCCACATGATGCCCACCAGGTGGATGTCCCCTACGTCCACGAGGGAACCGTCCGCCGACTGGGTCAGAAATCTCCCGTCGAGCAACGATTGGAATGGATCGCGCCGGCCGCCGCCGATGTACTCGTAACGCTCGCGAGCGAAGAGAACGCTCGCGTCCACCGATTTCGGAATCTCCCCCGACAGCGCCGACCCGATGGGAGCGGCGGGCGCGGGCGTCTGCCCAGGCAGGACCGCAGTTGCGGGCGCCCGCGCCGATACGGCGGCGTCCGGGTTCGGCGGGACGACGACGGCGCCCGGCGTGACCGCGTCCGGAGAGCCGGCGACACGAGAGGCCGGAGCCGGTGTCGCGCGCGCCATGAACTCCGGGGGCGCGGGCGGACCATACGGATCGGTCCGCGCCCAGGGAGGCGCAGGAGGGCCGTACATCGGCTGGGTGCGCCGGAGAGCCTGCGCCGCAGGCGACGTGGCCGGCGTCGGTGAAACCGGAGCGGTCGGCTCCTGCCGCTTCATCAAGTAAATGCCGGCCGCGATCGCGAGTCCGACCAGCGCCAAGAGCAGAATGCCGAGGCGGCTCTGGAAGAATCTACTTTGTGACAGCGCCAGACTGCTTGGCTGATTCATTGGGTGTCCCCTCGGCCAGCGTGTACGCGGTCGCGACGAAATCGGCCTGCACGGTTTCGTCGAGGTCGCCCTTGTCAAAGCCCTTCAGCTTGAGCTGCGAGACGTTCACCAAGCGGCTCAGATCCGAGATCTCGCCCAGGAATGCCCCCGCGCGATGAAATCCGCCGGTCACCGAAACCTGAACGGGGTTTTCGGTGAAGTACGTCGACGGCTTGGGATCGCCGGGCTTGAAGAGCAGGAAATGCACGCCCGATTCCTGCCCCGCGATCGTCACCTTGCGAAGAAGGCTCGCGACCTCCTTCTGGGTCGGCAAAAGCTCCTGGGCCACCATCCAGCGCTGATTCAGAAGCTCGAATTCCTTCTTGAGCTCCGGGAGCCGATTCACGAGCTGCTGCGCCTTCGTGAGCTCGCTCATCTTCTGGGTGTACTCCCCCTTCAGGGTGCTGATTTCCTTCGTGCGCGCCCGGTAGTTGAACGGGACGTAGTCCGCGATGATGTAGAAGTAGATCAGGACGCCGATCCCGGCTCCCATCAGAATCAGCTTCTGGGTTTTCGGATCCTTGAGGTCCATCGTCCTCCCCCCGCGCGCCGCTGGGCTACAAGGTCATCAACGCGGTGACTTTGAACTTCACCACGTTGCGCTGATCGATCGTGCCCTTCTCCGCCACCAGCAAGTCCACACTTCCGTACAGGGGGCTCGCCTCGAGGCGGGTCATGAAATCGGCCACGAGCAGATTCGAAAACGTCACGCCTTCGATCTGAACCTTGTTGCCGGTTTCCTCGTAGCTCGTCAGCCACAAATGCTCCGGCACGCACCGCGACAGCTCGTCGACGAGCATCACGCGCTGGAGCCGCGTCTTGTCCAGATCCGCGATCACGTTCAACCGCCGCGTGAGCTCCTCCCGCTTCAGGGTGAGCTCCTGGATCGTCTGGATCTGCGGCCTGAGCTTCGCCGCCTCCTGATCCGCCCGGGCGATGTCCGATTTCAGCCGCCCGATCTGAAGGGTCTGGAACACCGAGATCGAGCCGAAGAGCGCGATCACCAGGAGGAGCACCAGGACGGGCATGAGCGAGCCGATCTTCGGCAGCTGCATCTTTCGCCGCGTCTTGCGTTCGTCCCGGGGCAATAGGTTGATGCGAATCATGATTCCCCCTATCGAAGCGCGAGGCCGATGGCGACGGTGAGCACGGGAGCGACGCTCTCGACGCTATCGCCGTTGAAGAGGCCCGCGTCGTAGCTCAGTTTCTGAAGCGGATTCACGACGTCCACGGGAACCTGGTGCCTCGTGTTCAAGAATTCCTTGAGGCCAGGGACGCGGGCGGATCCACCCGAAAGGAGAATGCGGTCGACGCGCTCGGCTTCCCCCGAAGACTTCAAATAGGCGATCGCGCGATCGAGCTGCACCGAGAGATCCTCGCACGCGGTCTGGATGATCGGCGCGACGTCGATGGCTTGGTCCCCGCGCCCGCGGATCGCGTTCAGCGCTTCCGCCTGGCTCACGTTGTACCGGCGCTGGATTCCCTCGACAAACGCGTTCGAACCGACCGAGAGATCTTTCGTGAAGTGCGGCACCTGATCTTCGACGATGTTCACGTTGGTGATCTCGGCCCCGATGTTCACCAGCGCGACGACCTCGTTGGGCCGCAGGTCGTAGTTCGCTTCGACGGCGTTCTGGATCGCGAAGGAGTCCACGTCGATGATGACCGGCGTCAGACCCGCTTCACGGATGATGTCGGCGTGGTTCTGGATCATTTCTTTCTTCGCCGCCACGAGAAGCACCATCATCTTCTTCTGGTCGACGTTCGGATTGAGGATCTGGAAATCCAGCGAGACGTCGTTGATGTCGTAGGGGACGTGCTGCTCCGCTTCCCATTGGATCGCTTCTTTCGCGTCTTCCTCGCTCAAGCGATCCATCAGGATCTTCTTCACGATGACCGCGCGGCCGGAAACGGCGGTGGCCACGACGCGGTTCTTGATTTGGCGGGACTCGAGAAGGTTCGTGATCGCCTCGTGCACCAGCTGGCGATCCATGATCTCTCCGTCCACGATCGCTTCCGAGAGCGGCTCTGAGATGCCGAAATTGATCAACCGGTCTCCGGAGCGGTCATGCGCGATCTCGACCACCTTGATCGAGCTGGATCCGATGTCGAGCCCTACCGTGCTCTTTTTCTTACCGAACATGATCCGCTCCGTATGAGTGGTGAGATTTGCGCCCCGCGTACTTCACGCAGCGGTTCGCGGGGACCAATTTGAGCAAGTTCCATGCCATGGGTCACTCCGACCGCAACGTAAGTCTTAACTATATAAGAGTTTACGCCACCGTTACCCCCCTCGCGCGGTTTGCGATGCGGGCCCCGCCCGCCATTGCATCCCGCACGAGCGGCCATCCCACTGCCGTCCCATCAGACCGGCGGCTCGAAGCGGGCCGCGCCCGTGAGGAGCACCGCGAAGCCCGTTTCCCCGGGGGTCGTTGACCCGCGGAGACGCGCTTTGATACGGTGCGGCCATGCATCGAAGCGTCCAGGGTGCCGCCTGGGTCGCCGCCCTCGCAGCGCTCTGGGCATACGCCCTGACGCTCTCCCCCACGGTCGCTTGGGTGAACCTCGGGGAGGACTCGGGCGACTTGCTCGCGGCCTCCGCGACGCTCGGTATCCCCCACCCGACCGGCTATCCGCTATTCGTGCTCCTCGGGCGGATCGCCTCCTTGCTCCCGCTCGGAGCGATCGCCTTCCGGATCAACCTGGTCGCGGCGATCGCGGGGGCGGCGAGCGTCTACTTCCTCGTCCGCCTCGCCTACTCCCTGTCGCCGCCCGAATCCCGCGGCCCCGGCGCCCTTCTCAGCGCGGGCGCCTGCGCCCTTCTCTATGCGTCCTCACGCGGCGCTTGGAGCCAGAGCGTTCTCGCCGAGGTCTACACGCTGAACGCCGCGTTCCTGGGCGCGATCCTCTGGCTGCTCGTGAAGGCCGAGGAAGAGCGCAACGTCCGCTTTCTCATCCTCGCGAGCTACCTCTTCGGCCTCGGGCTCACGAACCACCTGCTCCTGCTCGCCGCCTCCCCTGCGCTTCTGGTCGGGATCTGGCGGTTCTCCCGCACGAATAGAATCGGCCCCTGGGGCGCGGTTCTTTTGCCCGTTCTCGCCTTTTGGGGGCTGACGCTGGATCTTTTCTTGCCGGTACGGGCGGCCCAGAACCCCGAGTTTTCATGGGGAGCGCCGGTCACGCCGGAGCGGCTATGGTGGGTTCTCAGCGGAGCTCAGTACGGGGGCAACTTCTTCGCGCGAGGCTTTCCGGGGATCCTGAATCACCTGATCCCGGGGCGCTGGGGGGTCGATTTCGGGTGGGGAGTTGCCCTGTTGGGGATCGGCCTCCTGCTCGCGCTGATCCGGCGCGACGGGAGGGCGGCCTCCGGCTGGGCGGCGTTTCTCGCATCCCTCGTCCTGCTCTCCGTCTACGCGATCGGAGATGACGTTGGGTACTGGATGCCCGCGGCGTGGATCGCGGCGGCGTTGGCCGCCTCGGGGTGGGCGTCCTTATGGAACGCGCCGCGATGGCGCCCGGTCGTGCGCGGGGTCTCCGTCCTGGTCCTCGCGGGGGGCGTATGCCTCGGTTTCCTCTCGAACTGGAAACGTGTCGATGCGTCCGCGGACCTCACCCCCTACCTCTACGCCCAGCACAACCTTTCGGTCGTGGAACCGAACGCGCTCGTCGTGAGCGAGTACGACGGCCGCACGTTCGCGCTCTGGTTCTACAAGGCGACCGATTTCAAGAAGAGCCACCCTGATCTCGTCGTGGCGTACAAGTATCTGCTGGTCTGGCCGTGGTACCTGCACCACCTGGCCCGGCACTATCCCACCCTTGCGGTTCCCGGCTATCCTGGTGACCTGGATGTCATGATGAATCGCCTGATCGCGCGCAATATCCGCAAGCGGCCTGTCTACCTCACGCGTGAGGATCCCGGACTATTGCCGATCTTCCGCACCGAACGAGTGGGCGACGTCCGAATCCCGCTCTACCGCGTGCGGGAGGCGGCCCCGTGATCGAAAGGCTCCGGCGACTCGCGCGCGGGCGCGCGATCCTCCTCATCGGGCTCTTCTCGGTCGCGTATCTCTGCTTCCAGATCGGCCGGCTGCTTCGCACCGAACGCCTCATCACCGGGAGCGAGCTCTCGCTGCCGCTCGACGACAGCTTCATCTATCTCCAGTACGCGCGGGCCATCGCGGAAGGTCACCCCTTCGTGTACGCGGCGGGAAACGCGCCGACGACGGGAGCGACGAGCCTTCTCTGGCCGTTCCTCCTGGCGCCGCCGCATTGGCTGCACCTGGGACCGATGCTGGCGATCGCCTGGGCGCTCGCACTCGGGGCGGTCGCGCTCCTCGTGAGCGCGCTGCTCATGGCTCGCCTCGGGCGCTTGCTTGCGGGAACGCTCGGCATGCTGCTCGCGGTCGTGCTCTTCTTGGGAAACCCCCATCTCCTGTGGGGCTACATGAGCGGAATGGAGATCGGTCTCTACGCCACCGTCCTTCTGGGGACCCTGGTGCTCTACCTGAACGAGCGTGAAGGGGGAACGTTCCCGCGGCTTCGCTGGTGCCTCTTCCTTCTCGCCGCGTCGCGGCCGGAGGGGGCGGTCCTGAGCGGCGTGCTCGGCCTCGTGATGGCGCACGACCGGTGGCGAGCCTCCCGGGCGGATCACGGCCCGCGCTTCTGGAGCGCCGCGCTTCTCATGCCTTTCGCGGCCGCCGCGCTTCCCTTCCTCGTCAACCTCGCCGTCTCCGGCTCGATCGAATCCACCAGCTCCCAGGCGAAGTCGATCCTCGCCGAGCCGCACCCCGACGTCCGTCGCAAGTTCCTGACCGATTCTCCCAAGGTGTGGCTCTCGATCGTGATGGGATACCTCTCCTGGCTCCAGCTCGATGGAGAGGGGAACTTGATTCAGCGCTACTGGATTCCGAGCGCTGCCGCGCTTGCCCTGTTCGCCGCGTTCTCGTTCCTGCCGCGCCACCGTCCCTGGTCCGATGGGCGCGCGCTCCTTCTGCTCTTTCCCGCCGCCGTCGTCGTCGACTCGCTCCCGGTCGTGTGGGCGGTGCATCTCTACCGCTACCAGCAAGGTTTCTATCCGATCCTCCTGGCCTGCTTCGCGACCGGGCTCGCCCGCGCGGGGACGCTCGCGTGGGGACGCCTCCCGCGCGCCGTCGGGGCGCCTCTGGCGGCGTTCATCGTCGTAGCGCCCCTGGCTGCGTGGTCGCCGACCGCCACGGAGGTGTACGACAGGGTCATCCTGTTCTACGGACACAATTGCGAGAACATCCTCCACCAGCAGGTGAAGGTCGGACGCTGGATCGAGCAAAACCTGCCCCGGAACGCGGTCGTGGGCATGAACGACGCGGGCGCGATCGCGTACTACGGGAACCGGCAGACCTTGGACTTGCTAGGGCTGACGACCGAGGGCTTCGCCAAGGTCTATCGCGCGGGAATCGGATGCATGTTCGAGAAGCTGAGACGGCTTCCTCCACGAAAGCTACCGACCTATTTCGCGATCTATCCGGAGTGGTTTCCCTACCTGCAATCGAGCGGGGTCCTGGGGCCGGAGATCTTCCGCGCGCACCTGGGGGCCAACACGATTTGCGGAGGAGAGAACAAGGTCGTCTATCCCGCCCAGTGGATCGACGTCGTTCCCGCCGACTCGATGATTCTCCCGCATCCGGAAATTGAGGGCATGAAGCTTCGTGATTCCTTCGACCTGGCGTGGCTCGAGGACGAACGGCGTCACGACTGGAAGGCGTACGGGTACGAGTACGATGAGAAGCGATCGCGATGGAAGAGGAACGCCAGCGTGCTCCCTCGCGACGTCCTCCGGCAATACGTCTACGCCGACCGTCCCACGCGGCCGATCGCGGACGCGGGAAGGAAAGTCTTCGGCTGGGAGCGATTCCGCGTGAAGGCCGAGCCCGGAAAGGACCTCACGCTCGTGATGCGGACCGACGCCTGGTACCCGAACCGCCTCACGGTGAGCGTGGACGGGTCGGCGGCCGGCGCGTGGACGATCGCCCGATCGGAGACGGTATGGGTCGAGCCCGCGTTCAAGATCCCGGGTAGGCTGGTCGCGGGGGCGCGGCCCGAGATCGAGATCCGGCGCGAGGACCCGCAAGACGGTGGGGATTACGCGCCGTTTCACTACTGGATCTTCCAGTAGGCCCGCACTGAAAACGAAAGCGCGGGATAGGCGTGCCACCCACCCCGCGCGAGGAGCCCCTCGACGTGGGCTCGGCTTATTGGTCGATCCAGGAAGAGATCTCGTAGCGCGTCAGCGAATAGAGCTGGTTGATCATGGCGCTCGAGTAGATAACCTTCACGTTGCCGTTCACGTTCGAGGACCCGCTGACCGTGCCCTGGACCATGACGCCGCCCACGATCTGTTTGGCGTTGCCGCCTCCCACGATGTCCAGGTCCCCGAGAACGATCACGATCCCGTTGTAGTTGAACGTCCCGCCCAGCTGGAAATTCCCGTCGATCACCAACACGCCCGCCCCTGTGCTCGTGCCGGACACGTCGAGATCGCCCGCAATGTGGACGACCTTGAGGTCGTCCACCGTGCCCCACTCGTCCGTGGGCGGATTGTTTTGATTGCCGACATAGGTCACGTCCGCGATTTGGGTCCACCCTGCCGCAATCGCTGCGATGTCCAGATTCAATGGGGAGGTCTGGACACTGGGCTCCCCGCCTGACCCAAGGACGTTATCCTCCTGCCCGCTGGTCAGGCTCCCAGCAATCGGGCCCGCATTGTTGGGGGATGAGATCCCGGGGACCGGCGTCGCACCGGAGATCGTGTCGTACGGCGCGGTGAAGTCGTGGTCGTGCCCGTCGATGTAGAACGAGTTGCCCGCGAAATTCATGTCCCCTTCGGCATAGACCGAGCCCGGCATCGGCGGGAGCGGCCACTTGACCGCCTCTACCGTGACCGTTTTGGATCCGACGCCCTTTCTGCCGGATGCCGTGATGATCAGCTCCGGAAACCCGCGCACCGTGTTCTCCCGGGGCGGGGTCGTAGGGTTGTTGTCCTGGTCCCCGAAGAGAAGGATTTGGTTTGCCCCGTTCAGCTTGTACCTCACCTTGGTCCACGGGTAATCGAGCTTGCTGGCCAGCGGGAGGTTCCACTGCATCGAGCCGGTTTCCGGATAGTGCTCGCTCGACTCGTCCACCGCGGCATTGCCGTTATTGTCCAGCCCGTCACTCGCCGTAGCGTTGTACTGCGGATCGAGCCCCGAGTTGCCGGGATCATTGATGATGTACCTGCCCCATCCGGGGTTCGCACCAGGGGGATCCTCTCCGATGTAGGTCGGGAGACCCGCCTTCGGATTTGACGCGCGCAGGAGCGATTCGCTGATTCCCGCCTCCGCGTGCTCGAACGCCTGGGCCGCCGTCATCTGGTTGCCGGCGATCTGCTTGTCGCCCTTCGTGATCGCGACGTAGGAGATCCCGAGCGAGGTCATGAGGAAAAGGATCAAAAGCGCGACGACCATCGCGTTGCCCGCGTCGGGCCGCGCGATTCTCGCGATACTCTGATGATTCCGTACCATGGTGTTCACCCCTTCGGTGCCCCCATCCCTGGGGTTAGCGCTCCCGCCACCATGCGAGAGTGTATTTGGCCAGCGTCTGCGCCGCGTTGATGGCCTCGGTCGAGTAGTAAACGTTCGCCGCGCCCCCGATGCTCCCGCCGCCGACCATGGTACCCTGGTAAATGAGTCCGCCGGCGATGTGTGGGGTGTCGGCGATGCCAGCGCCGGCGATCGACACGTCCCCCAGCACGACCACGATGCCCGTGTAGGCTGAATTGCCCCCCATGCTCAGGTTCCCATTCACGATCAGGATCCCGCCGCCGCTCCACGTTCCCTGAACGGAAAGGTTACCGTTGACCGCGGTGACCTTGGGATTGGTAAGGGATCCGTACGAGGGGGTCGCGCTGGTGAACGACTGGGCGCCGCTGAACGAGTAGTCCGTCATGGCGGAGAGGTGGCTCCAGAGGGCGTTGAAATCGTATGTGTATGTCGACTGCTGAATGCTGGCGTCGCCGCCTGCGCCCGAGACGTTGTCGTCCTGGGGCCCCGTCAACGTAACGTCCGACGTCAGCCCCTCGGTCAAGACGCCGGGCGTGGACGTCGCGCCGGCGATCGTGTCATAGGGAGCGCTCGCCGTGTGGTCGTGCCCATCCACGAAGAAGGCGTTTCCGTTGAACGAGAGCTTGTCACCGGTCCAGATGGCGCTCTCCACGTTCACGAGCGGGAAGCGCACGGCCTCGGCCTCGAGGGTCTTGTCCGCGTTCCCGTTCCGTCCGCGCGCGGTAATGCGCAACACGGGGCCGCCCTTCGCGAGATTCTCCACAGGGGGCGTGGCCGGATTGTTGTCGGCGTCGCCGAACCGCACCAACGCGCCGCCCTGGGTCTTGTACTCGACACGGACGTAAGGGTACCGGAGCGCGCTCGCGTTCACGGTCTGCTTGGTCAGCACTTCCGGATATCGCTCGTTCGGCTCGTCGACGACCGTGTTCTCATTGTTGTCCATGCCGTCGCTCTCGAGAGCCGGACCGTCCGGATCGAGCGCGCTCCGCCCTGTCGCGATCACGATGTACCGGCCCCAGCCGGCGACCGGAAGGCCCGCGGGGCCGATGTAGTTCAGGGACTCGGCCGGATACGCCATCCGGTGGATGCCCTCGGTGATGCCCGCCTCAGCCGCATAGAGCGCCTGGGTCGCGGTCATCTGGTTGCCGGCGATCTGCTTCTCGGACTTCGTCACCGCGACGTAGGCCACGCCCGCCGACGTGAGCACGAGGAGAACCAGGAGCGCGACGACCATCGCGTTCCCCGACTCCCGGTGGGTTTCTATCCCTGGCCCCGCGGGGCCTTTGGCCCCGCCTCTCACGATCCGCATGGCGTTCCTCTCCTTTGTCGTTATGGAAAAACCGTCGAAGAATACGGATTCAGATAGATCACGATGTCTCCGGTACTCGTTCCCGTGGACGTGCCGGCCACGATGTCGGGCACGGGATCGTCACCGAGGCGGTCCTGCGAGCATTCGAGCCGGCCGATGGACAGCGCGTTCACGGCGCCGCCCGCGTTGGCGTCGGACCAGCTCTGGACGGCCGGGATGATGTTGCCGGACGCGGCCGACGGGTCGCAGAAGAAGGCCTGAACCGCCGGCGGCGTGCCGCCTCCGGCTCCGGCGGTGCCGACCACGATGTCGTTGTTCGTGCTGGCGTAGACGAGCGGTCCGAGCGCGAGCGCGGTCGCGGGGCCCAGCGTCGCGATCTCGTCCTGCTTGGTGAGCGCGCCCGCCATGGTTCCGTTGTTGTGCCAGAACTCGACCTTGCCGGTGCTCGCGCCGTTTTTCACCGCGACCACGACGTCCGGACTGCTGTCGGCGTCCATCAGGGCGGTGCCGATGCCGTAGACCGAGCCGCCGACCGCGGTGCTGTACACGGTCGTGAAGCGCGGGGTAATGGGGGCGTTATTGTTGAAGAAGATGTCGGCGCTCCCTTGTTTGTCATTGGCGTCGTTATCGGTCTTGGTCCCTACCACGATATCGAGATAGCCGTCGCCGTTCATGTCGGCAACGGAGACGCTCCGGCACTCGCCGCTCGCGGTGTAGACGTCCAGCACGCTCGAGTGGATATAGACGCCCGTGGCGCTTCCCCACCAGACCTCCACTTTGCCGTTTCGGGCCGAGGTCCTGGTTCCGAGCACGACGTCCGGATGGCCGTCCTTATTGAGATCACCGAGGGCGACGCCCTTCACTTCGCCGGTGCCCGGGTTGTCGTAGTAGCTCCCATTCGGCGTCGTCGGGTCCCCTACCGCACCGATCTTGCCGGGCGTGTCGCCGACGCCGCCGAAGGCCTGGTTCTGCCACACCTGGAACCGGCCCGTGCCCGTGCCGCTGATGAGGCCGGCCACCACGTCGTTCGCCGCTGCGATCGAGTTGTCGACGTTGCCCGCCGCGAGCGCCGCCACGTCATAGGAGGCGTTGCCCATATAGCTCTGAGTGGCCTGGTAGTAGCGATTGCTGTATTTGCCAGGCTGCCCATTCCACCAGACGCGGATGTTGGCCACGCCGCTCGCCTTGGTGCCGACCACGATGTCGAGGTCATGCTGGCCGTTCACCGTGGTGAGGGAGCCTTCCTGCGAGTCGTTCTCGTTCAGATCCGTGACCACCATCGAGAGCACGCGGTCGGTGGCGAGATGGATCGGCGGCTGGCTAGGCGGAAGGCCCGTGCCCGTGCCGGTGCCCGTGCCGGTGCCGGTGCCCGTGGCCGTACCGGTGCCGGTGCCTGTGCCTGTGGCGGTGCCCGTGCCCGTCCCGGTCCCCGTCGCGCCCGTGTTCGCGGCGTAGGCTGCGTTGGCCTCCGCAAGGAACGGGAAGTTGCGCGGCTCGACGGAGGTCGCCACCTGCACCCGGTCATAGGATCCGCTGTTGATGTTCTTCTGCTTGGTCTCGGTAACCATGTTCACGACGACGGTCTTCACCTGACTCTTCACTCCCGGCGCAGGCGGCTTGCCCAGATCGGCGTTGCTCACGGTCTTCCCGAAGAAGACTCCAGATGGATCGTCCGACGTGCCCGCCTTCAGCTCGAGGGCCGTGGCGGCCGCGTTCCGATAGGAGAAGAGCGGAACGTCCTTGGCCGTGACGGCGTCGGCGGTGCGCTGCGTGAGACCGTAGGCCACGATCTCGCCTGTCCCGGCGGTGGGTGTCGCGAGCGAGTCGCCCGAGGTGCCGACCTTGCGCCGCAGGACGAAGTCATAGGGATTCGGGCTCGAGGCGACGATCGGGTCGCTCACGTTCGGGTCGAGGAAGTAGGTGATCACTTCGCCCATGTCGATCTTGCGGTTCCCGTTCAAATCGAGGGCGAAGGTGACCCGGTACTGCGATCCGGTGACGATGGCAGGTTGCACGGCAGGGTCCACGCCGTAGCCGGCAGACCGCAGCTCGCGCGCGATGAGATCGACGCCGCTCCGAGCGTTCTGGGTCGCCTCGGCGAGCTCGATCCCCACCTGCTGGGATTTCTCTCCGCGGACGTAGATCGAGTAGATCGAGCCGATCACGACCGCGAAGATAACCAAGGCCACCATCATTTCCACCAGCGTGAAGCCTGAGCTGCGTGCCACTCGTTCGCTATTCACGGTTTCCACCTCGTTTGCGGGCTCCCTGCCCCATCACTGGGTCACGTAGCTGCTCAACTGAGCCGTCTGGGCGCCGTGCGAATCAATCCAGGTCGACGTGACTTCGATCTTCTTGCACCCGGCCATCGGCACCGAATCGGTCACCGTCCATGTCCGCGTGAACACGGATGTCGTGTCGGTAAAGGTGCCCGCCGTCAGGGCCGCGAACGGCGTCCCCTTGAGATCTTCCAGCTTCACCTGCGCGGCCATGAGGCCGGAGGTGAGCACGCGGCTCTGGGTGATACCCCGCGTCCCCGCCGGGATCATGGCGGCAACCGCCATGATCCCGATCGCGAGGAACGTCAAGGCAAACAGGATTTCGATCAGGCTGAATCCAAGGGTCCGCTCACGATGACGCGTCTCCACGATTGCGTTCGATTCCATCACCGCTCCCGTCATTGAATCGTCACCATCCCCGTCGGGCGGATGACCGAGAGGCTCCGTGAATACCCGTCGGAGTTCGTATAGATCAGCGTGAACGACTGGCTCGCGCTGCCGTCCGGATTGAACATCGTCCAGAACGATCCCATCGGGTTCGTGGCCGACTGCGTCACGGTAATCCAGGCCGGCTTCGTCTGCGGCAACCCGAATTTCTCGCCCCAGACGAAGATGAAGTCGTTGTTGTCGTCGTCCCACCATCCGAAGTCCCTCGCGAACCAGTCGTACCAGATGCGATACGTGTTGTTCTCGGTTATGGCGCGCTGCCTCGCCACACGCAGCATGGACGCGGTGACCTGCACCTGGTTGTTCAGATCCAAGCTCCGCATGAATTTGTTGAAACCGGGGAGCGCGACTGCCGTCATGATCCCGAAGATCACGAGAACGACCATCAGCTCTACCAGCGTGAAGCCGGCGTCGTGACGGCGTCCTATCCCCGTCTTCGCGCGGAAGCCGGACATGGCAAGTACCTCCTGACCCGATAGACCCATTCGTATGGCCTAGAACGCAAGGGACATGCCAGGACTCAAGTCGCGCTCCGGTCCCGCGCTACGCCGGCTCAAGCGCTTCCGAGCGTGGCATTCATCAGCCGCATGGCTCGTTTCAGCCAGGTCTGAGGAGGAGTGGGGTGCGGACTTCTTTGCAGATTGCACCACCGTCAGGGCAGGAACGATCGATAGAGCCGGAAGAGCGAATCCCCATAGAGGCAGAGCGCGATCGCGGCCGGCGCCAGGAATGTTCCGAAGGGAATCGCGGTGCGCCGTGAGCCCTTGCCGAGCGCGATGAGCAGGATCCCGAAAACCGAGCCCGCGAGCGAGGCGAGGAAGATCGCACCGAAGACGCCGCCGACTCCCAGGAAGGCGCCCATCATCGCGGCGAGCTTGACGTCGCCCCCTCCCATCCCCGGCACGCTCGTCGCGCGTTCGTAGAGGGTGCCCACGAGCCACAGGCTCACCCCCCCGCAGAGCGCGCCCAAGAGAGCCGCCGCCAGCCCCGGCGGCGCGAAAAGGCTCGCGGCCAGACCCAGGCCCACGCCCGGGATCGTGACGACGTCGGGAATCGTTCGCGTATCGAGATCGATCCACGCGATCGCGAGAAGCGCAAGGAGGAACGCGGCCTGAGGCACCAGCAGCAGGGGATCCCCCACCCGCCGGACGAGCAACCAGAGCAGGAGGCCCGAGAGAAGCTCGACGACCGGGTAACGCCACGAGATCTTCCGCCTGCAATGACGGCATCGGCCGCGAAGGATCACAAACGAGAGGATCGGCACGTTGTCCCAGGGGCGGATCCGCTTCTTGCATCGGGGGCAGCGCGACGGAGGGGTCACGATGGACTCCCCGCGGGGCAGCCTCGCGATCACGACGTTGAGGAAACTCCCGAGGACGAGCCCGAGCGCGAACGCGGATGCCTGGATGAAGAGCTCGGGGTTCATCAGATCGCCCCCAATCGCCGGAGCTCGCGTTGGGCGACCTCCTGCATGTATTTGTTCCCGGTCGCCAGCACGTGTTTCCACAGGAGGATTGCCATTCCCGTGTTCCCCGCACGCTGATTGGCAAACGCCGCGAAGCGCTCGACGTACTCCTCGTGGCCGGGCATACGGCTGGCCAGCGTGAAGTAGCGTGCCGCCGAAGCGGCATCGTGCCGGCAGACGTAGTGGAGAAATCCGATCTCGAACGCGATCCTCCAGTCCGAGGGGTTGGCGCGCATGCCGCGCTCCAGGAGCTCCAGCCCGCGCTCGGGCCGATTCATTTCCTGCGCGAGCACGAACGCTCCGAAGACGTACGGCTGGACGAATCGCGGATCCAGCTCCGTGACGATATCCATCACGTGCCCGATCATCTCGAACTTCTGGTCCGAGAGCCGGTGCTCGCCGTAATACTGAATGCCGCGCAGCCACGCGACATCCGCCGCGGCGGTCTCATACCCGAGCGTCGCCTGGCGCACCATGAACCCCGAGGGATAGTAGAGAAGCTCCTCCTCCCGGACTTTCTCAAGACGGGGCCGCGCGGCCTGGTGCACGAACGCCGCCGACGTCACAAGGAGCAACGCCAGCGCGAACCCCACGAGAAAGCCTCGATCGAGCCTGGCGATCAACGGAACTCCCGGCGCCGGAAGATGGTCCCGGCCAAGATCACGATCCCGCCCGCATAGAGCGCTCCGTACGCGAATGCAAACCCGAGCCGTTCCGGCTCCACGGCGATACCGTGCGCCACGAGCCCCCGAGCGTTGAAGACGCCCAGGTGCGGAAGCGTCCAGTACGCGGCCTCCGCGAGCGCCTGGACGCCCACGGGAGCGCCTTGCGACGCGAAGAAGCGCAGGTCCTCGGCGAAATGCCCCGAGACCACGGCCGCGACCGCGAAGAAGGCCGTCAGAGCAGGCGTCGTGAACGAGGAGAACAAGACCACGATCGCGGTCACGATCGAGAGCTCCATCACGCTGAGCCCGACGGCGCCGAAGACGGGCCACGGTGTGGCGCCGTACGCGACGGTCACGACCGCGGCCAGAATGCCGGCCATGGAGATGAGGAGCATTGATGTCGTGAACCAGAGCCCCAGGAACTTCCCAACCAGAAACTCTTCCCGGCGGATCGGCTTGGCGAGAATGGCATAGACGGTCCGGCGCTCGAGCTCCTTGTGGAGGAGGCTCGACCCGAGGAAAACCGTGAGGAGCGTCGCCAGGATGCTGGATCCCGCGAGCCCGAAATCGATCACGACCTTGCGCCCCTCCCCCAGCGCGAGCGGGGAGAGCGCCTGGGAGGCGACCACGAGCGCCAGGCCGAAGAGCGCCAGGATAAGGACGACCCGCTCACGCACGACCTCGCGAAGGGTGTTCCGCGCGATGGCAATGACGCGGCTCATGAGCGCCCCATGCCTTCCCGTCCCGAGGCAGTCCCAACACCGTCGGCCTCGAGCACGCGCATGAAGTATTCTTCGAGGCTCTGCCGACGCGGCTCGACGGATCGGATGAAGACCCGCTCCTCGGTCAGGGCGCGAAGGATCCCCTGTAACGCTCCGGCGTCCGAGACCCTCACGACCCAGCGCGAACCGACGCAATCGACCCGGTGCCCGGCCTCGCGCAGAAGCGACATCTGGTCGGGCAGCGCGTCCATTGTGATTTCCCACTCGAGCACGTCCGATTCGAGAATCGCCTTCACCGATCCCATCTCGAGGACGCGGCCCCGATGGAGTATCGCGACGCGGTCGCAGAGCGGTTCTGTTTCCGCGAGCACGTGCGAGGTCATGAGAATGGTTGCGCCGCGGGCCCGCTCCTCCCTCAAGATGTGTTTCACGTCGGCTCGGCCGATCGGATCGAGCCCCGACATCGGCTCGTCCAGGACGAGGACCGCCGGCTCGTTGAGGAGGGCCTGGCAGAGTCCGAGGCGCTGGGTCATCCCCTTCGAGAACTTGCGGAGCGCCTTTCGGCCGTGCAGGCGAAGGCCCAGCCGCTCCAGGAGCGCGTCGGCGCGCCGACGGACCGTCCGAGGATCGATGCCGAAGAGCGCGCCCACGAGGCCCAGGTATTCCTGCGCGGTGAGGTGGTCGTAGAAGCAGGGGTTCTCCGGAAGGTATCCCAGACGCCTCCGTGCGGTGGGATCCTGGGGGTCGCGTCCTTCGAGCCGAATCGTCCCGCGGGTGGGCCGGGTCAGTCCGAGGATCATCTTGATGGTCGAGGTCTTTCCCGCGCCGTTCGGCCCCAGAAGCCCGAAGATCTCACCCGGCTCGAGGCTGAGCGAGACACCGTCGACGGCGGTGAACGGCTTCAAGGTCATCGGGTCGCGGTAGACCTTGGAGACGCCGTCCAATAGGATCGTCGGAAGCGGTGCCACTTCCCGCAAAGGGCTTCGGGCGGCCGCCTCGGCCGCCCAACCGGGCCTGCCGCGCGAGTCGTCCCGGTCTCGGCTCATGATCTCGAAATCCCCCCAGAGTTCTCGAACCTCATTCCACGCCCGCGAACCGCAAGTGCCATGCCACTCGCTGGAGATGGGGCCGCGGGCGGCCCGGTGCGGCTATCCTTCATAAAATGAAAAGGCGGCAGTCGCGTTGGAACGCGATCTGCCGCCCGGTACTTGATCGGCGATTAGCCGTTGGTCAACGAGAGCGGCAGGATCGCACTCTTGCCGAAGCCCGTGATCGTGTAGCCGGTCGTCGTCGCGTTCGTCGCGAAACGACCGAGGGTCGCCGCGGCGCCAGCCCACGTCTCGGGGGCCTCGTTCGCGACACCTGTGAACGGATTTCTCGGCCAGTTACCGCTCGGCAGATTCGCCTGCACGAGCGCGGCGTTCGCCGCCACCGGGTAGGTACCCGTGTTCTTGACCGCGTAGTCTTCCACCGCCAGCTGGAAGCTGTGCATGTTCGCCTTCACGCTGGCTTCGCGTGCGCGGTCCTGCATGGCGATGAAGTTGGGAATCGCGATCGCTGCAAGAATCCCGATGATCACGACGACAATCATCAGCTCGATCAGCGTGAAACCTTTTTGATTGCGAAACATAGTTCCTCCGATGTCCTTGATTAGCCGTTGGTCAACGAGAGCGGCAGGATCGCACTCTTGCCGAAGCCGGTGATCGTGTAGCCGGTCGTCGTCGAGTTCGTCGCGAAACGACCGAGGGTCGCCGCGGCGCCAGCCCACGTCTCGGGGGCCTCATTCAGAACGCCCGAAAACGGGTTTTTCGGCCAGTTACCGCCCGGGAAATTGCCCTGCACCTGAGCGGCATCCGCCGCCACCGGGTACGTCCCGCTGCTTTTCACCGCGAAGTCCTCGATCGCCAGCTGGAAGCTATGCATGTTCGCCTTCACGCTGGCTTCGCGTGCGCGGTCCTGCATGGCGATGAAGTTGGGAATCGCGATCGCCGCAAGAATCCCGATGATCACGACGACGATCATCAGCTCGATGAGGGTGAAGCCCTTCGAGTTCCTCTCCATGATGCTGCACCTCCCTTCAGGTCCCGCCATCCCTGACGTGATCAGCGTCCGTCCAACCTTACCGGACGAGATCACAGCAACGGACATGCCACAGCGCAGCCCGCTCCCTTATGGGGAGCTATCGCTTGCACTTCCGCGCGCGGCATGGACGGGGCCGGACTCCGGAGATGCGCGTTCCGCGCAGGATGCACGCGGGTCGCCGTCCATTCTGCATATTGCATGATTCAACGTCACGGCGATCAATTTGCGACCGCCTCACTCCGACAACATGCCCACGCTTTCCTTGAGCAACCCGTACGAGATGAGCTTTCGGTAGAGCGTCGATGGATTGATTCCGAGGATTTCCGAGGCCCGTTTCTTCTGACCGCCGGTGTGGTGGAGCACCTTGAGGATGTACTCCCGCTCCAATTCCTCGAGCGTGAGATTGGGGTTGTCGATGACCAGGCTGCCCCGGCCCTTGCCGCCCTGGACGACGCGCTCGGGGAGATCCTCGGGCGTTATGACGCCGTCGTCGGTCAGGATGACGGCACGTTCGATCACGTTTTCGAGCTCCCGCACGTTCCCGGGCCAGTCGTAGACCATCAAGCAATCCCGCGCCTCCTTCGAGATCGCCTTCATCTCCTTTGGACCGGCGAGCTTCTTCAGGAAGTGATCCACCATTTCCTCGATGTCTTCCTTGCGCTCGCGCAGGGCCGGAAGGCGGATCTGGATGACGTTCAGACGATAGAAGAGATCGGCGCGGAAGCGTCCCTCCGCGACCGCCCGCTCCAGGTCGGCATTGGTCGCCGCGATCAAGCGGACGTCGATCTTCCGCGGTTTCGTGCCGCCGACCGGGATGATTTCCCGCTCCTGTAATGCCCGGAGGAGCTTGACCTGCGTCGCGGGCAGGGTCTCGCCCACTTCGTCCAGGAAGAACGAGCCGCCTCCTGCGACCGCGAGGAGCCCCTCCTGGTCGCGCACCGCGCCCGTGAAGGACCCCTTCACGTGTCCGAACAAGTTGCTCTCGAGGAGGTCCTTGGGGAGGGCGCCGCAATTGATGGACACGAACGGTCCGTCGGCGCGCCGGCTCATATAATGGATGCGCTTCGCGATGAGCTCCTTGCCGGTTCCGCTGTCCCCCACGATGAGAATGGTCGAATCCGAATCGGCGACCTTTTCGACCAGCTTCAGGACCTTCTGGATCTGCTCGCTGTGCCCGATGATCTCCTTGGTGTCGTCGGTGCGCTTCAACTGCCGCTTCAAATAGACGTTTTCCGACTGGACCCGGCGCATGGCGATCGCGTTCTTGATCACCAGGCGGATCTCGTCATTCTTCGCGCTCTTCTCGAGATACTGGTAGGCTCCGCGGTTGAGCGCCTCGATGGCGGATTTCTGCGACGCGAACGCGGTCCGGATCACAACCGGGATGCTCGGATCCAGCTTCTTGATACCGGACAGCACGCCCAGCCCGTCGATTTCACCCGGCATCTTGATGTCCGTCACGACGACGTCGAAGTTCTCTTCCTCCGCCTTCTGGAGGGCGTCGCGTCCCGAGGTGGCCACGTGCACTTCGTATCCTTCCTTGGAGAGAAGGATCGAAAGAAACTGGACCATGCTCTCTTCGTCATCGACCACCAGAATTTTTTCGCCGCTCACCTGATCTACCTCGCTCGACAAGGGGTTACGCCGCGTGGGCGACGGTCCGCGCCGTGCTCGTTGCTCTCGGGATCCACACCCTCATGGTCGTTCCCGCTCCGAGACGGCTCTCAACCTCCATGGCGCCTCCATGGCGCTCCACGATCCGGTTGGCGATTGCAAGTCCCAGCCCGGTGCCGCCCCGTTTCGTGGAGTAAAACGGCTCGAAAATCAGCTCGATTTCCGGCGTCGGGATGCCGATCCCGTTGTCCTGCACTTCGACACAGACCAAGGATGGCGAGGTCTCGCGCGCCCTGGCGGCCGGTTTCTGCCGCCGGGCGTCGATCCGCACCTCGACCCGTCCGTCCGCCTCGACCGCCTCGAGCGCATTCAGGATCAAATTCATCAGCACTTGTCTCATCTGCTCGGAATCAACGTGCACATGTACATCCTCGCCCTGGCCGGTGAGACGCAGGGTCTTGCCTTCCGCGCTTGGATGGCGCTGAGCTACATCGACCGTGTCCTTGAGCAGCGCGTCCAGATCCAGCGTCTCGCACTTGAGCGGCCGCTCGCGCGCATAGTCGAGCAACTCGCGGATGAAGTTGTCGAGGCGCTCCGATTCCCTCACGATCAGGTCCAGGAGCCTCGCGTTCTCGCCCTTGACCTTGAGCTCACGCTGCAGGACCTCGACCGAACCGCTGATCGGGTTGAGGCAATTCCGGATCTCGTGGGCGATCCCGGCCGAGAGCTCTCCGATCGCCGCGAGGGTCTCGCGCCGGCGGATCCGCTCTTCCAGGGCCCGCACGTCGGAGAGATCCTGGAACAGGCCGATCACCCCGCGCCTCCTCCCATCCGGGTCGCGCAAGAGGCTTGTCGACATGCCGAGCGGCACCTTCGTTCCGTCCGGCCTCACGATCGAGATCGCCACGCGGCTCCCCTCGGTCCCTTGCTCGAGCGCCTCGCGGAGGCGCTCCGTGAATTCCTTGAAGCCCGGCCCGAATGCGTCCACGTAAGGTTGGCCGCGCATCGCGACGACCGGGCAGGCAGCGATTTCCGACGCCGCCCGATTCCAGTGCCGCACGATTCCGTCCGCGTCCACCGTGACAAGCCCGCTCGACATGTTCTCCAAGATGCTCTCCGTGTCGAAAAGCGCCCGGTTCAGCTCCGCCTGTGCATCCGCCAGTGCCTGGCGTCCCTCGTTCAGCCGCCGTCCCAGGTAGCCCCCGATCACCCCGACGACGAAGAGGAGCGGGACGTACAGGAGCATTCGCAGCAAGAGCGCCGAGTCGCCCAAGCCTTGCATCAGCCCGAACGGCGTCGTCGGCATCAGCCCCTGCCGGCCCGCCAGGTAGAACCCGGCGTAGGCCAGGGAGGACAGCGCCGCCAAGAGCACCCCGCCCCCCACGGAGAGGAACACCCCCCCGAGGAGCGGGGACAGGAGGTAGAGCGGCACGAACTGGCTTTCCGCCCCTCCCGTGAAGAACACGAGGTATGACGTCGTGGCCACGTCCACCAGAAACTGGGTGGCCAGCAAATTTCTGGAATCGCCGCCGCTCTTCAACACCCGGTGGTAGGCGAGCGCCAGTCCAACCACCGTGATCATGAAGAATCCGAACGGGAACTGCCGTTCGTCCCCGGACGAACTCCCCGAGAAGACCACCGCCATCGCGGTGACCAGCCCGAGCAAGGCAACGCGCCCCAGGATGACGGCCTGGACCGCGATGCCTAAATCCAGATCCCCCTCGACACTCGAGTCTGGGCGACGCGCCGCCATCGTCTGATCTAGTGCCCGCCCGCGACGACGTTGATCAGCTTGAACATTGGCAGATACATCGCGATCACCATCCCGCCGACAATCGTTCCCATGACGACGATCATGATCGGCTCGATGAGGGAGGTCAGCGAATCCACAGCCGTATCGACTTCGTCGTCGTAGAAATCCGCGATCCGGGTCAACATGTCGTCGAGCGCACCGGTCTCCTCGCCCACGGAGATCATCTGCACGACCATCGGCGGAAACACGGCTGATTGGCGAAGCGGCGCGGAGATCGTCTCCCCCTCACGAATGCTCACCCGCGCGGCCATGATCGCGTTCTCGATCACGCGGTTTCCGGAGGTGCGGGCGGTGATATCGAGCCCGTTCAGAATCGGAACGCCCGAGGAGATCAGGGTCGAGAGCGTGCGCGTGAATCGGGCGACGGCGCCCTTGCGCAACACGTCCCCCAGGACCGGGATCTTGAGCAGAAGCGTGTCGATCTGGATCCGTCCCTTTTCGGTCAAGTAGTACCGCTGGATGCCCACCACCGCGGCGATCATGCCTCCGACGAGCGCCCACCAGTACGAGCGCAGGAATGAGCTCAGGCCCATGACAATCTTGGTCGGGAGCGGCAGCTCGGCTCCGAATCCGCTGAACATCCTCGCGAAGGTAGGGATGATGAAGATGAGCATGAAGGAGGTGGCGAGCACGGCGACCGAGAGCACGACGGCCGGGTAGACCATCGCGCCCTTGATCTTCCGTTTGAGTGCTTCGGCCTTCTCGATGTAGGTCGCGAGGCGCTGGAGGATGTTGTCCAAGATACCGCCCGCCTCACCGGCCTCGACCATGTTCACGAAGAGCTCGTCGAACACCTTGCTGTGCTCCTTCTTCCCGAGCGCTTCGGCGAGCGTGGTCCCCGCCTCGACGTCGCGCATGACCTGCCCGATGACGTGGCGAAATCCCTCCTTCTCGGTCTGCTTGGTGAGAATGTCCAGACACTGGACCAGGGGGAGCCCCGCATTGATCATGGTGGCGAACTGACGTGTGAAAATGGCGAGATCGCGGGTCGTGACGCCCCCGCCGAGCTTGGGAAGCCCGAACTTGACCTCCGCCTTCTTCTCGCGCACGGAAGAGATGATGATCCGGCGCTTGCGGAGCGCGGTGAGCGCCTCATCCTGCGAGTCCAGGGTCAGCTCGCCGGTCTGAATCTCCCCCGCGACCGTCCGCCCTTTCCAAACGTAAACTGGCACCGCGTTCCCCCTTTTCAGCGCCCGCTAGGCAGTGACGTGGACCCCGACCTTCTCGAGCATCTGTTCCAGCTCCTTCACGTCGGAGCTCCGTCCCAGGCTCTCGTCCAGCGAGATCTGCTTTCCGATGTACGCCTGGAACAACGCCTGGTTCATCGTCTGCATCCCGTGCTTCGTGCCGGCCTGCATGAGGCTGTAAATCTGATGCGTCTTCCGCTCGCGGATGACCGCGCGTACGGCCGGCGTGCAGATGAGGACCTCGGGAACCATCACCCGCCCGGGACCCTTCGCCTTGGGAATGAGCTGCTGCGTGACGACGCCTTCCAGCACGAACGCGAGCTGGGAGAGAACCTGCTGCTGCTGCGTGCTGGGGAACGCGTCCACGATCCGGTTGATCGACTCGTACGCTGAATTGGTGTGAAGGGTGGCCAGCACAAGGTGTCCGGTCTCGGCGATCGTGAGGGCGGCGGCCATCGTCTCGAGATCGCGCATTTCCCCGATCAGGATCACGTCCGGATCCTGGCGCAGAACGTACTTGAGCGCGGTCACGAAGGTCGTGGTGTCCGAATTGATTTCGCGCTGGTGCACGATGCATTTCTTGTGGTGGTGGACGTACTCGATCGGATCTTCGATGGTGATGATGTGGCCGGCGCGGGTCGTGTTGATGAGATCGATCATCGCCGCGAGCGTTGTTGACTTGCCGCTCCCGGTCGGCCCCGTCACCAGCACGAGGCCCTTCTGCTTGGTCGTGAAGTCGCGGATCACCTTCGAGAGGCCGAGCTGCTCGAACGTGAGGATTTCGTACGGGATTTGGCGCACGGCCATCGAGGTGACGCCCCGTTGCAGGTAGACGTTGGCCCGGAAACGGCTCAGGCCGGGCACGCCGAACGAGAGATCCAGCTCGCGGGTCGTCTCAAACCGCTTTCGCTGCTCCTCGGTGAGGACGCTGTAGGCGAGCTGCTGCGTCAAGTTCGGCGTGAGCGCAGGATGCTGCATCGCCATGATGGAGCCGTCGACGCGCACCTGCGGCGGAACTCCCGCCGAGATATGCAAATCCGACGCCCTCAGCTTGATCATCTCGTCCAACAACTCGCGCAGCGAAACCATGGGCTCCCTCCGTGGCGGCTCAGCGGTCGGCCGCGGTCTCCTTCAACACCTCTTCGGCCGTCGTAATCCCCTTCTTTAATTTGATTAGCGCGTCGCTCCGAAGCGTCAGCATCCCGTCCGCCACGGCCGACTTCTTGATGTCGGAGGTGGAGGCCCGGTCGAGAATCTGATCGCGGATTCTCGGGGATACCGGAAACACCTCGTACACACCGCTGCGGCCCTTGTACCCGGTGTTGTTGCAATCCAGGCACCCTTTCCCTTCGAAGAAGCCGCCTTTGCGCACGTCTTCCTCCGAGAGACCGAGCTCGCGGACGACTTCCGGATGCAGCTTGATCTCGGTCTTGCACGACTGGCAGACCTTGCGCAGGAGCCGCTGAGCGCAGATGAGGTTGACCGATGAGGCTACGAGGAACGGCTCGATGCCCATGTCGATGATCCGGTTGATTGTGCTCGGCGCGTCGTTCGTGTGCAGGGTCGAGAGCACGAGATGGCCGGTCAAGGCAGCCTTCGTCGCGATCGAAGCGGTATCCAGATCGCGGATTTCTCCGACCATGATGATGTTGGGGTCCTGCCGGAGGAACGCTTTGAGAGAGGCTGCGAACGTGAGCCCCACCTCCTCGTGGATCAGCACCTGATTGATGCCCTCCAGGTTGTATTCGACCGGGTCCTCCGCGGTCATGATGTTCGTCTCGGGGACGTTGATCTTCGAAAGCGCCGAGTAGAGCGTGGTCGTCTTTCCGCTCCCGGTCGGTCCCGTCACGAGCACCATTCCGTACGGCTGCGCGATGGCCCGTGAGAAATCGCCGAGCGCCTGCTCCTGGAATCCAAGCCTGTTGAGGTCGATGTTGAGGTTTCCCTTGTCCAAAATTCGCATCACGACCTTCTCGCCGAAGATCGTCGGAAGACTCGAGACGCGCAGGTCGATGGTGCGGCCGAGAAGCCGCAGCTTGATGCGTCCGTCCTGAGGCACACGCCGTTCCGCGATGTCGAGCTCGGCCATGATCTTCAGACGGGAGATGATCGCCGCCTTCATTCGGAACGGAGGCGCCATCATCTCGTACAGGGTTCCGTCGATCCGGAACCGCACGCGGAGTGACCTCTCGTAGGGCTCAATGTGGATGTCGCTCGCCCCCTTGCGAACCGCGTCGGTGATGAGCGAGTTGACCAGCTTGACGACCGGGGCCTGCTCTGCTTCGCCGAGGAGCGTGACGTCGGGAGTGTCGTCCTCCGTGTCCTCGATAACCTCGATCTCGTCTTCCATCCCCCTCATCACGTTCTCGAACGACGCCACCGAGTCGTACGCCTTGTCGATCGCTTTCTTGATCGCGGCTTCCGGGGCTACGACCGGCTGCACCTCGAATCCGGTGATGAATTTGATGTCATCGATCGCGAAGATATTGCTCGGGTTGGCCATCGCCACCGTGAGGCGGCGGCCGCTCCGCGAGAGCGGCACGATCTGAAACTTGTTGGCTACGTCACCCGGGATGAGCTTGGCAACGCTTGGATCCGGAATGAAATTGGTGAGGTCGACACTGGGGACGGAGTACAGATCCGAAAGGAACTTGGCGAGGTTATCCTCCGTAATGGCACCGATCTTGACGAGCGCCTGGGTAATGCTTCCGCCACCGGACTTGATCTGCTGCTGCGCCTTTTGCAACGCATCGGGCGGGATGAGCTTGGCTTCCAGCAGTTTGAGGCCGACGTTTTCCTGCTGCACGGTTGGTCCTCTTCGGTTTTGTTTCGGTGGAGCTGGCGGGTCCCCGCGCGCACGGCACGGGGCGGGCGGGAAGGACTTCCGCAAGTCCGGTGCCAGCAAGATGTGGCAGGGCGATTCGATTCCAGGCTGCGGAGAGAAAAGGAATTATGGGATTGGAGAGGGGTTCATGGAATCACCGAGGCCGTGCGTGAGGCACGCCATGGTGCAAATTGCATCGCTCAAAATCTGTTCAGCGAGTCTCCTTCCGCCGGGGCGGGAAATACGAGGTAGGCGCGGATCCGATCGAGGATCTTGGGGCCGATCCCCGGGACGCGAAGGAGCGCTTCGGGCGCCGCAAAAGCGCCGCGGGATGTCCGCTCCGCGATGATGCGCCCGGCGAGCGAGGGTCCGATGCCGGGGAGGCGTTCCAGCTCGCCCGTCGTCGCGCGGTTCGGGTCGATCCTCCCGACCGGGACCGCAGTCGACGGGCGGCGCACCGGCACAGGAGCTGTGCCGCCGCGTGCGGAATCCGGCCCCGGTGATTCGCCTGGAGCCACGGCGCCCTCCGAGAGGGAAGCTTCCCTGGACACAAGCCCGCGGACGAGATCCGCGAAGCGCTCCTCATGGGTTCGCCGCCATTCGCGGAACGAACCTCCAATGAGCAGCGCGGCGACCACGAACGCAAGGCCGGCGCGCATCTCCCTCCCCCACATGCCCCATCCCCCGCGATCAGTCCAAGAGGTTCCAGGTTACGCCGGCGTGAACCGCTCTCCCGGGAAGCCGCGCCCCGGAAGGCTCGGCCGGGTCCCAGATCGCGCTTCCGACGGTCCGGTCGAAGGCGTTCTCCACGCGCAGGAACGCCCCGGCCGAGCCGAAGTCGGCCGAAAGCGATCCATCCCAGGTCACTTGCCCGGGTTCGCGCGCGAGCCCGCGACGCGGGCCCCGCGCGTGGGACTCGAGGCCGAATCGAAGCGGCAGGTCCCCCTGGAAGAGAACGATGCGCACGTCGAAGGCGGCATCCAGGGCGCTCCGGGGAGGATATCCGCTCCGTGGCGAAAGGGAATCCGGACCGCCTCGGATCCAGCCCACGCCGCGCGTACGGATCGGTCCCCCGCGAAACTCCCAGCCGCAGGCCGCGTGGGACAACCAGCCGGAACCACGCGGCCGGGCGGTCGACGAGACCGTGTAGGACCCGCCCACCGTATCCACGCTCACGTCCCATCCGAAGTCATCGGTCACACGCCGAAGCGTACCGGAGAGATCAAGCCTGAGCCCACGCGCGACCGCGATGCCGGCGGAGGCCAAAGCACCCGTGAGGCGCCGCGGTTTCAGTCCCGGATCCCCGGAGCGAAAGAGATCGCTCACGACAACGGTCGGATTCTGGGGAATCGACAGGAACTGCCGGTGCTTCGCCGGCGTGAGCAGGTCCACCCAGGAGGGACGGTCGTGGGCGGATTCGAGGTCCAGCCTGCCTTGAAGGGCTCGGGTGGCGCCCCAGAGGGAGGCCCTCGCGTCCAGGAGTCCGGGTTGAGATTCGCGGACGTCGTACGCCGCATCCAGCCCGGCCCCGGCCCCTCGGCCGAGTGCCCAACGTGTCCCCAGGTGAAGGCGCGCTTCCTCTCTGCGCGGCTCGAATGCGGGAATGGAGTCGAGGCGATAGACGATCTTCCGCGACGCCGCCTCGACCGTCGCGATCCAGGTGAGCGTCGGATCGGGGCGCCACGCCATCGATCCCTCCGCCGCGATCGTGGGAAACTCCCATCGTTCGCGCGAGGCGGCGTCGGAGGCTAGGTTGCGGTCGGGAGAGAGAATCCAGGTCTCCTTGGCGTGCGAGAGCCGGAGCCGCCAGACGTCGCTCCATCGCTCTCCGTCGCGCGTCGCGCTCAGGACCACGTGCCTTTGATCCCATTCATTCTCCGCGCCGATCGAATCCTTGATCGAGCGCTCGTAGAGAAGACCTTCCACTTCGATCCGGTGCGCCAGGGCGCGCATGAGCTCCGCCCTGGCCTCGTATCGCGCCGACACGGTCTGGCTCAGGGGGCCGGACCCGCCCGCCTGATTCCGGCTGTAGGAAGCGTACGCGCGGCGGCGGAGGGCACTGGTCTGGAAGCGAGCGCCTGCAACCTGCGCATCGCCGTCCCCCCTCTGGTAGATGAGCGTCGTTTTCGAGGCGGGGGTTCGCACGGTGTCCGTGGCCGATCTCGCGAAGGCCGGCCCCGATGGATGCAGCCGGACGGCCGCGTCTCCGGGGCCGTGGAACGCCGGGCGCTCGATCGGGGACTCGATCGCATCGAGATCCAGCGCCTCCACGGCGTCCGCGCGCGGATCGCTCAACCCGAACGCGAGCCAGGGCGCGCCCCAACCGAGCGCATTCGATCCCAGGAGCGGCTCGTCGGTCGTATGCTCGGCTTCGTTCTCCCAGCCATTCAGACGGAGGCGGCCGCCGCCGTCCGGCGAGGCAAGCGAGCCCTCCGTCGGGCCAAATAGAGGTAGCGGAGCCAGGATCAAAGCGCGGCGCAAAGGGAGCACGTCCTCGAGCGATGCAACCCCCAGCTTTCGCTCGACGGTCATATCGACCGGGGCCACGACCCTCATGGAAGGCGCGGTGATCGCGGGCGCGGGAGCCGGTGAGGAAGCGCGGATGGAATCGCGGGGGGCCGGCGGCCCGGCACGCGCGCTGTCGGCGACGGCCTGCTGGGCGGCGCACGCGGAGGAATGCGTCGAGATCAGGACCCATGCGCCGAGGGCGAACAGAGGCAGAGCGCGCTCAGCCCGCATGCCGCGCCGCCATGGGATGGCGCCTGAGCCACGGGATGGCAAAATTCCCCATGAGACCGAAGATCACGAGATTGGACGCGAGATGCTGCGCCGCGGGGAGAAGACCGAGCGCGATCGCTACGGAAAAGGAGCCGAAGGCGATTCCCTGCGCGAGATTCGTGAGCGTGTCGTAGAGCAAGGTCGCGAGGAGTCCGCACGCCAGCAGAACCGCGGAGCGCGCGCGAAACACGCCGGACGATTCCGGCGCGAGCAGGAGCCATGGGCGGGCGAGTCCGCCGATCGCCCCGACGAGCGCGCCGCCGAGCACCTGCGCCGCCAGAATCCACGGGTGAGGGGGACCGTACGGATTCGCCACGCTGAACACGAGGCGGGCGACGGCGCCGATCCAAAGGCCCCAGACCGGTCCCGCGAGGATACCGGATAGGAAAACCGCCACGGTGAAGAGCTCCACAAAGAATAGGTACGGGAACAAGAGCAGCTTCGCGTAGCCGCACGCGACCGAAAAAGCGATGAGGGAGGAGCTCAGAACGATGGTCCGCATCGGGAGGAGGCGGGGGAAACCGTACCAGATGAATCTTCGAGGCGCAACGGCGGTCCGGTCGGGCGTCCGCCCGGGCAGCCACGGACCCTGAGCCGGCCGCTACTTGCGCGAGCCGGCGGGGCGGCGGGACCTCAGGAGGTCATCGAGAGGCTTCAGGATTTCATCGGGGACGGCGACGCTCCCGATCGTGATCCCCGGAGTCCGCTCGCCGTGATAGTCCGAGCCGCCCGTCATGAGGAGGCCGTGAAGTTGGGCGAAGCCGCGATAACGTTCCACCGCGGCGGCGTCGTGCTTCGAGTGCCAGACTTCGATTCCGTCCAGGCCGCGTCGGGCCCAGGCGGGAATCAGATGATCGCGGTTCAGAGTTCCGGGATGCGCCAGAATGGTGACGCCACCCGCGTCGCGCACGATCCCGGTCGCCTCTTCGAGAGTGACGCGCGGCTTCGGCACGTAGGCGGGAGCATGGTGCCCCAGAAAGCGCTGGAACGCCTCGTTGAACGACTCCACGTGGCCCGCGCGGAGCAAGGCCTCCGCGACGTGGGGGCGCCCGAGCGAGCCGCCGTGGGCGATCGTCTCGATCTCCTCGAGCGAAATCCTGATGCCGAGGCCCTTCAAGCGCGAGAGGATCTTTCGCGCGCGTTCCCGACGGCCTTCTCGGTAGCGGGTGACCGCCGCAGCGAGCGCGGGATCGTTCTCGTCGAATCCGTACGCGAGGAGGTGAACGTCCATCGCCTCTTCGGTAACGGATAGCTCGACGCCCGTGATCAGACGGATGCCGCATTGCTTCGCGCAGGCACCCGCGGCGGGAAGCCCGTCGAGCGTGTCGTGATCGGTGAGCGAAAAGACTTCGACGCCGTTCGAGGCGACCGTCCTGGTCACGGCTTCCGGGGTGAAGGACCCGTCCGACGCGCTGGAGTGCATGTGGAGATCGATGCGCGACACGCTCAGGTCCGATCTTCCGCACGCGCAAGGCGTTGCTTCAATTCCTTCACCTTACTTGCGACCTTCAGGAAATCCACGTTCAGGAGGTAGACCTCTTCGAAATGCTGGAGCGCGCGGTCGAGATTCCCAAGCCGCTCGTTCGCCACGGCGAGATTGTATCGGATGCTGATCGTCTCCTCGGGGCCGTATCCCGGAAGCTCGAGGGCCCGGCTCAGCTCGCGGGCCGCCGAAGCCGGCTCGTTCTTCTCGAGGAAACAGAGAGCGATCATCTCCAGGCACTTGACCTCCATCGGGCTGCCCTTCGAGGCCACCTGGAACTCGCCGATCGCCTCGTCGTACAGGCCCATTTCCATGTAGGCCATGCCGAGGTCGTAGTGGCTCTCATGGTCCTCCCCGGAGATGCGCTCGCTGACTCCCGCTTTGAACTCGTCGATGATCTCCTCAAGATCGATGAGCGGGTCTCCGCTCGGGGCGGTCGCTTCCTCGTCACGCACCCGGACGCTCGAAGGCGGACGCTCATCCGGAAGCGAGTCCAGATCGACCGGGGCTCCGTCCGGCGGCCCGCCGTTCATGAGGGTCTCGAGACGCTGCACCCTGCCGCGAGCGCGGTCGTTCCTCGGATCGAGCTCGAGGCAGCGCAGAAATTCCGAGCGGGAGAGATCCCACTCTTCGTGCGCGAGGTAGACTTCGCCCAGCTCGAATCGAGCCCGCGCCTCCGCGGGGCCGTCCCCCGACTGCGCGGCGATGTCTACGAACCGGCGAAGCGCGGCCTCGTGGGTGGGCTCGATGCCCAGGAGGGCGGAAAGGAGCTCACGCGCGCGAACCAGATCCCCGCGGAGAAACGCGTGCTCGCTTGCCTTCCAGTATTCCTCGGTGGCCAGGTCCTTGTTGCCGGATTGGAGATATCCGCGCGCCAACTCCTCGTGGCTTTGAGGATCGGGCTCCGCCTCGCGCTCGGAGGGGGGTCCCTTGGACGCCTCGATCCGCTCCTCGGCGGGGGATTTCGGTTCGGCCGGCCTCGCGAGTTCGCGCTCGATGGCTCGCGACGAGGGCTCGATCGGTCCCCCCGGGGCGACGTGCGATCCCGGCTCGGCGGGTGGGGCCGACCCGGGAGGGTTCGGGAACGAGGTCAGCAGACTTGGAGCGAGGGTGGAGACCCGCTCGCGGATCGCTTCGGCCTCGTCAATGCGGCCGGTGAGCTTCGCGCGCTCGGCGCGCCGCAGGAGCTCGCGGCCGCCCCGCTCCGGCTGATCGGCGCGAAGCGCGATCTCGACATACTTCTCGGAGAGGTCGAAATTGTCGGCCGACAGCTTGAGCACCTCGTCGAGGACATCGAGCGCCGCGTCGTGATCCTGACGCCGGATCGAGCCTTCGGCGAACTCGAGATAGTGAATCTGTGCGTCGCCGTAGAGCCCTTCCTTTGCGTAGAGCTCGCCCAGCGTGCGGTGGATGGCGAGGTCTTCCTTGGAAATGCGGAGAATCTTTTTGCAGACGGCGATCGCGTTCTTGTAGAGCTCGGTCTTTGCGTATTCGTCGACCGCCTGGCGATAGCGGCGCACGGCCTCCTGCATCGAGCCGCGCTTCGCCAGGAGGTCGGCGACGACAATGAAGTCGTACGGGTCCTTGTCGCCCCCTTCGAAGAGCTTTTCGTATTCGGCGATGGCGGCGTGCACGTCCCCCTTTTGGACGAGCTGCTGCGCCTTCCGCTTGATCGCCGTGTTCCGGTCCACGCTCAGCCCTCGTTCCCTGTCGCCGAGAAGGCGAGACTCATTCCGCGTTCATCCGTCGAGCGACCTGGGCAATGCACGAGTCCAGAAGCTCCTTCGCTCGCGCGAGAGAGCTCTCGACGCGCGACTCAAGGTCCGAGCGCTCGGGCCCGGGCAAGCTCGCCACGTTGATCCGTACGTTCCATGCGGCCCCTTCGGCGCCGGCGCGCGCGAGCCACGCCGCGACCCCAGCGTCGCTGACCGCATTCGCGTTCCCCATCGTCGCGACCTCGAGGGCCAGCTCGAGCGAGCGGACGCATGCCTCCGCCGTGCGAAGCGGAACCAGCGCCGCGTTCCGCGCCGCCTCCACGAGGTTCTTTTCCCGGAGCGCGATTTCCTCCGGCGTTCGCTGCGAGAGCCGCGCCGCCGCCCGGAACGCCTCGTACGCGCGGGCGTCCTCCTGCACCAGGTCGAAGAGCTCGCGGCGCAGCGATTCGGCCGCGGCCTTCACCTCGAGCATCCGCGCCTCGTGCTCGGCGTACTTCTGTTTTCCGATCGTCAACCGCGCGACCATGGCCGAGAGCGCCGACGACAGCGCCCCGGCCAAAGCCGAGACGCTTCCGCCGCCGGGCGTGGGCGCGGCCGATGCGACGTCTTCCAGAAATTCCGCGACGGTCTGCTCGGTAGCGCCGATGCGCCGACCGAGGCGATTCTCGAGAATCTGATCCCGGGAGAAGTTCTCGAGCCTCAGGTGATGCTCGGCAACGTCGACCAACGCGTCCTGGGAAATGAGCCCGACGACCTCGCTTCCCACAATCGGTACGCCGTAGCGGTCGGCCTCATCCTTGATGAGCGCGAAGACCCGCTGGACCGGCGTCCCCCACGTGTTCACGAGGTTCATCGAGATCTGAACAATTCCGCGCTCTTTGAGCTCGAAACCGAGTGCCTTCACATAGCGAAGCCCGCCCGTCTGGAAGCGGATCGCCTTGGCAATCCGCTTCGCGATCTCGACGTCCTTCGTGCCGAGATTCACGTTGAACGCCAGGAGCGGCATCCGTGCTCCGACCGCGATCGCGCCCGCGCTGGGATGGATCGCGTGCGGGCCGAAATCGGGCGTCCGCTCCGGATTCGTCCCGATCTCCCGGGCCAATCCTTCGAACTCCCCGCGCCTTACGTCCGCGAGGTTCTGGCGCGTGGGGCGGGTCGCGGCTGCCTCGTAGAGATACACCGGGATGCCGAGCTCGCCGGCGATCCGCTCTCCCGCCCGCCGAGCCAGCTCCACGCACCGCTCCAGCTTCGTCGACCCGATCGGAACGAACGGAAGAACGTCGGTAGCTCCCATTCGAGGATGCTCGCCCCGATGCCGGCGCAGATCAATCAGCTCGGTCGCCTTCCGAACACCCTTGAGAGCCGCCTCCACCACGGCCTGAGCCTCCCCCACGAACGTGACGACGCACCGGTTGTGGTCGGCGTTCATCTCTTGGTCCAGCAGCCGGACCGACCGATCGCTCGAAATTTCGGCAACGATTGCCCGAACTACAGATAAATTTCGGCCCTCACTGAAGTTGGGGACGCACTCCACAAGTTCGCTCATGCCCTCTCCTTACCGAGATCTCCGAATTACCGACGGGTCGACGCGACAAACGGAACTGACGATATTGCAGCATCTTGGCGTGATGTCTTCATGCACTAGAGCAGCGATTCTGCCGATCTTTCACGAGGACGCCCCGCTTGATCACGAGCTTCACGTGCTCCTCGGCATAGTGGTAGGCGATGTGGCGGTAGTCCCGCGCGTCAAACAGCACGAGATCGGCCTGATAACCTGGCTGGATCCGACCGAGCCGGGCCCCTTCGCCGACGGCGTGCGCGGCGTTGATGGTTGCGGCCATCCACGCCTCCGCGGGCGTGAGCTTCATCTGCGTCACCGCGAGCGTCATCGCCATCGACATGGAAGAGGACATGGTGCTTCCAGGATTGAAGTCGGTCGCGAGCGCCACCGGAAGTCCCATCTCGACCATGACGCGCGCGCGCGCGTAGGGGAGCCCCAGCGTGAAGGGCGTTCCGGGAAGGAGGACGGCGACCACGCCGGCCTCGCCCATCGCGCGCAGACCCTCGGGCGACGCGTGGAGCAGATGGTCCGCGGAAACGGCTCGGACCTCGGCCGCGAGCCCGGCGGCCCCTACGTCGGCCAGCTCGTCGGCGTGGAGCTTGGCACCCAGGCCGAGCTCACGGCCGCGGCGAAGAATCCGGCGCGATTCGTCGACCGTGAAGACGCCTTGGTCGCAGAAGACGTCGCAGTAACGCGCGAGGTGTTCCTGCGCGATCGCGGGGATCATCGCCTCGAGAAGGAGCGCCACATAGTCCTCGCGGCGGCCGCGGTGCTCGTCCGGAATCTCGTGGGCGCCGAGGAAGGTCGGGATGATTTCCACCGGAGAGCGTTCGCCCGCGCGCCGGAGCGCCAAGAGCTGCTTTCGCTCTTCGTCGAGCGACAGACCGTACCCGCTCTTGGCCTCGACCGTGGTCGTCCCCTGGGAGAGGATGTGATCGAGCCGCATCGTGACGGACTCGGCGAGCGATTCCTCCGAGGTGGCTCGAAGCTGGCGCACGCTCGCGCGGATGCCCCCTCCCTTCTCCGCGATCGCGGCGTAGGTTTCTCCGCGGGCGCGCGCGTCAAATTCCATCTCGCGCGTCCCCGCAAAAGGGAGATGGGTGTGGCAGTCGACGAACCCCGGGGCGAGCAGCAGACCGCGGGCGTCGATCACGCGGGCGGCGTCCCGTTCCGAATACCCGGCGAGAACCTCCGCGGTCGTGCCGAGGGCAGCGATCCGCCCGCCGACGCATGCCACCGCGGCGTCTTCGAGGACGAGCGGCTGATCGAGGTCCCGTCCGAGGAGCGGACCCTTGCCCTCGGGCGCGCTGAGGAGCTGGGCGGCGGAGACGATGAGAAGATCGCACGTCACCGGCGGCCGTCCCTCATCGAAGGCAGGCGGTCACTCGTGCGAAGGAATCGGGAGCTTGTGCTTCGAGGCCATGGCGCGCGCCTCGGGGTATCCCGCGTCCGCGTGCCGCCAGATTCCGGTCGCGGGATCGTTGGTCAACACGCGGCGCAGGCGCGCGAGCCCCGCCGGCGTGCCGTCCGCGACCACGACCATGCCCGCGTGGATCGAGTTTCCGATCCCGACGCCGCCTCCGTGGTGCACCGAGACCCACGAGGCGCCGGACACCGCGTTCAGAAGCGCGTTCAGGATCGGCCAATCGGCGATCGCGTCGCTGCCGTCGCGCATGCTCTCCGTCTCACGATAGGGAGACGCGACAGAGCCGCAGTCCAAGTGATCGCGCCCGATCACGATCGGCGCCTCCACCTCGCCGCGCTCCACGAGCCGGTTCAACACCTCGCCGAATTGCTCGCGTTCCCCCATCCCCAGCCAGCAGATCCGCGCCGGCAAGCCCTGGAACGCGACGCGTTCCGAGGCGAGCCGGATCCAACGACGCAGCGATTCGTTCCCCGGGAACAGCTCGAGAACGGCACGGTCGGTCACGGCGATGTCCTTGGGGTTCCCGGAGAGCGCGACCCAGCGGAAGGGCCCTTTCCCCTCGCAGAAGAGGGGCCGGATAAACTGCGGCACGAAGCCGGGAATCTCGAACGCGTTCGCGACGCCGGCCTTGATCGCCTGGCCCCGAATGTTGTTTCCGTAATCGAACGTGACCGCGCCTCGTTTCATGAACGCGAGCATCGCGCGCACGTGCTCCCCCATCGATTCGATCGCCCGTCGCGCGTATTCCTTGGGGTCCTTGCGACGCAGGGCGTCGGCATCCGTCAGGGAAAGCCCTGCGGGCACATAGCCGTTCAGCTCGTCGTGCGCGGAAGTTTGATCGGTTACGAGGTCCGGTGCCGCCCCGCGGCGCACGAGGTCCGGGAGGATCTCCGCCGCGTTCCCGATCAATCCAATCGATAGCGGCTCCTGCCTCCGCACGGCTTCGTCCACCCACCGGAGTGCTTCGTCGATCGACCCGGTGCTCCTGTCGAGATATCGGGTCTCGACACGCCGGCGGACCCGCTCCGGATCGACCTCCACCGCGACGCAGACGCCATCGTTCATCGTCACCGCGAGCGGCTGAGCGCCGCCCATGCCGCCGAGCCCGGCGGTCAGCGTCCACCGGCCGCGGAGCGACCCGCCGAAGCGCTGCCGAGCGGCCTCGGCGAAGGTCTCGTAGGTGCCCTGGAGGATCCCTTGCGTCCCGATGTAGATCCAGGATCCGGCCGTCATCTGGCCGTACATGGTGAGCCCCTTCGCTTCCAGGCGCCGAAACTCGTCCCAGGTCGCCCACGCGGGGACCAGGAGCGAGTTCGCAAGGATCACACGCGGCGCGTCCGTGTGCGTCTTCGCGATCCCGACCGGTTTCCCCGATTGAACGAGCAGGGTCTCGTCGTTCTCCAGGGCGCGGAGCGAGCGGACGATCGCGTGGTACGCCTCCCAGTTGCGCGCCGCCTTGCCGGTGCCGCCGTAGACCACGAGGTCTTGCGGCCGTTCCGCGACGTCGGGATCGAGGTTGTTCATCAGCATCCGCAACGCCGCTTCCTGGTGCCAGCCCTTGCACGACCGGTTCGATCCGCGAGGGGAGCGCACGGGTTCGCCGGGAGGACCGCCCCTGAGCCCGCTCGCCGGGGTTTGCGTCTCTGTCTTTGCCATCGTCTCCGTCACATCCTTTCGGCCGCCGGAAGGGGGCGGCGTCAAAACGCCTCGATCCCCGCGAGGCCCGCGGGAGCGCCGGACGCGATCCACTCATCCAGTCGATCGAGATCGTGATCCTGCCGCCGGTCCTCGTCGAGCGGCGGCACCTTCTCATGGAGCCGCGCAAGCACCCGCTCCAGCGGCTCGCTCGATCGAAGGGGCCTCAAGAGATGGATCCCCTGCGCGGCGCACAGCATTTCGGCGGCCACGATGCGGCGCACGTTCCGCACGAGAGTCAGAGCCTTGATCGCGGCGTGCATGCCCATGCTCACGTGGTCCTCTTGCCCGGCGGATGTCGGGATCGAATCCGTGCTCGCGGGTTGCGCGAGCATTCGATTCTCGGAAACCAGGGCCGCTTGCAAATATTGAACGATCATCAGCCCGCTCCGAAGTCCCGCGCTGGGGCTCAGGAACGCGGGCAAGCCGCTCTTCGTGGTGTCGAGCAGGAGAAACGTCCGGCGCTCTGAGATCGAGCCGACCTCGGCCATCCCGATCGCGAGAAAATCGAGCGCCTGCGCGACCGGCTCGCCGTGGAAGTTCCCGGCGGAGATCACCTCCGCCGTGTCGGCGAAGCAGAGCGGGTTGTCGCTGACGCTGTTCACCTCCGTGACGACCGTCTCGCGCGCATGCCGGAAGGCCCCGATCGAAGCGCCGAGCACTTGAGGGGCGCACCGCAGCGAGTAGGGATCCTGCACCTTGGCGCAGCTTGCGTGCGAGGCCACGATGCCGCTCCCGCGCAGGAGGCCCCAGAGCGCGGCCGCCGAATCCGTCTGGCCGACATGCGGACGGATCGCGTGCACGCGTGGATCGAACGGTTTGACGCTCGCCCGCGCCGCGTCGACGGAAAGCGCGCACGCGAGATGGGCCGCGCGCAGGACCTCCGCCGCTTCGATCAGCGCGAGCGCCCCCACCGAGGTCATCGCCTGGGTCCCGTTGATGAGTGCGAGGCCTTCCTTCGCCTGGAGGGTCAGGGGAGCCATGCCTGCTCCGCGCATGAGGTCCGATGTGTTGGCGAGGCGCCCGTTGACGCGAACCTCTCCCTCGCCGATCAGTCCCAGCGCCAAATGGGCGAGCGGAATGAGGTCTCCGCTCGCTCCGAGGGAGCCCCGGCTCGGAACGACGGGGAGGATGTTGGCTTCGAGCATCCGGACGAAATGCTCGAGAAGCGTGAGGCGCACGCCGCTGTACCCGAGCGCGAGCGAGTGGGCGCGGAGGGCGAGCATGAGGCGCACCACGCCCGATTCCAGCTCGGGGCCCGACCCTGCCGCGTGGCTCCGGATCAGATTGATTTGCAGCTGCTCGACGTCCTGGTCCTGGATGCGCACCGACTGGAGCTGCCCGAAGCCGGTATTGACCCCGTAGACCGTGCTCCCTTGTTTCAGCAGCTTCTCGATCAGCGCACGGGAAGGCGCGACGCGCGCGGGAACGTCGGGGGCGAGCGAGATCCTCGCTCCCCGGGCGACCGCGCGGAGGTCCTCGAAGCTGAGCGGCTTGCCCCCGATCGCAACCCGCTCCTGCCCAGCGACTGCGGCGGTCACGCCCGGCACGGCGCCTCCGTTCCTTCCGGTCGTGGAACGCGCTTCGGGGCACCGTTCGAAAACCAGTCCCCCACCCTCGAGAGAAGCTCCGACTGGGAGGAGGTCACGAAGGGAGGCGATGGGAGGGTCGAGGCGAAGCGCCGTCCGTACGAGGCGCGCGCGACGCGCGGATCGGCGACCACCACCGCGCCTCGATCCCCCGAGCTCCGGATGAGCCTCCCGATGCCCTGGCGAAATCGGAGAATCGCCTCCGGGAGCGCCAGATCGCGGAAGGCGTCGCCCCCGTCCGCTTCGATCGCCTCCGACCGCGCTTCCATCAAGGGATCGGTCGGGACCGCGAACGGGAGGCGGGCGATCAGGAGGACTTCCAAAGCGGCCCCTGGGAAATCCACGCCTTCCCAGAACGAGGCGGCGCCCAGTAACACCGCGCCCTCACCGGCCCGAAACTCCGCCGCGAGCGGAGCGGCAGCCTCGCCGGGAACCTGCTTCAAGAGCGGAATCCCCGCGCGCTGGAGCGGTCCGGCGCACCGGGCGGCCACCTCGTCCAGCATCTGATAGGAAGTGAGGAGCACGAGCATGTTCCGGCGAAGCCTGGCCGCGAGCGCGACGATCAGCTCGGCCAGCCGTCCGGAAAACTCCGGGTCGTTGGGCCCGCTGCCGTCCCAGACGGCGGAGAAGACCTGGCGCTCGAGCGGAAACGGGGACAGAAGGGTGGCCGTGCGCACGTCGCAGGGGTCGAGCCCCAACGCGTCCAACAGGGGACCGAAGTCATCGCCGGCGCGGAGCGTGGCCGACGTGAGCAGCACGCGATCACAGAGCGTGAGCAGGCTATGACGCAGCACCGCCCCGACGTGTACCGGGCGGCGGTTCAACCGCGGCGATCCGCGCTCGTCTCGGTCGACGAAGAACGCGGATCCCTTTTCCTCGAGCGCGACCACCGACCGGAGCGCGCGCTCCGCCTCGGCCCACGCGAACGCTCGGGCCCGGACCTCGTCCAACGCCTCGAGCCCCTCGGGTCTCAGGGCGGCCGATCCTTCCTCCACAGCGGTCTCAACGAGGTCCTCGAGCGATCGTGCGAGCGAGCCCAGCGCCGAGAGGAGCCCGTCGAGCGCCGACGGGCTGAGCCGCGCCGCGTCGAAATCGCGGGTGAGCCGCACCGATGGAGCGCCCGGAGGCAAAACCCGTTCAAGATCCAGGGCAAACGCGGCCGCGTGGGTGAGGACGGGCGCGATCGAGGCTTCCGCGAATCGGATCCTCTCCGCGACCCGGCCGCCCCGGCCGCGCCGGAGCGCGCGTTGTACAGCCCGGAGCGCTCCCGTGCGCGTGTCGGTGCGACCGGCAAGCCGCAAGAGATCCCGCACGCCCAGGGTCACGCCAAGCTGCTCGCGGGCGACGCGCTCCACGTGGTGCGCCTCGTCCAGCACGAGCGCGCCCGCCTCGGCGATGAGCGTGGCGCGAAGCCCAGGGTCCGAAAGAAGGAGCGCGTGGTTCACGAGCACAATGTCGGCGCGGAGCGCCTCACGGCGCGCCCGCTTGGCGAAGCAGCCGGTCGTGGCTTCGCACGCGGTGGCCGAGCAGAGGAGCGGATCGGAAGCGATGTCGGCGAGCAAGGCGGGAGGAAGATCGATCCCGAGCTCGATCAGCTCGTCGAGCTCTCCGGTCGGGGTGTGTTCCACCCACGATCGGACCTTCTCCGCAACGGCCTCTCCCAGACCCGCCTCCGGGAAGAGCGCGGGCTGCATGAGCCGGGCCTCCGCGCGTCTCCTGCACAGGTAATTCTGGCGTCCCTTCAGCGTGACGACTCGGAGCGGGGCCAACGTCGCCCGCAGCGCGAGCGGAATGTCCTGGCGGAGGAGCTGCTCCTGGAGCGCCTTGGTGCACGTGCTCACGACCACCGGGCCGGACCCTCGGACGCGGCGGAGGAGGGCGGGAAGAAGGTACGCGAGCGATTTGCCGATGCCGGTGGGCGCCTCGACGAGCAGCGTGCCGCCCTGCTCGAGCGTTTCGGACCAGAGCAGCGCCATCTCCCGCTGCCCGGGGCGGTCTTCCCAGCCCCTCTCCCCGCGGCTGAGGCGCTCGAGGGCCAGGTCCAGCAACTCGTTGGAATGTCGTTCGGTAGTAGCCATGAGGTCGGACGCGGGTCCGAATCTCAAGCTACGGGACCAGAGGCGAGAAGTCAACGAGCGGCGGACCGGATCGGGGCGGGCTCAAAGCCCGCGGCATTCGCTCCGGCGCTACCGCGTCGCGGGCACGACGCCGGCCTTCTTGAGCGCGGTCATGAGGCGGCTCTCGTCCCATACCTCGATTCCCAGCGCGCGCGCCTTGTCGAGCTTCGACCCCGGGTCCGAGCCCGCGACCACCGCGTCCGTCTTCGAGCTGACGGAGGAAGTAACCTTCCCCCCCGCTTCCTGGATGAGGCGCGCCGCGTCCTCGCGCGTAAGATCCTCGAGCGTGCCGGTCAGAACGAACGTCTTTCCCGCGAACGGACCGGTGCTCGCCGCGCGACGCGGCGCTTTCGATTCGCGATTCACCCCCGCGTGCCGCAGCTTCTGGACGAACGTCCTGCCGACCTTGGAGCTGAAGAAGGAAACGACGCTCGAAGCGATCTCGGGACCGATCGCATCGATCTCGAGAAGGGCCTCCTCGTCCGCTTTCTCCAGCGCGTCCAGCGATCCAAAGTGCTCGGCCAGGATCTGCGCGATGCGCGCGCCGGCATGCCGGATCCCGATCGCGACCAGCAGCCTGTCGAGCGGCGCCGACTTGCTTCGCTCGATCCCGGCGAGGAGATTCGCGGCCGACTTCTCGCCCATGCCCGGAAGCTTCACGAGATCCTCGGCGCGGAGGTCGTAGAGATCGGCGGGGTCCTCCACGAGAGCCGCGTCCACGAGCCAATCGACCGTCTTCCACCCGAGCCCCTCGATATCCAGCGCGCCCCGGCTCGCGAAGTGGACGATCCGCCGCCTCACCTGCGCGGGGCAGAAAAGGTTCTCGCACCGGACGGCGGCCATCTCCGGATCCCGCACGAGCGGCGTTCCGCAGACCGGACACTTCGAGGGCATGACGAACTTGGGGCCGCGCCGCTTTCCCCCCGGTACCACGCGCAGCACCTTGGGAATCACGTCCCCGCCCTTGTCGATGATGACGCGGTCGCCGACCCGGAAATCCTTCCGCTCGATCTCGTCCTGATTGTGGAGAGTCGCCCGGGCCACGACCGTCCCCAAGAGCGTGACCGGCTCCAATATTGCGACCGGTGTCACCACGCCGGTCCGGCCCACTTGCAGCTCGATGTCTTTCAGCGTTGTCTCCGCCTCGTGGGCGCCAAACTTGTACGCGATCCCCCAGCGCGGGCTCTTCGCGGTGAACCCCAGCGCCTCCTGCTCGCGGAAGGAGTTTACCTTGATCACCAGTCCGTCCGTGCCGTACGGGAGCTTCTCCCGCTTCGTATCCCATCGCTCGCACTCGCGGCGGAGCTCTTCCCACCCGCGCGCGAGCGAATTGGCCGGGTTGACCCGGAGCCCGAGGCGGGACACGAATTCGATCGACTCAAACTGCGTCTTCAATCCGTGGCGCTCCGGACGCACGAGCTGGAAGAGATAGATCTGGAGGGGACGCTTCGCCACTTCCGAGGTATCGAGGGTCTTGAGGCTTCCGGTCGTCGCGTTGCGCGGATTCATGAAGGCATTCTGTCCCGCGGCGACCCGTCGCTCGTTCAGCTTCTCGAACGCGCGGGTCTCCATGTAGACCTCGCCGCGGACCTCGAGCTCTCCGGGGGCTTCGCGCGCCGGGACCCGGAGCGGAACGGAGCGAAGGGTCCGGAGATTAGCTGTGATGTCGTCCCCCTCGGTCCCATCCCCCCGGGTCAACCCCAGCACGAACCGTCCGTCGCGATAGCGGAGCGCGACCGCGACGCCGTCCACCTTGGGCTCGATCACATATTCCACGTTCTCCTTCTCAAGCAGGCGCCGGACGCGCGCGTCGAACTGCTCCAGCTCCTCGAGCGAGTACGTGTTGTCGAGGCTCAGCATCGGAACGGAATGGCGAGCCGTCTGGAAGCCCGGCAGGAGTCCGCGGGACACGCGCTGCGTGGGTGAATCGGGGTCCCGGTATTCGGGGTGCGCTTCCTCGAGATCATTCAGCTCGCGCAGGAGCTTGTCGTACTCGCGGTCCGAGATCTCCGGCTCGCCCAGGACGTGATAGAGATGGTCGTGGCGCTCGATCTTCCGCCGGAGGCTCTCGATTTGTCGCTCGACGGTTTGGGTCACCAGTCGGTCGCGTAGTGAAGGTGCAGTTTGCCCTCCCGGAGCGGGGCCCCGGGCTTTAGCCCCAGCTCGATTCCGATGGTTCCGGCCCGTGTCGGGCTCCTCAGGCCCGCACCGTATCCGAACTCCCAGCCGGGACTCAACTCCGTTCGAGCGAGCGAGGCTCCGAGATCCACGTTCCCGCGCGCGCTACCCGCTTCCACGGGAACCCCGAGATCGTGACGCGCGCCGTCCACGAAAAGAAAAACGCGGCCGCCGCGCGGCCCCGTGATCCAGCGATGCTCCAGCGTCATCCCCAGCACCCGGTCTCCCCCGAACGCGCGATCGCGATGGCCGCGCAGCCCTTCGCTTCCGCCGAGGAAGCGAAGCTCCTCCGCGGGGAGCGCCCCCCCTCCGAAATCGACCCGTTCCGCGCGCATCGCGGCATAGAGGGCGCCCCCGGTCCCGGTCGGCTGGACCGCTTCCCAGGTCAGCGTTCCCTTGAGCACCCCGCGCGAGGTCCGCGCGTATCCCGGATAGGATTCGACGCGCCGCCCCACCTCCCCTGCAAGCGTCGCACCGAAGCCGCGGGTTGGATTCTCCAGGGGCAGAAGCTTGCGCCACGTAACGCGTCCCTCGACCGACCACGTCGCGCTCGTGCCACGGCCCGCGCCGGTGTAGGCGCTGCCGCTCCGGCGGAGCGCCGCCGCAGCCCTGGCGTTCGCGGCGGGACGGCCGGATAGCTCGAGCGACCACCGGGTCTGGGTGTAGAGGGAATCCGCGACCTGAGCCTCGAGCGCGACCTGCGCGTCGAGCCCCGACCGAAACAACGAAGGCTCGCGGTAGCGCGCGGCGTAGTCGGACCGGCCCGCGCCGAATCCGGCCCACTTGGCGCCCGCCGACCGTCCACTCCCCCCAATATTCCCGAGCGCCAGATCGAAGAGCCCCGTGATTCCGCCGCCGTTCTGAACCCCTACGGCTCCTTCGAAACGGCTCAAACGATTCTCAACGACCGGCGCCACGACGCGGGCGCGTCCGGGCTCCGCCCCCGCCTCGACCTCGATGAGCCCGACCGACGAGAAGAGCTCGCTCGCCTGGAGCCTCGCCCGGGCGTCGTCCAGCAAGGTGGGGGTGAGCACGCTCCCTTTCCTGAGACCCGAGATCGATGCCACCACCGAGGGACGCATCGCGGAGCCCCCCAGATCGAGGCTATCGAGCGTCACCGGCGGGCCACAGCGCAAGGAGACGTGGATCCGCGCGGTCGCCGAATCGGCGAGGACGATGGAGTCGAGCGTCGCCTCCGCGCCGAAGCGCCCCTTCGCCTGGGCCTCGTCCCGGATCGCCTCGAGCCCGGCGAGGATCGCGCCGGGCTCCCCGCCCCCACCGCTCGCGCGCCGGAACGTCCCGGCCGCGTCCGGAACGACCTCCTCTGCGCCGCGCACGACCGCGATGACCCGCGACGGGGCCGGGCGACGCTCGATCGCGATTCTCGCCACGCCTCTCCCGTCCGCGGCTCCCGGCGCGAGCGTGAGCCGCACCACGGAGCTGATCGCGCCCCGAGCGAGGAGGCGATCGCGGACGCGAGCTGCGAGCGTTTGCAGCTCGTCGCGTGTCCAGAGCACCGAGGGTCGGAGCGAGTCTCCGGTGGACTCGCCTTCGGCGACGGCGCGGGAGGAGTCGGCGGAAGATATGTTGAGGAGCGAATCCGCTCCGGGTCCGACCTCGAGCTCGTAGCGCGGCACCGCCTGCTCCAGCGCCCGGGGCGCCAGCGGGATCGAAGCGCCCGCAATCTCGGCGTACCCCGCGAGGAGCGCGACCGACACCGACGCGAGGGTGAGGAGACGCTTCATCAGAAGTAGCTCCGAAGCTCGAGTCGGCCGTTGTACACCGCGTTCCGGCTGCTCGCGATCTGTCCGTTCCACGAAACGCCCAACGAAACCTGATCGCGGAGGCGGTA